>JAAZJH010000046.1 GCA_012800435.1 Clostridiaceae bacterium | reverse complement strand
TTTTACTAAAAGAAATTGACGAGCTTAAAGTAGGCAATCCCGCTGATTTTACGACGTTTATGGGCGCCGTGATCGATCAGAATGCCTTCGACACGATCAAGGGGTATATCGATGACGCACATGCGTCGGATGATGCGGAGGTTCTCTGTGGCCATTATGACGATAGTAAAGGCTACTTCATCTTTCCAACCGTCATCGAAGCAAAAGATCCGCATTATCCCAGCATGGTTGAGGAAATTTTTGGACCTGTTCTGACGGTCTATCCTTATGATGATGATCAGCTGGATGAGACACTTGAACTTTGTGATACGACGTCACCTTATGCTTTAACCGGTGCTGTGTTCGCCCAAGACCGTGAAGCCTTGATCAAGATGGAGTGGAAACTTAGCGGAGCAGCCGGAAACTTTTACATCAATGACAAACCGACGGGAGCCGTTGTCGGACAGCAGCCGTTCGGTGGTTCACGCGTATCTGGCACAAACGATAAGGCGGGTTCTATTTTTAACATGATTCGTTGGACAAGTCCGCGTGTAATAAAAGAAACATTTGTGCCTTCTAAGGACATCGCGTATCCATATATGAAAGAGGACGGCGACGCCTGAACTTTGTTTTTTAGTATGAGGACTGATGGCGACGTACAATGCTCTTCACCGGAATTTCAAGTCGATAGTGATATCTTGTCTTGCTCTCCGGTGATAGGTGCGCCAAAAAAGAAAGAGGTTTTTGTGGACGATCAACGGATCGAGAGTCATCCGATCTTACAATTTAAAAAAGGCGCGATACTATCATTCACATTTGACGGACGCCCGATGGTAGGAAGAGAAGGTGACACGGTTGCCTCGGCTCTCTTCGCAAACGGTGTTCAAGTGTTTGGCCGTCATTTTAAGACGAAACGCGCGCGCGGATTTTATTGTGCGATCGGCAACTGCAGTTCGTGTCTTATGGTGGTGAATGGGAAGCCCAATGTCCGGACATGCACGACGTATCTTGAAGATGGGATGGTCGTTGAGACGCAGGAGGATCGAGGTATTTTGCCGAGAAAACAACAAATCAATCATGTGTTTGATGAGTCGAAAGGAGCGTCGGATGATGTATGAAACGGATGTTGTCGTCATCGGCGGCGGACCGGCCGGTCTCATGGCCTCAAATGCAGCAGCTGAAGCCGGCGCGTCGGTTCTTCTTATCGAACGTTTCGCACACCTTGGCGGTCAGCTGATAAAACAAACACATAAATTTTTCGGATCGGAAAAGCAGTACGCGTCTGTTCGCGGCATAGATATTCCGTTACGGATCGCAAAGGCGCGAGAACTCGTTGGGGAGCGCGTAACGATCTGGACACACGCGACGGTTCTCGGTCTTTTTGAGGACGGTGTTATCACAGTAGATCGTGACGGGAAATACTGCAAAGTTAAACCTTCACGCATCATCATGGCTACGGGGGCGTCGGAGAAATTTCTAGCTTTTCCTAACAATGATCTTCCCGGCATATACGGCGCAGGGGCTGTGCAGACGATGATGAATGTATATGGTGTTCGCCCCGGACGACGTGTTCTGATGGTCGGCGCGGGCAATATCGGGCTGATCGTCAGCTATCAACTGTTACAGGCCGGTGTGGAAGTTGTTGCCGTTGTCGAAGGCCTTCCGAAAATCGGTGGTTACGCAGTGCATGCGAGCAAGATTCGACGCGCAGGTGTGCCGATTCTAACGTCACACACACTGCTGAGAGCAGATGGTATCGATGGAGTGAAATCTGCAGTGATCGCCCAAATCGATAACTGTTGGCAGCCGATACCGGGAAGCTCAAAATCCTTGTCCTGCGATGTAATCTGTATTTCTGTGGGGCTTTCGCCGCTTGCAGAGTTATTGTGGCAGGCAGAGTGCAAAATGCGTTATGTTCCGCAGTTGGGCGGATACGTTCCTCTTCGCAATGAGAGACTTGAAACTTCTGTGCCGGATATTTACGTTGCCGGCGACGTCGCCGGTATCGAAGAAGCAAGCGCGGCGATGGTTGAGGGTCGACTTGCAGGACTTGAGGCGGCGGCATCGCTAGGTTTAAGTACGCCGACAATTGACGACGAACGCGCCGATCTTCGACAACAACTCGACGAATTGCGCGCCGGTCCGAGCGGTGAGAAGGTCCGTTCCGGTCTTGCAAAGGCAGGCATTGTATGAAAAGGAACTTAATCATGTTGAACGCAACTGACGTTTACGATAATTTCAGGATTCTCCGAAGTTCCGATTATAACAAGATATATAAAGATGAGCACCGCATGAAAGGAGCTTTATCATGTTGACTACAACAGGTGTCGCAGATAACAATCTTATTCAGCGTTGCCTCCCGTCGCCGTCGCGACGTGCATTGAGACCATACCCGGTGATCGAATGTTTCCAGAAGATTCCTTGCAATCCGTGTAGCACATCGTGCCCTTTCCATGCGATTTTGCCGATGGATTCCATCCACGATATTCCGGTATTGGATTTTGAGAAATGCACCGGATGTGGGGCATGCGCACGCGTATGTCCCGGACTTGCGATATTTATTATTGATGAGAGTCGAGGGGATGGAACTGGATCGGTCACATTGCCGTATGAGTTTTGCTCTTTGCCTCAAAAAGGAGAGATCGTTTCTACGATGAACCGAGCTGGATATGTGGTAGGAGAAGGTACCGTTATTCGCGTTTCTGCAGGGAAAACGTCTGGAACGCCGCTTGTGACTTTAAGCGTTCCGATTGAACAAGTTCATGACGTTCGTTTTTTTTGCAGTAAGAAAGACACAGATCAATTGGTGTCTAAGGATGGTGCTGAGATAAATACGGATAAGTTCATCAACTCTGAAGGTGTCGATGATGAAGCAATGATTTGCCGTTGCGAGGGAATTACGCGTCGTGAGATTTGCGAACTGATTGCGGAAGGTTATACCACGGTGGATGAGATCAAACGCATCAGCCGCGCCGGGATGGGACCCTGTCAGGCGAGGACGTGCGGACCGCTCATCGCCGACGAAATCGCACGTATGACAGGACAACCGCGAGACTCGATTCTTCCTTCGATGCATCGTCCGCCGGTCATCGCGCAACCGATTTCTTTTTTCACAGGAGGTGACGAAAAGTGAACCTTCCTAAAACGGCTTCAGTGGTGATCGTAGGCGGAGGCATCTCCGGTTGTGCGATCGCATGGAATCTGGCGCATCGTGGTGTGAAAGATATCGTTCTAGTGGAGAAAGATACCCTTTCAAACGGTTCGACAGGACGTTGCGGTGCGGGCATTCGCATGCAATGGGGTGCTGAAATGAACTGTCATTTGGCACAGTATTCGGTACGTTTTTTTGAAAATGCCAATGAAACGTTGGAGTATGAGCGGGATATTGAGTTCAAACAGAACGGGTATCTGATTGTGGCAGCCAATGTGAGGGAAGCGGCACAGTTCAAAAAGAACGTCGAGCTTCAGAATCGTCTCGGTATTTCTTCGGTCTATCTATCGCCACAGGAGGCGCATAAGATCGTGCCAATCATTGACACGTCACAGTTCGTCGCGGCGACCTTTTGCCCTGAAGACGGTCACCTCAATCCCTTTCACACAACAGAGGCATTTGCTCAGTCAGCGGAGAGATTGGGTGTCAAAATATTCAAACATACTGAAGTGACGGGGATAGATGTGAGCCTCGGGCGCATACGGGCAGTGGAGACATCGCGAGGGCGCATCAGCACGAATACCGTTGTCGTTGCCGCCGGAGGCTGGTCGAAAGAGATTGGCGCCATGGCAGGCGTCAATATTCCTATCTATGTACAACGGCATCAAATACTCGTGACAGAGCCGATGGAACCGGTATTTGGCCCTATGGTGATGGGTTTTGATTTCAACATTTACATTCAACAAGTACCTCACGGATCGATTCTGATGGGTCGGAGCGATGATACAGAGCCTCGTGACTTCCGTATAAGTTCAGGTTGGCGATTTGTTGAAGAGATGACAAAAACCTGCTCAAGGCTGCTGCCGGCGCTGTCTCAAGTAAATATCATCCGACAATGGTCGGGCCATTACTGTATGACAGGAGACGCACAGCCGATCTACGGGCCTGTTCCGGAAGTTGAAGGCATGTATCTCGCATGTGGCTTTTCCGGACATGGGTTCATGCTGGCTCCGGCAACCGGCCAGTTGATTACAGATATGATTCTTGGTGAGCCCTTGACGATCGATGTTTCTAATCTTGATGTAGGGCGCTTCAAACGCGGTGAGTTGGTTTTTGAAAGCTCTGTTGTTTGATTGAAGTAAAATAACGGTTTGTAAACAAAAAGGGTGATCTTCGGGAAGACACCCTTTTTGTTTGTGAGTTGATTGTTAATTTCTGTACGAAAGTTTTCTGTGCTTATTTCAGCGACAGAAGATCAACGTACTTGGTCTGGATTAGCACCGGACGTCTTTCTTGCGCTCGATGATGTATGCTACAGACAACGTAGCGCTGATTAGGAGCAGCGTTGCGCCCATCCAGATGTAGTTAGACGTCTCTCCCGTTGCGGGGAATCCTTCTTGAGGCTCAATCACGATGCGTCCGTCACCGTTTTCATTGGAGTATTTATCGGGTACTTTGCCTCCGAGTCCTTCCTCGAGATACGAGCAAATTACATCGACATCGATGACGTTGTCGTCGCTTGAGATGATCCGTTCATCATCCTTAAACATCGTCATACCGTCGCCCATGTTTTCAGAATAATAGGCATTGATGACGAGGATATACGTCGCATCAGGATCGATATCTTTGTCGCCGACTTTTACATCATAGACTCGGAAATCGCCTCCGGCAAAAGTACCGTCTACTTCGATGAACATGCCTTTGTCATCGGTCACAACTTTGGACGGTTTTGTAGGATCGATTTTGTACGTGAGTCCGCTCGCGACAATGAAGCCGCCGCATTCATCATCGGGGAGTAGGCGCGCACCCATTTCAAGCGCTTCTAAGATGTGTTGGCCTGTTGTTTTGATCTGAGTCACACGGGTGGCCCAAGGCATGACCGCGAGGATATGGCCGTACTGAATGTCGCCAGCCGCAATATTCGCGCGGATAGATCCGCCATTGAGGAAAGCCACGTCAGCTTTCTGGAAACCCTCAAGATTGGGATCGTTGTTGGCATACCAGAGGTATCCGTCCGTTAAGAAGTCGCCCATATTGGTGTCTTGTTTGCGAACCATACGGTCGCCGGTCTCGCTGTTGTAAATGCACAGCGGGAATGGTGAGTTGCCATAGACGGTTTCAAGATAGTCGTACGCTGATTCGACTTCTTTTACTTTTTCATCCATGTTCTTATACGAATCGGAAGCTTTTTGTTCGTCCGTAACCGTGTTGATGAGATTAGAACTTGCGCTGATGGCGCCGTCGTCTGCAATTGAAAGTTTGAGAACGCCTAAATAATCGAGCTTTGTACCTGAAGAGGTCAGGAGAACATCTTCACCAATTTTGTTCTTGACTATTTCGCCGGGGATAATGCTGTGTGCGTGACCGTCAATAAAAACACCGGCACCCACAGTGTTCGCGATGACATCTCTTGAAGACCAGCCGTTTTCAACGCCTGTGTCACCGAGGTGACCTAATATTACGACATAATTGGCTCCGTCATCTCTACAAGCGTCAATGCTGTCCTGAACAGTCTGATAGAGATCAGCAGGGTCTTCTTTAAAGGTGTAGATGAAATCGCCGTCATCATCTTGGAAGTACTTGGGCGTGCCTTTCGCAATGCTTTCGGGGGTGTCTACACCGACAAAACCGATCTTCACATCTTTGCCTTCGATAGTGAATGACAGAACATCGTATGCTTTGGGCATGACGAGGTTGCCGTCGAGATCGGTGAAGTTGCAGCAGATGTAGTTTAAGCTGCTGGCTTCGATCATATCAAGGAAAGAGTCTAGTCCGAAGTCAAATTCATGGTTCCCCGGTACGCAAATATCGTAGCCCAGCTCCTCCATCAATTTAATAGAATTCAGCCCTTTTGTATCAGTATCGATGGCAGAACCCTGTATTGAGTCGCCTACGTCGACGAGCAATACAGCGCCCGCCTGATCTTTAGCCTCGCCCATAATACCGGCAACACCGGCATAGCCAAGACAGTTTGGTCCAGTGCCGTTGATCATGTTGCGATTGCTGACACCGCCATGGACATCGTTCGTATAGAACACCACAATATCGCTTTTCCCCGCGCCGATGTCAGCTAAAGTGACCTCGTCGGCAGCGAATGCGGTCAATGACATGGAGATAATCATGACGACAACCAAAAGGAACGGCATGGTTTTCTTAATTCGTTTCATTGCACCCTCCTAACAATAAGCACAAAAAAGAGTCGCAAAAACTGCGAACATTTAGTTAATATTATTATACCATAGCCTACATTTAATATATAGCAAATCAAGCGGAGACTATGTAAGAATCGCGTCAACATCGTGTTAGTTATTCGTCTTCTAGTGTGTTTACGTTATAATAAATTCCGTTACTGAAGGAGGTTGCCCCATGCAATTGAAAACATCGGCTTTTTTGATGCGTCAGAAGGAGACGCTTAAGGCCATAATTGATGCGTTGAAAAATGAATTCCGATTTGTTTCGATTCTTGGAACAGATGTATTCGGAACATCGTACAGCGTGATGACAAGCGGCATACACGTTCGCCCTTCGCCGGCGACAGAACGCGGGTTTGTACTTCGCGTGATGCAGGATACAGGCTTTAGTGAGTATTCTTTTAATGTTGTTGACTCAGATCATGTGTGTAGACGCATGAGAGAGATTGCCGGTGAGGATCGCGCACGTTTTTTAAAAACTCATCCGGCAGTCGTCTATGATCGAGCGCCTGCGGATGAATCAAAAACGTTGGTTCATATAGGTGAGGCCGAAATCCTTCCCGGCGAAGAAGATCCGGAGGCGATTTTGGCAGAACTGACCGATGTGCACGATCGTGTGAAAGAAAAATACGCGCAGGTGGTGCAGGTCATGGCGGCCATTGAGGTAACTCAGGTTAACAAAATGTTTCTGTCGCCGAATCGAGATCTTTATCAAAGCTATGCGTACGCGAACGTGACGGCAATGGCTGCGGCTTCAGATGGCCAAAGTGTCAAGACGGATTATCTTACAAAATCCGGAACGGGTGGCGCCGAATGGCTCAAAGGCATTGAACCGATCGCTGAAGAAGCAGCGCGGCGTGCCGAAGAACTTCTTAAAAGTGAAAAGATCGATCCGGGCACTTACGATATTATTTGCACGCCCGATTTCACCGGTCTGATCGCGCATGAAGCATTCGGTCATGGCGCGGAGATGGACATGTTCGTAAAACAGCGCGCGAAAGGCGCGGAATACTTCAACAAGCGTATCGCTTCCGATGCTGTGACAATGCACGACGGAGCAGCGTCATGCGATGAAGTCGCCAGTTATGCTTTTGATGATGAGGGCAATTTGGCCTGTGATACAGTAATCATCGACAGCGGTATTTTTGTCCAAGGCATGTGTGACGAACTCTCGGCACTTCTTCTAGATATTAAACCGACGGGGAACGGCAGACGCGATTCCTGGAAACGCAAAGCGTACACGAGAATGACAAATACGTTTTTCGCACCGGGCGATAACTCTCTTGATGAGATGATCCGAGGCATAGACCATGGCTACATTCTTGAAGGAGCTACGTCCGGGATGGAGGATCCGAAGAATTGGGGCATTCAGTGTGTTGCGACAAAGGGTCGAGAGATTGTCGACGGTCGTTTGACCGGCCGCATTGTCAGCCCAGTTTATCTTACCGGTTACGTACCGGATCTTCTGGCGTCGATCACGGCGTCATCTCCTGATCTTAAACTCAGTGGAGCCGGCTACTGCGGTAAAGGATGGAAAGAATGGGTGAAAGTTTCTACCGGAGGTTCACACATCAAGGCTAAGGGGATATTGAACTGATGTTGCACGTTATTCAACAACAACTGGAACGAAACGCTAAGGTATCGGCTTGGACAATTAAAGAGGATCGATCCCGTTCAAAGGAACTCTTTTTTATACAAAATAAATTGGATATGAACCGCGCTGTAGATGCGCTGGAGTATCATGTGTGTATCTATGTCGATTTTGAAGAGGATGAGACGCGCTACAAGGGAGATGCGAACATTCTCATTTCCGCGTCTGATTCAGAGCAGGAGATTGCTTCTAAGATCGAAAAAGCTGTCTTTGCGGCCGGTTTTGTAAAAAATAAATGGTACGACCTTCCCGAAGATGTCGGTGACAGCATCCCTGGACTTCCCCTGTTCGATAATGTCACCGATTTGAAGGAACGTTATGATGAGCTTTACGACGTGCTCTTCAAGTCTTATCCATATCGATCGAATATCAATTCATGTGAAATTTTTGCCACGACGGCAGAACAACGTATCGTGACGTCTAAAGGCTGTGATATCACGTATCCGCGTAATCACTGGATGTTCGAGCTCGTTACGGACGACAACAAGGGAAAAGAGCCGGTCGAGATTTTTAACGACTATGATCTTACAAATATGGATCTCGAGCAGATTGAATCCATTGTGGATAGGCAACTTATGGAGACAGAGGGGCGCAGCCTCGCCGTAAGAAATGAAAAGATCGAGAGTATTAGGATCATTTTGACAGGCGATTCGGTGGAATCATTACTTGAATTTTATGTTACACAAGCGACAGACCAGATGATCTATTCTAATATCAGCCGTGTTAAGAAAGGTGAACGTTTCATCGTAGAGGAGGCGAAACAATCGCTGACTGTGACGATGAATCCAGAGCTTTCGTTTTCGATTCATTCAAAGCCGGTAGATGAAGAGGGGCGTCGTTTGAAGCCTTATGTCCTTTTTAGAGATGGCGTAGCAGAGAATATCCGAAGCAGCGCGCGCTATAGTCATTATCTTGGTATTGCACATACGGGCATGGTTCAGCCATTTGAGGTGGAAGCTGGCGATCGTCCGATTGATGATTATCGCACCGGTAATTATCTCGAATTAATTGCTTTTTCTTCATTCAATATGGATTCGATGTCTGGAGATTTCGGCGGTGAATTTCGCCTTGGAAAGCTTGTCCAAAATGGTCAAATATTTTGGGTAACAGGCGGTGCCATTTCAGAAAACATCTTCGATGTTCAAGATCGCATGGTTTTCACAGCTCGTCAGATCCGACGCAAAAAATCATTAACGCCGGAGGCGATCATTATTGACGGTGTTACTGTCTCGGGCATCTGAATCCCGCTTTAATGCTGAAAAAGGGCGTTGTCGAGACGATATAAAATACCTTATAATGGTCACTGTTGCTTTTCTGAAGGGAGCATTGTCGCGAGGTGATTCGTGAGTTAGCGCGTCATATAAAAGAATATAAGTCAACTGCGATCATTACGCCGATTTTCGTGTTAGGAGAGGTGCTCATCGAGATCACCATTCCTTTTCTTATTGCTCGATTAATCTCTGAAGTGATGTATGGCACGGAACAAAGTGCATTATATCGCTATGGATTGATTCTTGCCGTGTGTGCGATAACGTCGCTAACATTCGGTACGCTGGCAGGTTTTTCAAGTGCCCGAGCGGCTACCGGACTGGCGAAAAACTTACGTCAAGCACTCTTTGAAAACATACAGACGTTCTCGTTTTCAAACGTTGACCGTTTTGAGACCTCCTCATTAATTACTCGTCTGACGACTGATGTGGAATTTGTCCGTCAAGCTTTCATGGTGACAATTCGTACGGCGATTCGTGCGCCGCTCATGCTCGTTTTTGCCTTCATTATGGGCTTTGTGATCGGCGGGAAATTAGCTTGGATTTTTTGTTTTACAGTGCCCATTCTTGGTTTCGGTCTTTGGCGCGGGATCAGCACGACGCTTCCTTTATTTAGGAAATTATTCCGTAAATACGACAAGCTCAATCTCTCTGTTCAGGAGAACGTTAAGGGAATGCGTGTCGTGAAATCGTTCGTCCGCGAACAAAATGAGATTGACCGGTTTTCAGCGGCGTCAGAAGATCTTAAAAAGGATTTTACCCGCATAGAAAGAATCATTGCTCTACTCGATCCGCTGATGCAATTTTGTCTTAATGTGGTGATGGTCTTGATTTTGTCGTACGGTTCGTACCTTGTCATCACTACGCGCGGTCTTGATTTTAATGTCGGGCAGATGTCTGCTCTTCTGACTTACAGCTTTATGATGCTCATGAGTTTGATGATGCTCTCGATGGTGCTTGCGATGTTGGTGATGGCACAGGAATCAGGTCGACGCATTATTGAAGTGTTGAATGAAGAAAGCAGTCTTCTAAGCGCGCAGGATCCTCACCTTGATGTAGCGGATGGTTCCATCGTATTCGATAACGTCTATTTTAAGTATGCGAAAGACGCGGAGCGCTACGCACTGGAGAACATCAATCTTGAGATTGCTTCCGGAGAGGTAATAGGTGTGATCGGCGCGACGGGATCGGCTAAATCTACGCTGGTGCAGTTGATTCCACGTCTTTACGACGTGATTTCCGGTTCCGTCCGAGTGGGCGGCATCGACGTACGTCAATACGATCTTGAAGTTCTTCGTCGCTCCGTCGCGATGGTTCTTCAAAAGAATGTGCTTTTTTCAGGCACGATTGCGGAGAACCTTCGCTGGGGTGATGCAAACGCAACAGACGAGATGCTTCAAGAAGCTTGCAAGATGGCTCAGGCACACGATTTTATCAGTCGCTTTCCCGATGGCTATAATACATACATTGAACAGGGCGGATCTAACGTGTCAGGCGGACAGAACCAGAGAATTTGTATTGCGCGAGCGTTGCTTGCACGACCGAAGATTCTGATACTTGATGACTCTACCAGTGCCATCGACACTCAGACTGATGCCAAAATTCGTGCCGCGCTGCGCTCCTACATCCCGGAAACAACGAAAATTATCATTGCGCAACGCCTCGCGTCCGTTCAGGATGCCGACCGAATTATCGTCATGAACGACGGTCGCATTGATGCTGTCGGATCACATGATGTGCTCCTTCGAACTAATGATATTTACCGAGAAATCTATGAATCGCAGACACGTATAGAGGTTCTCCATGGACATTAAATCTGCGAAGCCTCCGAGGAAAAAGGGGACGATACGGCGACTTTTTAGAATGATGCGTTCATTCTATCCGGTGTTTTTGCCGCTCACAATCGTCAGTATTGTTGCGGGTTCTGTGGTGTCAACGCTTCCTTCGCTTTTCATGCAAAGGGTCATCTCGATCATAGAGGCGAATTGGATGACCGGAACCTGGAATGAAGTCAAAGGAGGCATCTTTCCCATAATCGGGCTGCTGATCGTGCTCTATGTTATTTCAATTTCATTGACAGCGCTTTATACGCAACTCGTGGCGATTATGTCACACGGTGTGCTGAATAAGCTTCGAATTTCGCTCTTTTCTCACATGCAGACATTGCCGGTGTCGTATTTTGACCGTCAACCTTATGGCGATATCATGAGCCACTATACTAACGATATCGACACACTTCGCCAAGTCATCTCCAGAAGTCTACCGAATTTTGTACAGGCCGGTTTCGTTATCATATCGATCTTTTGGATCATGTTGTATTTCAGTTTTTGGCTAACCTTGGTTGTACTTGGCGGAGTTTTAATCATGTTCTTCATCGTCCGCAAAATCAGCGGCGGTGTAGGTCATTATTTTAGGTTGCGGCAGGAATCCTTAGGCGAAACAGAAGGCTTCGTAGAGGAAGCGATCACCGGGCTAAAGGTGGTTAAGGTTTTTTGTCATGAAGATCAAATGATTGAAGAATTTAATCAACACAACGAGCTCCTTCGTGAGAGATCCAGAAAGGCGAGCAGTTACGCGAATATTTTAGGTCCGATACTCAATAATGTCGGTAATCTGCTCTACGTGTTTGTGGCGCTTATCGGAAGCACGATGTTGCTTTCCGGGGTACGCAATATAAGCCTTTCCGGTTTACCGCTTGGTCTTAGTATTGTGGTGCCCTTTCTCAATATGACAAAGCGTTTTGTCGGTAATATCAACCAGGTGTCACAGGAAGTCAATTCGCTCGTTGCGGGGATCGCTGGTGTGGAACGCGTTTTCGCGATGATGGATGAACTGTCGGAAGAAGATAACGGCTGTGTCGCATTAGTGAATGCGTGCTTCAACGAACAGGGTGAACTGAAATCTTGTGATACACGAAGTGGCATATGGGCATGGAAAAGGTGTGGAGCAACGGGAAAGGATGTAACGTACACGAAGCTATGTGGCGATGTTCGCATGGAGCATGTTGATTTCTCTTATATGGAAGGTCAGCCGGTACTCCATGACATTTCACTTTACGCGAAACCGGGTCAAAAAGTAGCGTTTGTAGGCTCTACGGGTGCAGGGAAGACAACCGTCACCAATTTGCTCAACCGCTTCTATGACATTAAGAAAGGCCAGATCCGTTATGATGGGATTGATATTCGAGACATTCGCAAACCGGATTTGCGACGTGCCATCGGTATGGTGCTCCAAGACACGAATCTTTTTACGGGAACGGTGATGGACAACATCCGTTTTGGCAGACTTGATGCGACGGATGAGGAATGTATTGCGATGGCCAAACTTGCAGGTGCACACGAATTCATTACGCGGCTTCCTGAAGGGTATCAGACATGGATCACGGAAGACGGAGCCAATCTCTCACAGGGTCAGCGACAATTGCTCTCCATTGCTCGTGCTGCGGTGGCCGATCCTCCGGTCATGATTCTCGATGAAGCGACTTCTTCGATTGATACACGCACTGAAGCGCTAGTGCAACGCGGCATGGACGCCCTGATGAAAGACAGAACCGTCTTCATTATTGCGCATCGTCTGTCCACAGTCAGAAATGCCAATGTCATTATTGTTCTTGAAGATGGACGCATCGTTGAGCGCGGAACACACGATGATTTGCTCTTGCAAAAGGGGAAATATTACGCGCTTTACACCGGAGCCATTGAACTTGAGTGATTTTAACTGGGTAGATTAAGGGTAGAGCTAGAACATCGCTTACAGGAGAATCGAAGTCATGAGTATCTCATCCGAACATAACATCGAAGACCAAAATGGCTCACGATGGAGATCTTTTGTTAACAAATGCTTGACATGTAAAGCGTGCCCGCTTTCGATGACTCGAAAGCATGTCGTCGTTTGGCGGGGCGGGATCAACGCGCCGTTAATGATTTTAGGGGAAGGTCCCGGTGCGGAAGAAGACCGTTTGGGTAAACCCTTTGTCGGTCGTTCAGGAAAGCTTTTGGATCTTTTGCTTTCGAGTTTTGAATTCGGGGAAGAGGATTTTCATATCGCGAATATTGTAAAGTGTCGTCCGCCCGGGAACCGTGTCCCGACACCGGAAGAAGCTGGCTACTGTCAACCGCTGCTTTCCGAACAGCTTCGGCTCGTCCGCCCAAAAGTTTATCTTTTGATGGGAGCGACGGCTTATCGTTATTTCACAGGAGATGATAACTCGATTTCTCGAGTACGCGGTCGATGGATTGTATCGAATAATTGTTATATTCTCCCGACTTTTCATCCGGCGTACATTCTGCGTGATCCGCGTAGGAAGACTCTGATGTGGCAGGATTTCGCTATACTCAGAGAGAAAATGGAAGAACTCTGTCTCATGCCGCCTCTTAACAATGGAACACCTTTGCAAAAGGGTGATTAGAGTAATCGTTTCTAAGGTTTGAGAATTATTCTTAGCAAAGACTGTACAAGAAAGGAAATAGACATTTGCTTCTTCGAGAGCAGATTCATCAACTAGAGCGTACCGGCCGTTTTCAAATGCAGACGGAGATGACACCGAAGGGAGATCAACCGGAGGCCATTGAAGCGCTGGTGAAAGGCCTTGAAAACGGTGATCGTGCGCAGACATTAATGGGCGTTACCGGATCCGGTAAAACGTTCACGATGGCGAGCGTTATTCAGGAAACACAGCGCCCCGCTCTTGTGATCGCCCATAATAAAACACTTGCCGGACAGTTATGCGCCGAATTTATGGCTCTCTTTCCAGATAATGCCGTTGAGTACTTTGTCAGCTACTATGACTATTATCAACCGGAAGCGTACATTCCTTCACGCGATCTATATATCGAAAAAGATGCTTCGATCAACGATGAAATCGACCGACTCCGCCATCGCGCGACAGCGTCGTTATTGGAACGACGCGATGTCATTGTCGTGGCATCCGTTTCATGTATATATGGACTTGGTGACCCAGAAGATTATCTCGGCTTGATGATCAGTCTTCGTCCCGGGATGAGACGGTCGAGAGAGAGTCTTATCGACGATCTGATCCGAATTCAATACACTCGAAACGACTACGAAACAAAGCGAGGCACGTTTCGTGTGCGCGGTGACACAATCGATATTTTCCCAGCGTCCGAAGAGAGCACGATGACGCGTATCAGTTTCTTCGGGGATGAGATAGAGGAGATTCGCGAGATTGACGCCTTAACGGGGAAGGCACTCCTGGGCCGTTCTTATGTAGCGATTTTCCCCGCCAATCATTACGCGACGACGTACGAAAAAATGAAGCGAGCCGTAGTGAAGATCAGTAAAGAACTCGAAATACGTTTAGAGACACTTCGCGACGAAGGCAAACTCGTTGAGGCGTATCGTCTTGAGCAGCGAACACGTTACGATATGGACATGATGCTTGAGACCGGGTTTTGTAAAGGAATTGAAAACTACTCGCGTCATCTTACCAATCGTGATGTCGGCCAACCGCCGTATACGCTCATGGATTTCTTTCCTGAGGATTATTTACTCTTCATTGATGAATCGCACGTAACTCTTCCTCAAGTTGGAGCGATGGTGCGAGGTGATCGCGCGCGCAAGACTTCTCTTGTAGATTACGGTTTCCGGCTGCCATCTGCTTTTGACAATCGTCCTCTCTCTTTTGAAGAATTCAAAGCGCGTGCAGGACAGACGATCTTCTTTTCCGCGACTCCGGCTGATTATGAAATTGAGCATTCGACGCGAGTTGTTGAACAGGTAATCCGGCCTACCGGTCTTCTCGATCCGGAGATCTTCGTTCGTCCCGCGGAAAATCAAATTGAAGATCTTATTTCTGAAATTCATGCGAATACAGCTCACGGTGAACGCACGCTTGTTATGACGCTGACAAAGCGAATGGCAGAAGATCTAACCGATTATTTCAGAGAGGAAGGTTTACGTGTTGCGTACCTTCACTCGGACATCGCTACCGTGGAACGACTTGAAATTCTTCGTAAATTGCGTCAGGGGGCATTTGATGTGCTTGTCGGTATCAATCTTCTTCGCGAAGGTCTCGATCTTCCGGAGGTATCTTTGATTGCGATCCTTGATGCGGATCGAGAAGGATTTCTCCGTTCAGAACGCTCACTGATCCAGATTATCGGCCGCACGGCACGCAATGTCCGCGGCCGTGTCATTCTCTATGCCGATGAAATTACGGCTTCAATGGAACGCGCCATTTCTGAAACGAACCGACGCCGCACGATTCAGGATGCCTTTAACAAAAAACACGGTATAACGCCGATATCCATTAAAAAAGATATTCGCGATACCATCGACACAACTGTGGCACTGGTCGGCGAAGCGGTGATGGATACAGCAGACGACGTCGAAGCGTTTGATGCATACCTTTCGGACATGACGCGTCAGGCGCTGATTAAAAAGGAAAAAGATGTCGAAAAGGCAATGCGTGAGGCCGCCAAGCAACTCAACTTTGAACAGGCGGCGATCCTGCGCGACCAGCTTATCCTTATCCGAGGCAAGCTGAATCATTAAGCGGTATCTGAGCTGTACCGGATGAGATGAAGCAGATGCGTAATTGGAAGATAGATGCTGTTTGTACTGTCGCTGGTGCGTCTTGCTGCCACACGAGTAAGGGCATCTGATCGCGCGAGAGCACACCGTTTTCAACATTGCCACGCGGATTATTGCACAACGAGTGTGGACATCCTAAGCAAAATTCAACGCCCTAATGAGAACGAACGGATTGGTACAAACGCGTATAGCGAATCATGTTTAATATGCTAAACTGAGGGCAGTTCTAAACATTTGACATATTGTCTTGACACGGTAACGTTAATAAATTCACAAAAAGGAGCGAATTATGACTTCACGCGCACAGGATACCTATCAGCGTTGGATGAAACATCCGGCACTGGATGAAGCGACAAAAAAAGAACTTGCCGCCATTCAAGGAGATCGAATAGAGGTTGAAGATCGTTTTTATCAAGATCTTCAATTCGGTACAGCGGGACTTAGAGGCATTATGGGCGCTGGCACGAACCGTATGAATCGTTATACGGTGGCACGCGCCGCTGAAGGGTTCGCCAAGTCTCTTATTAAACAGGACAAGGAAGGTGCTGCGCGCGGAATCGCCATCTCGTATGACCCGCGTAATCGTTCACGCGAATTTGCAGAGCTTACTGCCTGTATCTTTGTTGCCAATGGGATCGCAGTACGTTTCTCCGATGTTTTGCGACCCGTTCCCATGCTGTCGTTCGCTGTGCGCCACTTTAACTGCATCGGCGGAGTGATGATCACGGCAAGTCATAATCCTAAGGAATATAACGGCTTCAAAGCATACGGGCCGGATGGTGCACAATTGGGACCTGAAGATGCTGATCGCGCCGCCGCAGAGATGGCGAAGGTAAAAGATCTTCCCAGTTTGTTAAATAAGCTTCCTTCTTTTGACAAAACAATTGCATCGCCGCTTTTTCGCTGGATGGGTGAAGATATTGATAAGGCATTTGACGATCGGCTGCTTTCTTTTACGCTGAGCAACGATGCGGTAAAGCGTCACCACGACCTGCCGATAGTGTATTCGCCGCTTTACGGGGCAGGTAATCTTCCGGTTCGCCGCATTCTTAAGAAACACGGTTTTACAAATGTTCATGTCGTAAAAGAGCAGGAAAAACCGGACGGCAATTTCCCGACGACTCCGACACCTAATCCGGAACTCCCGGAAACGCTCGAGTTGGCGATAAAGCAAGCTCGAGAGACAGGAGCTGACCTTGTGATGGCAACCGATCCGGATGCCGATCGAACCGGTGTAGCCATTCGTACGGCAGATGATCGATTTGTTCTTCTTTCCGGTAATGAGATTGGTTTACTGCTTATGGACTACATCCTCGATAAACTTACCGTCAGCGGTAAGCGTCCCAAAGGCGCGTTCTGTGTTTCCACGATCGTTTCTTCTCGGCTAACGATACCTATCTGCCAACGCTTTAATACGAATCTTCACTTTTCGCTCACGGGGTTTAAGCACATCGCCCACGAAATATATCAGCATCAAGAGGTTGAGAAGGGTGCCTTCCTTTATGGCTTTGAGGAGAGTTTCGGGTACCTCGTTGGTGATCACGTTCGAGACAAGGACGCCGTTGGCGCGTGCCTAATGATCGCTGAGATGGCCGCAGATTCAAGAGACCTTGGCGAAACACTCAACGATCGGCTAACTCGTCTTTACAAGACGTACGGTCAAGCTGCTGAGAAAACCATCTCAATTTACCGCGAGGGCAAAGTCGGATTAGAGCGGATTTCTTACGCGATGGATCAGCTGAGGGAAAAACCGCTGCAAGACTTTGAGGCGCTTAACGCCTCTACGTTGTCCGATTATGCAACGAGTGTCAAAACGTGTCTAAGAACAGGGGAGAAGGAGACACTACATTTGCCGACAAGCAATGTATTGCTTTATGAATTGGAAGGGCTAGATTTCATGTGCATACGTCCTTCCGGTACCGAGCCGAAAATTAAGGTTTATTTCGGCTGTTACGGTGATGAGCGGACTGCCTGTGATGAAAGACTCGCAAAATACGAAGAACTTGTCTTACAGCGCGTTAACTGTTTGCTTGAAGAATAACGACAACGCAACGACATCCGTTTAGATCGACTATGGCCTTTACACATCTTCACTTACATACGGAGTACAGTTTGCTTGATGGCGCAAACCGGATCCATGAATTGCCTGCGCATCTGAAAACCCTAGGTATGGACGCCTGTGCCATCACAGATCACGGCGTCATGTACGGCGTTCTCGATTTTTATCGAACGATGAAATCCAATGACATCCATCCGATCATCGGATGTGAGGTATACGTCGCTCCGAGAAGTCATCTCGAGAAGGATGTAGCACATGACCGGGATCCGCATCACCTGATTTTATTGGCAGAAAATAATGAGGGATACCGAAATCTTGTCAAACTAGTCTCCATTTCGCATGTGGACGGCTTTTATTACAGACCGCGTGTGGACAGGGAACTGCTTCAACAGTACCATGACGGCTTGATCGCACTTTCAGCATGCCTTTCGGGTGAAGTGCCGCGGCTTGTTTTGTCCGGTGATCTGGATGGCGCACGAAAGAAAGCGTTGGAGTACCAAGCCATTTTCGGAAAAGATCATTATTTTCTTGAAATCCAGGGAAACGGGCTTCCTGAACAAAACATTGTTAACGCAGCTCTCATCCGCATGAGCCGCGATACCGGTATTCCGCTCGTCGCGACGAACGATTGCCATTATCTTAGAAGCGATGACGCGTTCGCGCACGAGGTTTTACTTTGTATGCAGACCGGTAAGACATTAAGTTCTCCGGATCGCCTAAAAATGGAGACCGACACACTCTATGTCCGATCTCCGGAAGAAATGCGGCAGATTTTTGCTTCGGTACCTGAGGCGATTGAAAATACAGAGAAAATCGCTCAACGATGTCAAGTGGAACTTGAATTTGGTCATCTTCACCTCCCAAAATACGAGACATCAGAGAATGAAACGCCGGAGCAGATGTTGGAGCGTTTAACTGGCGAGGGCTTGGAGAAGAGACTTGCGACACGCCATACAGGTATTGCACGTGAAAAGTATGAAAAGCGTCTTGCTGATGAACTCTCGGTTATCAACAACATGGGCTATACCGATTATTACCTCATTGTGTGGGATTTCATTCATTATGCCCGAAACCGAGGCATTATCGTCGGTCCCGGTCGAGGTTCAGGAGCTGCGTCTTTAGCGGCATACTGTCTTTTTATTACGGATATCGATCCATTACAGTACGGCCTTCTATTTGAACGGTTTCTCAATCGCGAGCGCGTCAGTATGCCGGACTTCGATGTCGATTTCTGCTATGAGCGCCGTGGCGAAGTTATCGACTACGTCACTCAAAAATATGGAGAGGATCATGTTTGTCAAGTTATCACTTTTGGTACGCTTGCTGCTCGCGCAGTAATCCGCGATGTCGGGCGCGCGCTCGATGTCTCGTACGCGGAGACTGATCGTATCGCCAAGATGGTTCCTAATCAGCTCAAAATCACGATCGACAAAGCGCTTGAAATGAATCCCGATCTCAAAAAGATCTATACCGAAGATCCCACAACAAAGCGCGTTATCGATTTAGCAAGACGTTTTGAGGGGATGCCGCGTCACGCCTCAACGCACGCCGCCGGCGTCATTATCGCCGACAAGCCGGTTTCCGATATTGCGCCGCTCGCGCGTAATGACGAATCCATCGTTGTCCAGTTTACGAAGGATGAAATCGAATCGGTCGGCCTAATGAAATTCGATTTTCTTGGGCTTCGAACGTTGACCGTCCTGCAGGAAACAGCTAACCTTGTCCAAAAAAATACCGACATTACTATTGATTACACGGCGATGGCATACGATGATCCTGCTATCTACGACATGATTAGCCGTGGAGATACCGACGGTGTCTTTCAACTTGAAAGCGGCGGAATGACGCAGTTTATGAAAGAATTAAAACCGGAGTCTTTTGAAGACATCATTGCGGGTATTTCGCTTTTCCGTCCCGGCCCGATGACACATATTCCGCGCTATGTCGAAGCGCGTCACGATCCTTCAAAAATCCGTTATGAAACGCCTCTTTTGGAACCTATTTTAAATGTGACGTACGGCGTCATTGTCTATCAAGAACAGGTCATGCGTATTGTGCGCGATCTGGCCGGATTTTCTTTTGGCCAAGCGGACAATGTGCGGCGAGCGATGTCAAAGAAGGAAGAGAATTTGTTAAAAAGTTATCGCGCGTTGTTTATCGACGGCGGACAAGATGATAGCGGTGCCACCATCCAGGGCGCTGTCGCTAACGGTGTTCCTCGTCGTGTCGCTGATAAACTGTTCAATGATATTCTTGCTTTCGCCGGTTACGCCTTCAACAAAGCGCACGCTGCGCCTTATGCGGCAGTTGCTTATTACACGGCTTGGTGCAAATACTATTATCCCGTAGAATTCATGGCGGCGATGCTGAACTCATATTTGGGTGATTTAAATAAGGCGGAGCGCTATGTCCGTACTGCGGAAATGATGGGTATCAAGGTGCTGCCGCCCGATATCAATAAGAGCACAGCGCGTTTTGCTCCGGAAGGCGGCGCTATCCGATTCGGACTGGGCGCGATCAAGAATGTGGGGCGTGAGGCGATTGAGGCGCTCGTTCGCGAACGTGAGAAAAACGGATCCTTTCAAACGTTTGGAGAATTCCTCCGCCGCATGTGTAATACGGCTCTAAATCATAAAATGATGGAAAGTCTTGTACTTTCATCGGCATGCGACGGTTTCGGCATTTCACGATCCAAAATGATAGCGGTCATTGAACCCTTTTCACGCACGATTCAAGAAGCCAATAAGAGCGTCATGGAAGGGCAGGTTTCCTTCTTCGATCTGACTAAGGATACGTCTTTCTCATCCCGAAACGAACCCGATTATCCTGACACGCCGCCCTTTACGACGCTTGAGAGCCTAGCGATGGAAAAGGAAATGACCGGTCTTTACGTGACAGGTCATCCGCTATACGCGTACGAAAAAAGCATTAATGCCTTACCATTGGTGCGAAACGACGAATTGCGTCCGCGTCAGACATCGGACGAGTCTGAGGGTATGGAACAGGATGATGGCAAAGCGACGATCGACGACGTTGCAATTGATCAGTCAGTCCGTTTACCGATAAACTTTCGTGATCGCGATCGTGTCATTATGGCTGGTCTTACAGTATCGCGCCGAGATCTCTTCACTAAGAATAATGATCGGATGGCTTTTTTGACTTTAGAGGATCAGGGAGGTCGCATAGATGTTGTCGTCTTTCCGAAAACGTATGCTGTCTATCGCGATGTCATGGATGAACACCAGATTCTTGTGATTGCAGGTCAGCTTGATCTTCAAGATGACGATGATCCGAAGCTTTTAGCTGATGTTATCGCGCCTTTGACAACAGATATAGTAGAACTGCCATCGGTCATTCGAAAAAAAGGTTATACAAAACGCCATGAGCGTGGCAATCAGAGCGGACGACGAAACGGCTCCAATTCCTATGGGCAAAATACGAAACGACGTGCGTACACTCCACAGTCAAAAGAAAGCATTCAGAAACCGGAGAAAAGTGTGTTCTACTCTTCCGGAAAGATGGATGCTCTCCCTAGAGATCCTACACGACAAGAATCATCCGCATTTGAGGACGATCCCCGGCTGATGGACAAAACACTCGTGATTCGCATTCCCAAAGATGCAACACCTGCGTTCCGTGAAGCTCTTGAATCTGCCCTGGCTTTTTTCTCCGGCAAAATGCCGGTTCAACTTTTTGACGAGGCGAGCGGGGCTCTTTTCAAACCGCGTGAAACATCCGGTGTTCAGTGGAATCGCGAGAATGCAATGCTGTTGCTCAATCGATTTGGCCGTGATAATTTCGGATATCTTTGACACGTTTATTTAAGGTGATGGTAAATACGAGATTTTCGATTAATTATTTCGTTAATCAGCACTTTCGATCAAGTTTTAAAACACATTTTCGACACGTTCACCTCATCTTGTCAAGTGTTTTTTTATGAAATGATGGACACTTTGATGAGGACGTGCATATTTAATTCTTCTTCTTTGAAAAACATGTGTTTCTTCGTCAATATGCAGTCCATATTTTTTTCTAAATGACGGTATAATAAAAAAGACGGCTCATCGATCTGTGAACATGATTGAAAACGAGGACAAAATAGCGATATGCGTGAGGAAATCTATCACCAAGACGAAGTGCTGACGACACAAAGCAAGTCGTCAGTGTCGGATCGAGATAATGTTAAAAAACAAGATCGGAATCATAATACTTTGACTGGCACACGTGACGGGCAGAATGCTCCGGAACAGCAACCTGCAATTCCTTTTTTTAAATTAAATATTCCCAATGTTCTGACGTTCTTTCGTTTCGCGGCCATCCTGCCGTTGGCGGCTCTGATTGGCAAATGGCCGCTGTATCGCCTTACGTCATTCATTCTGTTTTTAGCGATTTGGTTTACTGATCTGCTTGACGGATGGATTGCGCGACGATTCAAAATGGTTACCGGTTTCGGGAAACTTTTTGATCCCTTCGTCGATAAGGTTTTTCAGGTTGTTACCGTCATCATGCTTTATGCCATTGAGCGCATTCCGATCTGGGTGCCGCTTTATTACGTATTTAGAGAACTCCTGATGATTTTTGGAAGTACGTTACTCCTCGCGCGCTCTCACGTTGTCGTCTATTCGGATATTTTCGGAAAATTATCGACGTTTCTTTTCGTTACTGCGTCGTCTCTTGTCCTGCTGATCCCTGAGCCGCTAGGAATTTTCGAAAATCTCATTTTTCTACCGGCAATTGTCACGTCGCTTGTAGCGATGGCGCATTACGCGATTAAGCATACGACGAAAAAGAAAAATGAATAACAGCTCGAGCAGATTCAATATGCACACGAGGGACAACGCTTTGTATACCTCCTGCATTATTTCATATACGCCCTCTTTCATAGAGGTCATTTCACAATAGAGGTTTTTGTGATACGAGAGAAAACGCTTAGAAAACTCGAATTCAATATTATTCTAGAGCGTCTATCGGAATATGCCACGACGCCTGGAGGCAAAGAGCGCTGCGAGAAGCTGCGACCGGCCGACCATGTTGAAACGGCACGCGGATGGCTTCAGGATACGGATGATGCGTTATCGCATCTTAGCTTACACGGAGATCTGCCTCTTGGCGGAATCTCCGATATTCGGCCATCTCTCCTGCTTGCCAAAGCGGACGGGACGCTTACGTGTGGCGATTTTCTGAGGATTGCCGCTTTTCTTCGCGCTGTAGAACGCCTTAAATCAGTTGTTGAATCGAGCGAAAGAGATCATTTATCCTCTATAGACGTTCTCCTTAAGTCGCTTGAAGAATTGCCCGGTTTCAGGGAGCGTCTTGAGCGATCCATTGCCAGTGAAGATGACCTTAAAGATCACGCCAGTCCTGATCTTTTCCGAATTCGACGACAGCTTCAAGAGGCTAAAGATGCAGTGCGTATCGCGCTTGAACGCGTACTGGCGCAAAAAAGCAGTGCGCTTCAGGAGCCGTTGGTAACGATCCGTGAAGGGCGGTATGTCGTGCCAGTGCGATCTGATCGACGACAGGCAATTGACGGACTGGTACACGATACGTCTTCTACTGGGAGTACCCTTTTTATTGAGCCGATGGCGGTCGTCAGTTTGAATAATAAAATACGTGAGCTGCAGTCGGCGGAGCAGCATGAAATCATACGAATACTGCGCGAATTATCGGGTATTGTTGCGACGAATGCCTCACTTTTACAAGAGAATTTTGAATGCATCGGTGAGCTTGATTTTTTCATGGCGAAGGCATGTCTTGCGACCTACCAAGAAGCGGTCCGTCCAAAATTGAATGATCAGGGTGTGATTGTCCTATATAAAGCGCGACATCCATTGATTCCAAAAAACGAAGTGGTGCCGATTGATTTCGAACTTGGTCTGTCTTTCCGTACACTAGTCATCACGGGGCCGAATACAGGCGGGAAGACGGTCACTTTAAAAACATGTGGGCTCCTGACACTGATGGCGATGGCCGGACTGATGATTCCTGCCGCCTCAGGATCGGAGATCTCGTGGTTTCACACGATAGCGGTCGATATCGGCGATGAACAAAGTATTGAACAGAGTTTATCAACATTTTCGTCACATATGAAAGAACTCATTGCCATCACAAACGATGCCGGACCGGGTATGCTGGCGCTTGTTGATGAGTTGGGCGCAGGAACGGATCCTTCGGAGGGCGCGGCACTGGCGATCGCGATCCTTGACCATCTAAAAAAGGCTGGCGCACATACTGTGGCAACAACGCATTATCAGGAACTGAAAGGGTACGCGATGAACACGCCGGACGTAGAAAATGCTTGTTGCGAGTTCGATATTGATACTTTACAGCCGACGTATCATCTCCTAGTTGGCGTACCCGGAGTTAGCAACGCGCTTTCAATCGCGTCTCGTCTCGGCCTTAATCAGGATATTGTCGAGAACGCAAGTTCATTGATTTCAAATGAGGGTGCACAGTTTGAACATCTCGTCAGATCAATTGAAACAAGTCACAGAAAAGCGCGAAAGATGGAAGAAGATCTTGTACGACTTCGCGTAGAAACGGAGGAAGCCAAAGAGGCGCTGACGCGTGAACGTGAAAAGTGGCGCGTTGAACGTGAGCGATTGAGAGCGGAAGCACAAGAGAAGACGGCAGCGATGATGGAGGAAGCATCCGGAGATGTTGAGGCTCTGCTTGCCAAAATCCGTGAAGATGCGAGTAAATCGGGCGGTCACCGCTTAGAATCCGAAGCGCGCGGCACCCTTCATAAGTTAAAAAGAAAATACGCTCTCTCTTCTTCAGCGGCGACAAGGTTGGAGCAGGAAACATCTTCATATCAGTGCGAGAGGATAGAAATCGGGGAGATGTATGAAGCTGAAACACTCGGAGTTACCGGTACGGCGCGCGCTATTTCTGATAACGGAAAGACAGTTGTACTTGAATCAGGCTCTTTTCGCGTCACAGTTCCGGCATCCTCGCTTCAACGCGTGAAAAAAGACCGTCGCTTGGATGCGCGCAAAAAGCGTCGCCACAGCGCCCGTATACGAAGCGCGACTGACAATACTGCGGATGTCCGGGCAGACGTGATGTCCCGCGCAAGTGCAGAGCTCATGCTCCTCGGTAAACGTGTCGATGAAGCGCTCGTTCTTCTCGATCAATTCCTTGATGACGCAGTGTTGGCAGGCCTAACATCCGTTAGAATTGTGCACGGAAAGGGAACCGGCGCTCTTCGTCAGGCAACGCAAGATGCGCTATTGAGAGACCGGCGTGTTGAGACTTTCCGTCTTGGAGGAGAAGGAGAAGGTGGAGACGGTGTAACGATTGTAAAGTTTTGTCAAAGGAAATCATCCTGAATGTTCACCCGCGGCAAGAACTTTCGTCGTTCATGTATAATGGAAGCAACCTTAAGATCCTCGTTTGATGGTCGAGAAGGGAAGGTGCGATGAATCCGGCGTGGCTTTTTAATGAAGGTAAAAATGTTCAAAGCTATCGTTTGCTTGGCGCGCTGCCTGCAAACGAACAAAAAGACGGTTCGGGTTTTCGTTTCGCATGTTGGGCACCTCGCGCAGAAGCGGTAAGTGTTGTAGGCGATTTTAACGGATGGGATCCTTTAGCGCATCCGTTGCAGCCTATGGACTCCACCGGTATTTGGCATATGATCGTCCCTGAAGCTCGAGAGTGGCAGAGATACAAGTTTTCGATTCGTACACGTACAGGACAGCAATTGCTCAAGGCCGATCCTTTCGCCCGTCACGCGGAGACACGTCCGAACACTGCATCGGTTCTTTATAATCCAAATAACGACTACACTTGGCACGATGATGCGTTTTGCGCGTCGCGAAAGGACGCGACGGAAGCCGGGCCTTTGAATATTTATGAAGTTCACTTAGGAAGTTGGCGTCGTTACCCGGACGGCAATGTCTATAATTACCGCGACATCGCCCAACAATTGGCTGATTATTGCGTAAATATGGGATTCAATGCCGTTGAGTTGATGCCCATCATGGAGTATCCCTTGGATGCGTCTTGGGGATATCAAAGTACAGGTTATTTTGCGCCGACATCGCGCTATGGCACCCCGGCAGATTTCAAGGCTTTTGTTGATATCATGCACCAAGCGAATATCCGCGTTATTCTTGACTGGGTTCCGGCTCATTTTCCGAAAGATGACTTCGCGTTGGCGCGTTTTGACGGCCTCCCGCTTTTCGAGCATCCGGACGCTGCGCTCGCGGAGCACGCGCATTGGGGAACACTCGTATTCAACTACGGATTGAAAGAGGTCGTGTCATTCCTGATGTCGTCTGCGTGGTACTGGATCGATGAATTCCACGTGGACGGTCTACGTTATGATGCCGTCAGCAGTATGCTTTACTTGAATTTTGGACGTTCAAACGCGCGTCCTAACAAAAAAGGCGGTTATGAAGACCTTGACGCGATTGCTTTCCTTCGACAACTCAATCAACGTCTTCGCAAAGCGTTTCCATACTGTATTCTGGCGGCTGAGGAATCATCGGCATATAGTCGAGTGACTTATCCGGTTGAAAAAGGTGGGCTCGGCTTTACACATAAATGGAATATGGGCTGGATGAATGATACGTTGCGTTACATGAAGTCGGACTACTACGCGCGTTCCCAGTTCCACGAAAAGGTCACGTTTTCCATGATGTATGCGTTCAGTGAGCGCTTTATTCTGCCTTTTTCACACGACGAGGTTGTACATGGCAAGAAATCTTTGCTCGGACGTATGCCGGGTGATGAGTGGCGAAGGTTTGCCTCGCTGCGAGCGTGTTATATGTATCAAATCTCTCATCCCGGAGCGAAGTTGAATTTTATGGGCAACGAATACGCGCCGTACATTGAATGGCGCTACTACGAGGAGCTGGAGTGGTTCATGCTCCAATATGATAAACACAACGCGATGCACTCCTTTTGTCGTGATCTGAACCATCTTTATCTTGACAGCCCTGCTTTCTGGGAAGTCGATGATTCGTGGGAAGGATTTCAGTGGATGGATGCGAACGATCGCGAGAACAGCGTATTCTCCTATGTGCGCATGAATGCCGATAAGAGCGAGATAATTCTGGTTGTTCTGAATATGACTCCGGCATCGTACCCGTCGTTCAAGGTCCGTGTTCCAAAGGAAGGTCAATATCGCCTTATTTTGAACAGTGACTTACCGCGCTATGGCGGGAGTGGTTATGCAGGATTGGACGAAGACGGCGTCGTCTTTCACACGATTGATCGCACTCCGTCCGAAAAGAAGAAAAGACCCGGGATGTATGAGCGTCTCGTGTCGGCGGTGAAACAGAACGGCGTAGCCGGTACGCCGAAGAACCGCCTTAATGATGACCGGCAAAGCATCATCGATTTCCCGGCGATCGATATGCCCATACCGCCGCTATCGGGCATATACCTGCTCTATGAAGGAGACGTCGGAAATAAACGCTAAAGCGGCAAATAACAACAAGAGGAGGCAGCATATATGGCAAAACAGGAAATCGTAGCCATGATTCTTGCCGGCGGGCAGGGGTCACGGCTGGGAGCGCTGACCGACTACGTCGCCAAACCGGCGGTGCCGTTCGGAAGTAGATACCGCATCATTGATTTTCCGCTTTCCAACTGCATGAATTCCGGGATTGAGACTGTCGGCGTACTGACGCAGTACCAGCCGTTAGAACTTAATTCCTACATTGGCAACGGCCATTCATGGGACTTGGATCGCAACAGCGGCGGCACTTTCATTCTTCCGCCGTATGTCCGACAGGAAGGCAGCACTTGGTACAAGGGTACGGCCAATTCGATTTACCAGAACATTCCCTTTATTGACAGTTTTCAACCGCGCTATGTGCTTATTCTGTCAGGCGACCACATATACAAGATGAATTACGCAAAGATGGCCGCTTGGCATGAATCAAAAGGCGCTGAAGCGACGATCGCGGTGATTGAAGTACCATGGGAAGAAGCGCCCCGCTTCGGCATTATGAATACTGACGAAGAATCACGTGTTGTCGAATTTGAAGAGAAGCCTGAGAAGCCGAAGAATAATCTCGCCTCAATGGGCGTGTATTGTTTCACTTGGGACAGCCTTCGCGAAGCGCTGATTAAAGATGAGAATAATCCGGAGTCAAGAAACGATTTCGGCGCCAACGTTATTCCAGGTATGATTGATGAAGGACGCGGTGTATTCGCTTATCAGTTTGACGGCTACTGGAAAGACGTCGGGACGGTCTATTCACTTTGGGAAGCCAACATGGATCTTTTGGAGAGACCGGATGTGATGGATCTTCGCGACGAGATGTTTCCCGTCTTTTCACGCAATTACCAACAACCCTCTCATTATTTCGGTGAGAACTGTCGAGTTTCTAATGTCGCCATCACGGATGGTGCAGAGCTTTACGGTGATGTGGAAAATTCAATTATCAGCTCGAATGTCATTATTGAAGAAGGTGCAGTAGTAAAAGATTCCATCTTGATGCCGAATACGTACATATCGGCCGGCGTATATCTCGAGCGCTGCATCGTCGGTATGGATACTCTATTAAGACCTAACGTTCGTGCCACACCGGATGAGCCGGAGGGAACAGAAGAGTTCTGTGACAAGCTTTGTTCTAACGGAATCACGGTTTTCGGTCCAAATCTGGTCATAAATGAAGGTATTGCCTTGAAAGGGAACTCGATGGTCTGGCCGAATGACGCCGTTCGGGTGCCCGATATGGTATCGGAGCGTTATCGTTCTTGGAGAAAGGAGATGAACCAATGTTAATTGACGCAATGGGATTGATCCTTGCTGATAACGAGCGCATACGCTTAGGCAAGATTGACGAACCGCGCTCTCTTGCGGCAGTACCGTTTGCCGGACGTCACCGCATCATTGACTTTACACTGTCGAATATGGTCAACAGCGGCATCCGTCGTGTTGGCATAGTCGCGCTGACACGCTATAAATCTCTTATGGATCACACCGGCACCGGATCGTGGTGGGATCTTGACCGTATACGCCAGGGTCTTTTCATGATTCCCCCTTATGTCAACATGACAACGCGCCGTCCCGATCGTACTGACTCACAAAGCATTATCGACTATGTAGAATCCGGACATCAGGAGTACGTGATCATCTCCGGATGTGAGTTCGTCGCCAGTATGTCGTACTTGCCGCTACTTGACGCGCATCTTGTCAACGGCGCTGATATAACGATGCTCTGTATCCGTGATAAGGGCAAGTACAGCATCCCTGCCGTAACCATCGATGTTGACGATGGAGGTCGTGTAACCGATGTTCTGGTTGATCATCCATCGCCTAAGAGTGATCTTCGAGCGGTGAGTCTCCTTGTGCTGAAGCGTGACCTTCTCCTTGAGATACTTCAGGATCGGATGGCACGCGGTTACTCTGATTTCTCAGCGCTTGACTTGTTCAGACTTTACGATACTTTGACTGTTCGCACATTGATCCATGATGATCTTCTCTTGCGGATTACTAATATCGCGCAATATTTCAGCGCGTCGATGGCACTGCTTGATGATGAGAATAGACATAAGCTCTTTTCTGAAGAGCATCCTATTTACACCAAGGTTAAGAACAGGGCACCTTGTCTTGTCACTCCCGAAAGTTTGACGCTGCGCAATGTGCTGGCATCAGACGGATGTATGATTCGCGGCAATGTTGAAAACAGCGTTCTTTCGCGCGGTGTCGTCATCGGACGAGGCGCACAAGTGAGGAACAGTGTGCTTTTCCAAGATGTCCAAATCTCGGAAGGTGTTACGCTCGACCATGTCATCATTGATAAAAACGTAGTCATCAAAATGGGCGTTCGTCTCCTCGGTCAGGATGACTATCCGATCGTTATTGAGAAAAACGCTATCGTCTGACCACGTGTAAGGATAGGAGTTTTTAGTGAACATCTTATTTGCAACGTCAGAAATGAATCCGCTGGCGGCAACCGGCGGGCTGGGCGACGTAGCCGGCTCGCTTCCTGCCGCTTTGCGGGAACGCGGTATCGACGTTCGCGTTATTATGCCGCTTTATAAGAAAATTAAACAGACATATCGCGATTCATTGCGCTTTATTCGCTGGTCGATGATTAATCTTGGTTGGCGCACGATGTACAGCGGTCTTTTCACGATGGATGTCGGTGGCGTTCCCATTTATTTTATCGATAATGATTTTTACTTCGGACACGACGATCTGTACATAGATTACTCGTTTGACGTTGAGCGCTTTGCCTTTTTTCAACGAGCCGTGCTTGAGGTGATGGGCGAGCCCATGGAGTTTCAACCCGATCTTCTACATCTGAATGACTGGCAGACAGCGATGATGCCGGTTCTATTGGAAAGCCATTATCAAAAAAACGGTTACCATCGGGACGTACATTCGCTCATTACTGTCCACAACCTAAAGTATCAGGGCATTCACGGATGCGAAGTTGTCCAGGATCTGTTAGATCTCACCGACGATTACATGACGGATGATAAAGTGCTTTTGAATGGTGTACCGAATTTCATGAAAGCAGGCATCACTTATGCCAGCCGAGTAACGACTGTGTCGCCGACGTATGCGCGTGAGATCATGACGGATTATTACGGTGAGGGACTTGACGGTGTTCTGCGCGATCAAGGCTGGAAAGTTCAGGGCATTCTCAACGGTATAGATATCGGTCTTTATAATCCTGAGAAAGATCCGGCGCTTCCTGCCAGCTATTCAAAGAAAGCATGGGTGCGTGGAAAAGGTCGCTGTAAGGCGGCGCTTCAGCAGGAAGCCGGCCTGCCGCAAAAGCCAAAGACTCCATTGATTTCTATGGTGACACGTCTTGCGCAGCAAAAAGGCATCGATCTTCTTGTTCGCATTCTGGACGAGCTTTTGGAAGAAGATGTTCAATTCATACTGCTCGGATCGGGTGATCCCAACTATGAGCGTCGTATTCGCGAGATTGAAGCGCGTCATCCGGATCGTATGCGAGCGTACATCATGTTTGATCCTTTGCTTGCTCGCCGCATCTACGCAGGTTCGGATATTTTCTTGATGCCTTCACTGTTCGAGCCATGTGGACTTTCACAGATGATCGCGATGCGTTACGGCACGCTGCCTATCGTCAGGCAAACGGGCGGGCTTGCAGACACTGTGCAGGCATACAATCGTTATGATCACACAGGGAATGGCTTCGGTTTCCTGAATATCAACGCGCACGAATTGTTGTTCACGACAAAAGACGCGGTGAAGCTTTATAACGAAGAGCCGGTCATTTGGAAGAAGCTGGTACATCAGGCGATGGCCGGAGATTATTCCTGGGATCGCTCCGCGCAAAGTTACGAACAACTATATCGTGACATTTTGGAGGAAACGCGTTAAGCACATGCTAACTTTACGGCACGACGTGCGGTCTGCCTTTTACCGCGCACCGACCGGTCCTGTTCCGGTAGAGGCGGATGTGAATATCCGACTCGTCGCGGAAGGCGACGGTGCAAGAAAGATTAAGTCCGCACGTCTTTTCTATGTTTACGGACTTGAATCCTTTACGAAGGGACACATCCTCATGACGCTTGAGGAGTCAGCGACAGAGGATGATGCCTTGACGGGCAAGCGACGCAACGTTTATACGTGTTGTTGCCCGATGAGTGATGTACCCGGCCTCTTTTTCTATTGGTTTGAGGTTCGTCTTACCGATCGACGTTACTTCTGGTGTTTTCCCGATCCCCATTCGTTTGGGCTTACAGGCGTCTCGAGTGACCGCAGTTTGCCCTTTTCTATTGACGGGTCTATGCCTATTCCCGGGTTCCAAATCACGGTGTATTCGCGTGGTTTTCGAACCCCGGATTGGATGAAAGGCGCCGTCATGTACCAGATCTTTCCTGATCGTTTTAATCGTGGCGGCACTTCTTTTGAAGATCATAAAGAGCATTTCGAGAAGCGACCAGAACGAATCTGGCATTCAAGCTGGGATGACGACGTTGATATCAAAGGAAAGTCGCCTGAAGGATATCAAGCCTGCGACTTCTTCGGAGGTACGTTAAAAGGCATCCGCGACGCGCTTCCGGGTCTCGCTTCGTCGGGTGTTACCGTGTTGTACCTGAACCCGATATATGAGGCGCAATCAAATCATCGCTACGATACGGGCGATTACTTGAAAGTCGATCCGATCTTAGGGCAAAATGAGTCGTTGATTGCACTTTTTGAGGAAGCATCACGTCATGGGATACGTGTGATCCTTGATATCGCCATGAGCCATACCGGAGCTGACAGTCGCTATTTCAATCGGTTCGGACGTTACGATGCTCCGGGCGCGTTTCAGGCGCGCTTAGGTCTTGTCGATTCTCCTTACGAGTCGTGGTACCGTTTTTTGCCGTCGGAAATGAATGACGCGGCTTCTGTTATTGTAAAGGATCTTTCCGGAAGAGATCGTGTCATCACATACGATGCTTGGTGGGGATTCCCGTTACTTCCCAATATTAACGAAGACGATCTTACTTACAGCGCCTTTATGTTAGGTGAGGACGGTGTGCTTGCAAAGTGGCTGCGCGCCGGATGTTCCGGTTTTCGACTAGACGTCTCGGATGAATTGCCGGACACATTCTTGCGTCGTATTCGCAAGTGTGTAAAAAAAGAAATGTCGGACGCCTACATTGTCGGCGAAGTGTGGGAAGAACCGACGTCAAAAATCAGCTACGGCCAACACCGTGACTTTCTTTTCGGGAGGACACATGACGCAGTGATGGGCTATGAGTTCAGGCGTCACGTCCTTGATTTCCTGACCGACAAAGTGACTGCTGAGACATTTGCATACGCTCTACAGAAAATAATTCATGTAACACCTGCCGAGGCGCTCTACACACAGATGAACCTTATGGGAAGCCATGATACTTGTCGCGTTATTACATTATTAGCCGGGCGCCAGAAGCCGTCTTCCAGACGTCAACAGCAATCTCTTTTCTTAAACAAGAACGAGCGCAGGAAAGGGGAGATGCTGACGATGCTGGCTGCTTTAATGCAATTGGCATTCCCTGGCGTTATGGCCTTATATTACGGTGATGAAATCGGGATGGAGGGGTATGATGACCCTTTCAATCGCAGAACGTATCCTGAAAGGGCATACGAGCTTTTGACGCAAGGAATCAGTGTTGATGTGGCTGATAATGTCAGACTCCCTTTTATGTTTGAGACTTTTGTATCTTTGCAGGAGGAATATCGCAAGGCTGAAGCTTTTGTCAATGCTCATCTCCACTCTGCCTCATCGTCAAAGTCTTCCCATAAAACGAAGAAAGGTGCTTATTCATATGCGCTTATGCCTGTATTCAGCAAATTAACGCGTCTTCGTCGCAATGCAGGGGTATTGAGGAGCGGTTATTTTGAAATTATTGAGGCGCATGACGATCTTATTTTCATGCGACGTTTCCTTGATAGTGAGGGACGTGATGTGTTCAGACATCAAGACGGATTGCCCAATGAAGCATTTATTGCGATAAATCGCGGCAATGAGCCGCAGAAAATACTCAGCAAAGGAATATGGCCTGATACGGTAGATCCTTACGACGGTTTTATTATATTCAAGTACGACTAGAACAATTTGTCATCGGCATCGAATAGGATAAATGTCAGTTGCTAAATTCGAAGGCAACCAATACATTCCCTACAGTGAGAAGAAGGAGTGTGAAAGAACCCCTCGGGAATATCGATTGCCGGAGGGGTTCTGTATTTCTGTGTTTTTAGAGCACTTTCTTAAAGTTCATTACCGATCATCAGAGCTCATGAGTACTCGTATGGTTTCGAGAGATTATGTAGTTGCCGCTGATTATTTCACTAAGATTTTTTTCAGACGTGCGAAGCGCGGAAGACCATTTTCGTATTTCTGTTCTGCAGAACCTTGAATCAAGGGCAATGCATAATCAATGAACGAGCGTTCAATATTGTTGCCCGCGTCGTTAATCCACTCAAGCGGCAGAGTCTTCTCATGGTTAGCGACGACCTCAAAGGGGACATGGATGATCTTGGACTTGTAAGGATTGTTTTGAAGCCTCTCAAAGCCCATCATTACATCAGATGTACCTTCGATGGCCGCTTTTACACCTGCGCGACCTGCTTCGACAGCTTTCCAGATATCTGTGCCGGACGCCAGATGCGCGCCGCAACGTTGCAGAAGAGAAAATTCGATTCCGCGGACTTTGATGTCAAGGGCTTCTTTAATGCTCTCCGCCATCATTGCTGCGGTTCCTCCAAGCTGTTTATGTCCAAACGCATCAGCAGAGCGAGCGCCGTAAGACTCAGCAAATAGGGAGCCGTCTTCGAGGCGCAGACCTTCCGACACACTGATCAGTACAATTTTCTTCTTATCAAGACAGTTTTTTGTATCTTCGATCATACGTTCAAAATCGAACGGAATTTCCGGAACATAAATCAAATCGGGTCCGCAACCTATCTCACCGGCGAGCGCGGATGCTGCGGTTAGCCATCCGGCATGGCGTCCCATGCATTCAAAGACGACTACCATTGGAAGATCATACGAATGTGCATCGTGCCAGACTTCAGAGATAGATGTAGCCACATAACGCGCAGCAGAAGGGAAGCCGGGGCAATGATCCGTACCGCAAAGATCGTTATCAACAGTCTTAGGAATACCAATGACACGGCACTCGTAATTTTGTGATGCTAAGAATTTTGAAACTTTGAGGCAGGTATCCATCGAGTCGTTGCCGCCGTTGTAGAAGAAATAACGGATGTCGTGTTTCTTGCAAAGATCGAGGATCTTCAAATAATCGGTATCGTCCTTTTTCGGATCGGCAAGCTTGTAGCGGCATGTTCCTAGGTTCGAGGAGGGTGTTCCGGTCAGGAGCTCCAGTTCGGAACGATCCTCCGCGCTGATGTCGTATAGTTTGTCATCGAGAAATCCTTCGATGCCGTTTTTCATGCCGAAAACACGGGGAATGATGTCCGGATGATCGAGCGCTTCGAGAAAAACGCCTGCAGCGCTTGAGTTGATGACCGAGGTCGGTCCGCCGGATTGACCGAAGATGAGATTACCTTTCAGTTTTGTCATGTATTACTCCTTTTTAATTGTGAAAAATTTTATGTCCTATATTACTTTACACTACACATCCATTCTTTGCAGATGACGATCCGCATTTCGGAAGAGAGACATCGCTAATCCGACCGTTGCGGCGAGTGGTACCAAGCCTAAAACCAGAATCGTGATCGTGTGATTGCCGGATGTAAGAGTACGCGTGATGAACGCCAATGCAACCAGCAATAGAGTATAAACGAAAACGCCGATCGCGGACACCATAACGCTTCTGGTGTTTTTGACCGCCTGGATCTCATTTTCCCAGTCAAGCAGGGGATGTTTCAAATCTACGAAAAGTGTTACGAGTTGAGGCAGTGTGCTGTTAAGCAGAGCGAAAAAGAGAACAAACAAGATAAATAAGAGAGGCGGTCTGAAGATAATCCCTATGACGGTGATAATCAATGACCACAGCAAGATTGTGATGGAGTACCCCGGAGTCATCCAAGCCAAAAGCTGTGTTTTCGCCGGGACGGGCATTGTTTTCGTGTAGAAAAAATCTTTTCCCTGTCGTGAAATGGCCGTCGCGGTAATGGTGCTTGATCCGCTAAGAAAGGAAGACATGCCGGATACGACAAGCGCAATGATCCACAAGTAGTCTTTCCATAGTTCTGTATGGAAAAATATTTCTGACAAGAGCGGAAGATTAATTTCAACTGGGAGTTCCCTTGTAAATACAACAAAGAACATAATTGCGAAAAAAGGCGGCATCAGAAGTATGGGAAGAATTGTCTGTGTAAAAAAAGCCGGTGTTCTAAATAGCAGGCGCCATTCTCGATTAACGATCGCTCGATAAGGGCTTCGCTTACGCAATAAACGCGATAGTGACCGTCTCGAGTGACGTTTTGATTTGGAAGCGCCTCCCTTTACGCCTAGAACACCGGGCAGATAAAGACGGTTAGCAAGGGCAAAAAGAAGCACCAGCAAAAGCAGAGCCATGATGAACAGTAGAACACCGTATAGCATTGTACGCCAAGAGGCAGAGCTCGATAGCATTGCCGTCCCTAGCCATGCGGAAGGGATAAAGCGGTTGGCCCCCGTAACAAAAACGGCGACTCCCTCCTGGTGCAAAAACAGAAGTTCGCCTGAATCGCTCTCCGGCATCGTCTGAAGGAGAAATACAAACGCTAAGGAAAGCAAAACAAAAATGATCGACGTCACCATTTGAAACCGGTCTTTGTTGCGCGCGAATTTTGTATAGCGCATTACGATGAGAAGAACAGACATCACAACGGCATATGGGGAAATCATCGAAAGGGGAACATACAGAAGCGCTTGCGGATAGAAGGACCACGGGCGGCCGGAGATCAGACCATGCGCAATAAGTCCTGGAAATGTGAATAAGAATACGCTTAGTGCGATAGGAAGAAATGCCTGTGTCATTTTCGCCGCAATGACAACGGATGGTTTGACAGGAAGCACGAGCAACGCTTCTAAACTGGTGTCATGATATAGCGTCGTGATCGATTGGAGTACTCCAAAAAGAAAAATTAAAATAGGAATGATTGTCGAGATTAAGGATAGATAGAGGTTTTCTTGACCTAAAGCGATCAGCGGTCCGGTGAGTCCAAGACTGAACATAACAGAATAAAAACTGAATATCAGGGACAGAAAGATTATGAGGACTATGGTAGAGGTGCGCGACTCTTTCTTCGGCGAACGAGGTTGCCTTCTATTCCATAACGAACGTTTGCGATTCCTGTCCTTGTATCCTCCTGTAACGCCGCCGCTATAGACCATCTCTTTAAGGAGCGGCCGCATTATGATTCTATATTTACGAAGATCACTCAAAAACATGGTCATCTCCCTTGCCGACCAGTTTAAGAAACATCGATTCGAGTGAAGCGTCTTCTTGGTAACGGGCTTTAAGTTCATCGATGGTGCCAACAAATACAAGTTGACCCTCATCCATTACGATCAGGCGGTCACAGACTTTCTCTGCGACATCGAGAACATGGGTTGAAAACAGGACGATTTTACCGTCATCTGCGTGCTCGCGCATCAATTGTTTCAGTTGAAATGAAGAGGCAGGGTCAAGTCCTGTCATCGGTTCGTCAAGGATCCAAGCATTGGGATTATGGAGGAGGGCACCGGTCAAAATCAGTTTTTGGCGCATACCGTGTGAATAACTTTTAATCATGTCGTTCAGCACATCACGGATTCCGAATCGCGTCGTGAGTTCTTCAATACGTTGTAGACGTGTTGGCTCATCGACGTCGTAGATGTCGGCGATAAATCGCAGATATTCGATGCCTTTCAGGCGAGGAAAAACATCGGCATTATCCGGTACGAAAGCAAATTCACGTTTTGTTCTGATTGGATCACGTTCTATGTCATGTCCATTGATTTTTATAGATCCCGAATCAAGAGAAAGAAGACCCGTGATCAGTTTCAGTGTCGTTGTTTTGCCGGCGCCGTTAGGACCGAGAAACCCGAAAATCTCGCCGTCCCAAATATCGAGCGAGAGATCAGAAACGGCGTTGGTTCTTCCGTCATAACTTTTACTCACATTCCTGATTTCAATCATTATCTCTACCTCGGAAGCGTCGTTGTCATCATTGTGCCAAGTCGTTGTTAATATTTTTATGGTGTAAAAATACGAACACCTAAAAACATCCTTACCGATTATAAAAGACGATCGTTCAGGTGACAACTGGACATCATGCGCCGAATTAGTTTGACAATCACGATCCATTTTGACATAATAACGTGGCCGGCGATGTGCCGGACAATGGCGGCCATGGCGGAATTGGCATACGCGCACGTTTGAGGGGCGTGTGGGAGACCGTACGAGTTCAAGTCTCGTTGGCCGCACCAGTTA
>JAAZJH010000045.1 GCA_012800435.1 Clostridiaceae bacterium | reverse complement strand
GTTAGGGACGACACACTAAGACAGCAAGGATATAGAAGATGTCTTGTCAAGAACTATCTCCTTTTTTATAAGGTATTTGAACAGGAAAAGATTGTTCAGATTTATCGAGTCATATATGCCAGACGAATTTGGGAACGCTTGCTCTAAAACTTGACGTGTCTAGGACAGAAGCTCTTTTATTCATGTTGTGAGATAGGAGCCCTGATTCCTGCATTGCATTTTCAAAACTGAAGAGGATGAAGTAGTTGGTTTTTAGTTTTTTGTCGTCCGCGTGATGGAGTCGCTATTTTTTAAGGAAATTAACATACGGACACAGGTCGATATCACCTGTGCCCGTATGCCAAACGGTTTGTTTTTATTATCTTTTTTACGTTTCTCTTTTTTCTTATCTTATCTTGTCTTGTCTTGTCTTGTCTTGTCTTGTCTTGTTATTCCTTCTTGAAACGTTCTTCTTCTTTGTCGAGTTCGTCGAAGAGTTCTTTCGGCATCTTCGGTCCGTACGTCTTGAAATGTTCGCGGATGCCCCTGAGTTCGATTGCCCAGGCGTCTTTGTCTACGGTTAAGATCTCTTGCATGTCTTCATCAGGTACATCGAGGCCTGTAAGATCCAAGTCGCTCTGATTCGGAACGTAGCCGATCGGTGTCGCTTTTGCGCCGCCCTCGCCGTCACAGCGTTCGGTGACCCATTTCAACACACGGCTGTTATCGCCGAAACCCGGCCAGAGGAAGCGGCCGTCGTCACCTCTGCGGAACCAGTTGACGGCAAAGATCTTCGGAAGCTTGTCGGGATCACCGCGGCGGCCGATTTCAAGCCAGTGTCGGAGATAGTCGCCGACGTGGTAGCCGATGAACGGCAGCATCGCGAAGGGGTCGCGCCGGACTTGTCCGATTTTGTCGGAGATCACGGCAGCTGTGATTTCTGAACCCATGATGGCGCCGAGAAAAACGCCGTGATTCCAATCGTAGCTTTGATAGACGAGAGGGATTGTCGTCGGACGGCGTCCGCCGACCAAAATGGCGTCAATCGGGACGCCTTCGGGATCTTCCCAGTTCGGCGCGATGGACGGGCAGTTTTTCGCCGGAGCCGTGAAGCGCGCGTTGGGATGAGCTGCCTTTTTACCGCTTTCCGGCGTCCAGTCATTGCCCTGCCAGTCGATCAGATGTTTAGGAGTATCCCCGTCAATACCTTCCCACCACACGTCGCCGTCGTCCATTAACGCGACGTTCGTGAAAATCGTATCTTTTATGATGGTATCCATGGCATTGGGGTTGGAGTCATAAGAGGTGCCGGGCGCAACGCCGAAAAAGCCGGCTTCGGGATTGATCGCGTAAAGGCGTCCGTCTTTTCCAAAGCGCATCCAGGCAATGTCGTCGCCGACGGTCTCCACTTTCCATCCGGGGATCGTGGGAAGGAGCATGGCGAGGTTCGTTTTTCCGCAGGCAGAGGGGAATGCGGCACAGATGTAATACACTTTTCCTTCGGGATTTGTCATTTTTAAAATAAGCATGTGCTCAGCGAGCCAGCCTTCATCGCGGGCAAGCACCGATGCGATACGGAGCGCGAAGCATTTTTTACCAAGGAGGGCATTGCCGCCATAGCCGGAACCGTACGACCAAATTTCACGCGTTTCCGGGAAATGGCTGATGTATTTATCTTCCATCGGAGCGCAAGGCCATGCGACATCCTTTTCGCCCGGTTCGAGCGGTGCGCCGACCGAGTGGAGGCAGCGAACAAACTCGCCGTCTTCACCGAGTTCGTCGAGGACGGCTTTGCCCATGCGGGTCATAATGCGCATGTTCATCACAACGTAGGGACTGTCGGTGATCTCAATGCCGATCTTAGCGGCGGGTGAACCGAGCGGCCCCATGCTGAACGGAATGACGTAGAGCGTGCGACCGCGCATGCAGCCGCGATAGAGATCGGTCATTGTCTTTTTAAGCTCTTTCGGATCGATCCAGTTGTTCGTCGGTCCCGCGTCATCCTCGCTCTCTGACGAAATAAACGTGCGATCCTCGACGCGCGCGACATCGGAAGGATCGCTGCGGAAAAGCACACAATTGGGGCGTTTTTTCGGATTAAGCGCAACGCTCGATCCTGCTTCTATGCTGGCTTCGAGAAGTCGCGCATACTCTTCGTCGGAACCGTCACACCAGTAAATGTCATCAGGCTCGAGCAAAGTCGCCATATCATCAACCCATTGATTCAGTTCTTTGTGTTTGCTTTTCATTTCGTTTATTTACCTTTCGTTTATTTACCTTTCTTTGCGGCACAGATGTTCCAATAGCCGCGAAGTCGCCTCGAATCTTTTTTCTTGTAGATTCATTCTAACGCTTTACATTGGAATATAAAACAGAGTGTACCATGACTTACATAGAGGTAACAGAATAATGACATTGTATTGACGGACGAAATATCGCTTTTATGCGTCTGTTTTTGTGTGCGTGTTATGATAAAAGCCTATTTACATAAAAAAGAGTGGCAGGTACACTTCATTTTTAAGAACCAATAAATGGGTTGAATCAATACAAAAATTCCGGAGGTAGAAGGCATGATTTCAGAGCGTGTGAAGCAGGTGGCGCCGTCTCAGACATTAGAACTTAACAAAAAGGTGGCGGAAGGGCTTGCAGCGGGACGGAACATCATCGGGCTCAACAGCGGCGAACCGGATTTTAATACGCCGGCGCCCATTATCGAAGCGGCACACCGCGCGATGCTTGACGGCAAGACAAAGTATACGGAAGCGAGGGGAATGCTCGCACTCCGTGAAGCCATCGTTACTAAGCTCAAAGACGACAATAAAATTGCATATAGTTCGGACGATATTATTGTAACGACCGGAGCTAAATTCGCGCTTTTTACCGGGTTGCTCGCGCTGTGTAATCCGGGCGACGAAGTCATCGTGCCGAAACCATGCTGGGTCAGTTACGTGGAGATGATTCGGCTTGCGGACGCAGTGCCGGTAACGGTGCCGGTTCACTCTGACTGGTCGCTCGATACAGATGCGATTGAAGGCGCTATTACGGCGAAAACGCGCGTGATCATCATCAACAGTCCAAACAATCCGACAGGTGCAGTCTACGGCGAAGATGCGATGCGGCGCGTCGCAGATATCGCGGATCGTCATGATCTATTCCTCATCTCAGATGAAGTCTACGAAAAATTAAACTACGGCGACAAACCGCACGTTAGTCCTGCTGCTTTTTCAGATGACATCAAAAAAAGGACGCTGACGGTCAACGGTTTTTCTAAGGCGTACGCCATGACGGGATGGCGTGTCGGGTATGCCGCGGGGCCGCGTGATGTGATCCGAAGCATGTCGACGATACAAAGCCACGCGACATCGAATGTCGCGTCGTTTAGTCAATGGGCATCCATTGAGGCGCTCCGGTCATGTGATGCTCACGTAGAATATATGAAAAAGACGTTTGAGGAACGGCGCGATTACGCTCATGGTCGTCTACAAAGATTGCCCGGCGTGCAGTGCTCTCTGCCGGAGGGCGCATTTTATTTGTTTCCGAACATTTCAGGATTGTTCGGCAAAAGTGACAACGGGTGTGTCATCGAGGATTCTCCGGCATTTGCAGAATACCTCTTGGACACCGCTGATGTGGCGCTTGTTCCGGGGAATGCTTTTGAATCGCCTGAGGGGATCCGACTTTCATACGCGGTGTCGATGGAAACTCTGATTGATGCCATGGATCGGATCGAAGCGTCTGTTTATCGATTGAAGTAATCTGCTTGATACCATAGTGGAAGGATAGCTGTACCTGTTTTGTCCATGAAAATGCCGGCAGGTCGTCCGACCGAGGTCGCTGTCTATCGCAAAGAAAACGAAAGGCGTATCAGGGTAGTTTTATGAAAAAAATGAGACGGCGAACGTTCGTGATGCTTTCGGTCGTGACCGTGTTGTGTTCGATGGTGATCGTTGCGACGGCGGGGTGCTGGGAGAGGGATCCTCCGCCCGGCAGAGGCTACAATAACACTCGTGATGTCTGCGAAACGCCGATGTACGATTCTGATCTTACGCCCGGCAATTACTGTTTCGTCGCAACGGGGGAGAAAGCGAGATTTTTGCACACGGATGGCCATGCGCCCGTTTCGGGACTGATCGATCAGCGTTATATAGATGACTTCACTTGGATCACTGTAAAAGCCGGCGATGTGCTCTACTTTAACGAGGCTACAATTTACAGCGAAAGCGAGCGACGTGAAAAATACTGTTTTACCGGCGTGCTGGAAAACGGCGTTTTCCTTGTC
>JAAZJH010000044.1 GCA_012800435.1 Clostridiaceae bacterium | reverse complement strand
GTGCTGGAAGCCATGCAGGAAGATTCGAAGATCAAACTTTCCGCTCTCAAAGTTGACGGCGGTGCTTCGATGAATAACTTCCTGATGCAGTTCCAGTCCGACATTATCGGTGCGCCCGTTCATCGTCCTGCTTGCATTGAGACGACCGCGATGGGTGCCTCGTATCTCGCCGGCTTGGCGGTAGGTTTCTGGGAGAGCACCGAAGACGTCAAAAAGAACTGGGAAATCTCTCGTGTATTCGAACCGGAGATGGATGAGGCAGACCGGAACGCGCGCCTCAAAGGCTGGAAGAAGGCCGTGAAGTGCTCGTTCGGCTGGGCGAAGGAAGATTAAGCGCGAGCTTGTCTTTCTATAGAGTGAAGAGGTCATGCGTTTGACCTGTGTAAAGATATGAGGCAGGTCATCGCATCAACCATGAATGAAGAGGAGAGTTTTATATGTTAGACATTTTTGTAGCCGAAGTAATCGGTACATTTATGCTTATTCTACTCGGCGACGGCGTAGTCGCGAACGTATCGCTTAATAAGTCGGGCATGAAAGGCGCCGGCTCGATCCAGATTACCTTTGCATGGGGTCTTGCCGTGCTACTTCCGGCGTTTATTGTCGGAAAAGCCTCAGGAGCGCATCTCAACCCTGCGTTGTCGATCGCGCTAGCCGTCGATGGGAGTATATCATGGAGTCAGCTTCCTGCCTATATCGCCGGAGAATTTGTCGGAGCATTCCTCGGTGCTGTTCTGGTATACATGCTGTATAAGAAGCAGTTTGATGCCACAGAGGACGTCGCCACACAAAGAGGTGTTTTCTGCACATCGCCGTCGATTCGCAGCACAGGGTATAACCTGTTGAGCGAAATTGTAGGAACGTTTGTACTGGTCTTCGCCATCAAAGGAATCGGCCAAGTTGTCGGTTGCGCTGCTGGCGTGGATAAACTTCTGGTATTCGGCATCATCGTATCCATCGGTATGTCGCTGGGCGGCCTGACCGGCTACGCCATTAACCCGGCACGTGACTTAGGCCCAAGGATTGCCTACGCGGTTCTTCCGTTCAAAAAGAAAGATCCTGACTGGGGCTACAGCTGGGTTCCCGTCGTGGGTCCGATCATTGGGGCGGTAATCGCGGTCCTACTCTATCAGGCGCTGCTCGCATTGCCTGCGTTCGCCTAAACCATCGGCTTTCCTGCTGTGGCTTGAGGAAAACCGTAACAGCGGCAGTCTAGGCTTAACGTCTTAGCTGTCGCCATAACGTCCACTTCATAAAAGAGACTGTCTTCCAGCGAGGCAGTCTCTTTTTTGTAAAGAGCTTATCCTCAACATATTCTGGCGCTCCTATATTGGAAGTAGCATTCTAGTTGCGTTGCGGCTCGTATTTTGTAAAGAGGCGCTTATGACACGTTCCGGTGTTTTAATCCATTTTTAAAAATAACGCGTTTTAGACCTAAAGGGGAACGTACGTTAACTTTGAGATAGGGTCACTATGATAAAATACGAACCATGATATCCGATATTGTCGTTTACGGAGCACGTGAACATAACCTTAAAAATATTAATCTCCGCATCCCTCGCAACCGATTGATTGTGTTGACCGGCATATCCGGTTCAGGTAAATCATCGCTCGCTTTTGACACTATTTACGCGGAAGGCCAGCGCCGCTACGTCGAGTCGCTGTCATCTTACGCGCGTCAGTTCCTCGGACAGGTCAGAAAACCGGATGTAGATCGCATCGACGGTCTATCGCCTGCGATTGCTATCGACCAGAAGTCAACCAGCCAGAATCCTCGATCGACGGTCGGAACAACGACCGAGATTTATGATTTTTTGCGATTACTTTATGCGCGCGCAGGAACTCCGCATTGTCCTTCCTGTGGACGTGTTATCGAGAAACAGTCGGTTGACCAAATTGCCGATGCCGTATTGGCGTGGCCTGAAGGTACGAGGATCATCATTTATTCACCGGTGGTTCGTGATCGAAAAGGCAGTTATGCAAAACTCCTGTCACAGCTTCGTCAGCAAGGGTATGTACGTGTGCGCATTAACGGCGAAACATACATCTTGGGAGAGGAACCGGCGCTTGAACCTAAGAAACGTCATACGATTGAAGTCGTGGTAGATCGGTTAATTCGACGCGATGATATCAGAAATCGTCTCGTCGATTCTCTCGAAACGGCACTTGAGCTCGGCTCCGATATTGTGCTCTTGCGTTTCGAACTTCCCGCAAATGAGGTTGAATTGAAATCTGAAGCAACCGAACAGCTTTTTTCGCAGAAGTTTGCCTGTCCGGACTGCGGCATCAGTATCGGAGAAATGTCGCCTCGTCTTTTCAGTTTCAACAATCCTTACGGCGCCTGCCCGGAATGTACGGGGCTGGGTGTTTTTTCCCGTTTTTCTTCCGATTTGGTGGTAGAGAATCCCGATCGATCCATCATGGATGGAGCCATTACGATCATGGGATTTAAGCTTGCCGATGAGACGAGTTGGATGCATTGTCACGTTCAGGCATTGGCAGAAAAATACGGGTTTTCTATGGATACTCCATGGCGCGATCTCCCCGAAAAAATTCACCGAATAATACTTTACGGAAACAACGGCGAAGAGATCATCGTCGATACCAGCAAGACGAGATACAACAAAGGCAAACCTTACCACACTACGTGGGAAGGTATTATGAATACGCTCGATCGACGTTATCGTGAGACAACCTCTCAAGAAGTTCGTGATTACTATAATCGTTACATGGAGATCACGCCGTGCCCATCCTGTGGCGGTGCGCGTCTTCGTCCGGAAGCTCTCGCTGTAACGATCGGCGGACTCAATATCAATGAGTTAACGCATCATTCGATCAAGGACATCCGAGCGTTTTTCGATGAGTTACACCTGACGGGCGAAAAAGGGGAGATTGCGGCTCCTATTTGCCGTGAGATTAAGGCGCGATTGACATTCATGTTGAACGTCGGACTGGATTACTTGACGCTTGCCCGTGCTTCGGCGACGCTTTCCGGAGGAGAATCTCAGCGCATCCGTCTTGCCACACAGATCGGCTCGGGCTTGACCGGCGTTCTTTATGTGCTTGATGAACCTAGTATCGGATTGCATCAACGAGACAATGTTCAGCTTCTGGCGACGTTGAAGAACCTTCGCGATCTGGGGAACACCGTCATGGTAGTGGAACATGATGAAGAAACGATCTGGGAAGCTGATCACGTCATCGATATCGGTCCGGGCGCCGGCATTCACGGCGGCACTATTGTCGCACAGGGGCGACCCGATGACATCGCAGCATCAGAACTATCAATCACGGGAAGCTACCTTACTGGACGACAGTTTATATCCGTTCCTGAAACACGCAGGCCTGCCGATCAGGGCTTCCTGAAGGTCTACGGCGCACAAGAGAACAATCTTAAATCTATCGATGTTGCTGTCCCGCTCGGACTAATGACGTGCGTTACCGGTGTTTCCGGATCGGGCAAAAGTTCGCTGGTAAACAACATTATTCTTAAAAAACTGGAAGGAGATCTGAATCGAGCTCGGCGAGCAGTAGGACGCTTTGACCGCATTGAGGGTGTTGACCTCTTGGACAAAGTAATCGCGATTGACCAGACGCCGATCGGGCGAACACCGCGCTCCAATCCTGCTACGTATACAGGGACGTTTGATCACATTAGAAAGCTGTTTGCACAGATGCCTGCGGCAAAAGCGCGCGGTTATAAACCGGGGCGATTCAGTTTCAACGTAAAAGGCGGTCGCTGCGAGGCGTGCATGGGTAATGGCGTTAATAAAATTGAAATGCATTTTCTGCCGGATGTTTATGTTAAATGTGATGTCTGCCAAGGAAGCCGATTCAATCGTGAGACGCTGGAGGTGCGCTACAAAGGGAAGAACATTGGCGATGTGCTCGATATGACGGTGAGTCAGGCGCTTCAATTTTTCGAGAACATCCCTTCGATCGCTCACAAGTTGCAAACGCTTGACGATGTCGGCCTCGGATACATAAAGCTGGGGCAGCCGTCAACAGAGCTTTCCGGCGGCGAAGCGCAGCGCGTTAAATTAGCAACAGAATTGTCACGACGAAGTACGGGACGGACATTGCTTATTCTCGATGAACCGACAACCGGTTTGCACACGGCAGATATCCACCGACTTGTCAATATTTTGCAGAGGTTGGTCTCTTTAGGCAATACCATCCTCGTTATAGAACATAACCTCGACGTCATTAAAACGGCCGATTACATCATTGACCTCGGTCCTGAAGGAGGCGATGGAGGCGGACAAGTGGTTGCATGTGGAACACCAGAGGAGGTTGCCGAAGTACCGTCATCATATACCGGCCACTATCTCAAGTCGATCTTGTTCCGTGACAAACAGCGAAGTGACCGTCGAACGCTCGCATCGTCGGATACATCGAAAATATCAAGCGACATTGATGCGGTTTGGTGAACGTAAAGGGCAGAAAAGATAGAGATATACTCTATTTCAGTCTTTTTGGTCTTTTTTCAGTCTTTTTAGCTGTTATTTTTGTGAAAAGGCGGTTCTTGTGTATTTTAAACGATTTGCCTATTATTTACACAGGAGACGCAATGGAAACAGGATGGATCAATCATGAGTAAGTGTTCAATCTGCCATAAAAACGAGGCGGTCGTATTTACGACACGCTACGTTGACGGAGAGCCGCGAATGGAAGGTTTGTGTCTCCGATGCGCCTATGATTCGGAATTACCCGGCATCGAACAAATATTAGAGCAGTCCGGCATAACGGAAGAAAATATCGACGATGTAACGGCTCGTATGAATGATGTGCTTGCAGGCATGTCTCATCACAGTCCCCAGGAACTTTTGAAATCGCTTTTGTCCGGTAAGTTTCCCGGAATGGAAGACCAAAGTGATGATGAAGATGACGACGAGACCGATGGCGGCGCATCTTCTCAGGACGATGATAAGGACGACGAAACAAGGCCTCAAGTTAAACGTAATGATCGGCCGACACTTCGTCCGCATGCGTCGATCGGCGAATTGCTTCCTGCCAACATCGGTGGCCAATCTGAAAAAATAGCCAAACCGGGGGACAATGAGCAGACATCGTCGAAAGATCGACGGAAACGACGCCGACTTAAGTTTTTGGAGCAATATGCGATCAACCTGACTGAAGAAGCCCGCGAAGGTCGGATTGACCGGATCATCGGGCGAGAAGATGAGCTTTCGCGGACGATTCAAATCCTAAATCGCCGAACAAAAAACAATCCTGCACTGGTAGGTGAAGCCGGTGTCGGAAAGTCAGCGATCGCGGAAGGACTTGCAGTTAAATTGGTTCTTGGTGAAGTGCCAGCGAAGCTGATGGATCAGGAACTTTATTTGCTGGATATGACAGCAATGGTGGCCGGCACACAGTTCCGAGGTCAGTTTGAGGCGCGGATGAAAGGCGTTGTGGAAGATGTTAAGCGCGCCGGCAACGTGATTCTTGTGATTGATGAACTCCACAATATCATGGGCGCCGGAGACGCTGAGGGCGCGATGAATGCCGCTAATATATTGAAGCCAGCACTAGCACGAGGTGAACTTCGCGTAATCGGATCAACCACGTTGGATGAGTATCGCCGCTTTGTCGAAAAAGATTCTGCTCTGGAACGTCGCTTCCAGAAAGTGCTGATCGAGGAACCTGACGACGAACTCACGCTGAGGATTCTCCAAGGTATCAAAGACTACTATGAACAGCACCACCACGTCGTTTATCCGAACCCTGTCTTGGAGACGGCGGTTCGGCTGTCAAGCCGTTATATCACGGATCGCTACCAGCCTGACAAAGCGATTGACCTGATCGACGAGGCCGGATCACAACAGAATCTGGATTCGCCGTGTCTTGTGATGTTAAAAAAATTGACCCTCAGGCGTGAAGAACTCGAAATTGAACGAGAGGATAACGAAAAAGCGATCGCAGAATGTAAATCTGAAGAGGCATCGCTGAAACTATATGAAACGCAGGCACAAGTGCGTTCCGAATTGATGCGCTTGGATGACAAAATTGAAGAAGTGAGCGCAAATTGCCAACCTGTCGAAATTACCGAGCAAAATATCGCTGCGGTAGTGGAAATGTGGACAGGCATTCCGGTACGCAAAATTACTGCATCGGAGACGGATCGTCTGATCAATCTTGAAGAACGACTCCACCAGCGTGTTATCGGCCAAGAAGAAGCGGTTGGCGCGCTCGCGCGCGCGGTGCGCCGGTCTAGAGCCGGTTTCGCGAAAAAGGATAAGCCGCCTTCGTTCCTATTCGTAGGGCCAACAGGTGTCGGCAAAACGGAATTGGTCAAAGCGCTCGCTGAAGTGTTGTTTGATTCGGATGAGCATCTTATTCGACTCGACATGTCGGAGTATATGGAATCACATACGGTGAGCAAGTTGATTGGCGCTCCACCGGGCTACATCGGCTACAATGAGGGCGGTCAGCTGACGGAAAAAATAAGGCGTCGTCCTTACAGTGTCGTTCTTTTCGACGAAATCGAGAAGGCGCACGCTGATGTTTATAATATGCTGCTTCAAATCCTTGATGACGGGCGGCTGACGGATGGGCATGGACGTGTCGTAAGTTTCAAGAACGCGATCATCGTCATGACAAGCAACGCCGGCACGACACTGAAAGCAGGCACGATTGGTTTTGGCTCACATAAACGTGAAGCGATGGAAGACCGTGTAGACACGGTACTACGCGATCTTTTCCGACCGGAATTTTTGAACCGTATCGATGAAATAGTCATCTTCCATGAACTCACGCACGACGAAATCCGAGACATCGTGGATCTTATGTTGAAAGAACCTGCAGCTGATCTTGAGCGCCGAGGCATTGCTCTTCGTGTCACAGAGGCGGCTCGGGAGCGTCTTGCCGAGTTGGGTTATGATCCGAAATTCGGAGCGCGTCCGCTCCGACGAACTATACAACGCCGGATCGAAGATACACTGGCCGATCTCTGGCTAGGCGACTATCTTAAATCGGCTGTTGAAGTCACCATTGATGTGGCAGCGAAAGGAAGCGCGCCGCGCGATAAGACCGATCGCAGTATGACCGATGATGGCGGAGACTTTTGTTTTACATGGACGCCTTGAAAGCAGACATCAACGTTCAACCGTTATTGTGTGACAAATGACTCGTTTTGTTACCGTACATCTTCGTGTCATAAAAATATGCGGTAAATGCTTTTTCAGAGGATGCTCATTAGGCAATGCTTAAATGCCTAGATATTGTGAATATGTGAATAATAGCCACTCTGTTGCGTCATGTGACATTAAGTATAGGATGAAGGGGGAATAAGTCTTTGATGCTTAAAAAACGAAGCGTACTCAAACGTAATGCGCGGATGCACCTTACGGGGAAATACGGCACCGCGCTTCTCGTGGCGGTGATCGCCTCTCTGATCCAGAATGCGCTCTCGATCGCGCGTTCCGCAGTAATCAATTGGATACCATCGCTCAAACTCTTTTCCTCGTTCCCTGATATCATGACGACGGAGGCGGTGACACGTCTGGATTTCGACAGTTGGGTTGCTGCTTTTAGAGCGCTAATCGATAAAATCGGCGCCAACGCGCGATTTTATATATTCTTCTTTGTGATCAGTTTTCTTATTGAGTTCCTTTTCTCGCTTTTGATTTCTAACGTGATTGTCTGCGGCATGCAGCGATGGTTCCTACGTGCCGATTATCCGCAATGGACACCAACGATCGGCATGATGTTTACGCCGTTTTCGTCCGGTCAGTATAGGCCGGTGGTCGTCGGAATGTTCTGGAAGAATTTTTGGATTTTCCTTTGGTCACTTCCGCAGTTTGTGTTCGCTTTTTTCCTATCTGCTCCGACGTTACTGTTGATTTATCACGTTTTGATGTCAGGTTCTGCCATCACGCCGGGATTCATTCGACGCGTGGCATCTCTCTATGGTCTGCCTGAATTTTTCTTCCAATGGCCGTGGCTTGTCTCGATGTTAGTATTGCTTCTGGTATCGGTTATTGCGTTAATCAACCGAGCATACCGGTACCGAATGACTGAAATCATTCTTGCGGACAATCCGTCAATCGGTATGCGCAGGGCGCTTGATTTATCAAAAAAAATGACGAAACGTTTCGTCTGGAAAATGTTCTTCCTTGATGTTTCATTTATTGGATGGGCAATTTTGTGCATGCTTTTCTATTTTGTTTCGTGGTTGGGATTTCTTTTGCTTATGCCGTACTATACGGCAACATGGATCGAAGCGTACCGGGAACTCCGTGATGAGGCGGTGCGCCGCGGAGAAGTAACAATGGAAGAACTTGGATATCGCCGAATTGAACCCGCGAAGGTAGACGCGGACGCATTTTTTACATCATGATGTTTTTTTTGGATGCACAACCGTCACTTATTTCAACCGCATTTCGCGTTCTCTTCACGGTATTGGCGGTACTATCGGTTGGCGCTGTCGTTTTGACCATTGGTCATCGATTTTTAAAGCGCCGTGTACAAATGTCGATGCAACAGCATAGCGACACACTGGTTGGTCAAAAAGCGATGGTTGTTGAAGATTTGAGACCAAGAGGCATCGGGTCCATTCGTGCCATGCTGACCCCGGAAGAAGAGGCGGCGCGTTCTATGAAACGCGAGCAGGCAGATGATCCCTTGAAGATATTTCCCGCAGTGGCTGATCAATATATTTCTAAAGGAAGAATCGTGCGCGTCACGGGAGGTGACCGCACTATGTACCGGGTACGGCCTATTCGGTGGTAAAAAGCGAGGTTTGCGATGCTAAAGTTTGACGACCAGATGACGCGTGATTTTATTGCGCTCCATGAATTTGATGCGATTTCCGGACAGTTAAAAGTGGCTTGCCGTGAGCTGGATCAACGAACGTGTCCCGGCAGCGATTACACCGGCTGGCTTGATCTTCCAAATCGTGATAATCAAGAAGAATTGATCCGTGTTCAGGAATGTGCACAACGACTTCGAGAAGAAATAGACTACCTTGTTGTGATCGGTATAGGCGGCTCTTATCTAGGAGCGCGCGCTATCATTGAGGCGCTGTCTCATCATTTTGATGCCCATCTTTCGGAAGATCAACGTTCAGGCCCGAAGATTGTTTTTGCCGGTCACCAGCTGAGTTCTGACTACCTTTATGATCTAATAGAGCTTCTTCGTGGTAAACGTGTTGCTTTCAACGTCATCTCAAAATCAGGGACGACGACGGAACCGGCAGTTGCTTTTCGCGTTTTGCGAGATGCGCTGTGCCGTGATGTGAGCGAAGAAATTTTTCGTAAGCGCGTAATCATTACTACGGATCGTCAGCGCGGCGCATTGAGGCGTCTTGCCGATGAGCACGGCTTGGAAACTTTTGTGATACCGGATGATGTTGGCGGTCGTTTTTCAGTGTTGACGCCGGTCGGTTTGTTGCCGGTTGCTACTGCCGGAATTGATATCGATGAACTTCTTGACGGTGCTGCGTCCTTTCGTGATCAGGAGGCACAAGAAGCGGAGTTTTTAGCTAAACCTGCCGGGCGCTATGCCGCTGTGCGCACTTTACTTGTTCGCAAAGGTTATACGACAGAGATCTTAGGGTGTTACGAACCTTCAATGCGCATGTTTACCGAATGGTGGAAGCAGCTGTTTGGCGAGAGCGCCTGCAAGGATGGACGTGGCGCCATTCCGTTAGGTGTTGATTTCACGACCGATCTCCACTCGCTTGGGCAAATGATTCAAGAGGGGCCGCGCAAGTTCTTTGAGACCATCATCAGTTTTAAGAAAGCACATCATGAGGTGACGATCCCGGATGATGGCACCAATCTCGATCAGCTACAGTATTTATCCGGTACGCCGATGTCAGATGTCAATGACAAGGCTATGCTCGGTACAGCGTTAGCGCATGTGGCGGGCGGTGTGCCCAATATGAGTGTAACGTGTGAGAAGCGTTCGGCTTTTGCTCTAGGAGAATTGATTTACTTTTTCGAACGCGCCTGCTCGCTTTCCTGTTTGATGGATACGGTAAATCCGTTTAATCAGCCCGGTGTCGAAGCCTATAAAAGCAACATGTTCGCTCTTCTCGGCAAGCCGGGTCACGAGGAACGTCGCGCTGAACTAGAGCGCCACATCGCTGAAAGGCGCATTCGTTGATATCTTGGAACAGTCTTCCTGAGGCGAAGCAGCGCGCTATCTTACGCCAAGTCGAAAAACCGGCGCGTTATACGGGAGGGGAATGGCAGGCCTGTGACAAACGGGAGGTTTTCTTCCGTCTGCCTGAAAAAGACCGCATTCGATTTGCGTTTTGTTTTCCTGATCTTTACGAGATCGGCATGTCGAATCTTGCGCTTCAAATACTCTATGCCGCCCTGAATAAGGACGAACATACGTGGTGTGAACGCTTTTTTGAGCCGGCGTCGGACATGCGGGAACAGTTGACGCGTGAAAATATCGCACTTTCTTCGATCGAATCAGGAACGCCGCTTAACGCGTTCGATATCGTTGGGATGTCGATATCTTATGAACTGGCATATACGACAGTTCTGGATATGCTCCATCTGGGAAAAATTCCCCTTCGAAGTGTCGATCGCGGAGAACAAGACCCGCTTGTAGTAGCCGGTGGACCGGTGGCATGTAATTTGGAACCAATGGCACCTTTTTTCGATCTTATTATGATCGGCGACGGGGAAGAACTCTTGTCGAGCGTTACCGCGCTTTATCGTGCCAAGAAGCAAAATCATTGGACGAAGCGTGATTTTCTTCTCACAGCATGTCAGCTTGAAGGCATTTATGTACCGGCCTTTTATGACGTCACGTATCATCCTGATGGAACAATTGATACGATTGAACCTAATGTGCCACAAGCTCCGCGCGTCATTCAAAAAAGCATTATCAATGATTTAAACCGTGCGGAGATGCCGTTGACTCCGATTGTTCCGAATCTTAATGTCGTACACGATCGTATGGTGATGGAAATATTTCGCGGCTGTGCGCGTGGTTGCCGATTTTGTCAGGCAGGCTTTATCTATCGGCCTATGCGGGAGCGTTCTTTGGAGAACTTGTCCGAGGCGGCACGTACGTTGTTCCAACAGACAGGCTGTGATGAACTGGGACTGCTGTCGCTTTCCACGACTGATTATTCCCTTCTTTCCGAATTGTTGGAAAAACTTATTCCTTGCGCCGAAAAATATCATGTGAATCTTTCGCTCCCATCACTTAGGCTGGACGCATTCGAAAGAGATATGGCTGAGCAAGTGGCGACGACGCGCCGTGCCGGACTTACGTTTGCGCCGGAGGCAGGTACGCAACGTCTGCGCGATGTGATCAATAAGAACATCGTCGAAGAAGATTTATTGCAGGCAACGGATGTTGCGCTGCGAAACGGTTGGGAGCGCATTAAACTCTATTTTATGCTTGGACTGCCTACCGAGACCGATGACGATGTTGACGGCATCGGGAGTATGGTAAATCGCCTGATCACGTGTTGGCGAAATATTCCAGATCAGCTGCGTACACGACGTTTTTTCATTAATGTAAGCACGTCTATTTTCATCCCGAAACCGTTTACGCCTTTTCAGTGGGCGGCGCAGATCAGTCCGGACGTAATGCGTGAGCGCCAGCAGCGTGTCGCAGCGGCGTTAAGACCGAATCGCCGCGTGAACTATCAGTGGCACCAATTTGAAAGCTCTGTTTTGGAGGCGGTGTTCTCGCGCGGAGACAGACGATTGGCGGATGTCATTGAGAAAGCTTGGATGCAGGGTTGTGTATTGGATGCTTGGCATGAACATTTTCGCTGGGACATCTGGGAGCCTCTTCTTTCTGAGATTCCCGGAGGTATCCATTTTTATACGCGCGAGCGATCACTTCATGAACAATTTCCATGGGATCACATTCAGATCGGCGTGCACCGTGCTTTTTTAGAACATGAATGGCAACGCGCGATGAAGGGGAAGACTACGCCAGCTTGCTTTGAACAGTGTTCGCATTGCGGTGCTCGCGCATTTGGAGGCGGTGTCTGTTTTGAGCCTCCGCGAACATCAAGTCAGAAGGATATATGGACGTGAGTGATTTGCAGCAGAACCGTGTGCTTTTTCATTACGCGCGAACCGGTTCGACGATATGGCTCGCGCATCTTGACATGGTTCGTCTTTTTTCGCGTGCGATGAACCGTGCGGCATGGCCTCTCTATTGGTCGGAAGGCGCCTATAATCCACGTCCTGATATTGTCTTCGGGTTGCCTGCAGGATGTGGTATTGAGCTTGAACGCGATCCGGTAGAGGTTGGTTTAGCCACATCGCCTGACGAGGGCTCATTTGATCTCGAAGAAGCTGTGCTGCGACTCAATGCAGCTCTTCCGGAAAGTGTTCAAGTCACAGAAGCGAACTATACGGAATCCGGCGGCAAAAGTCTTATGGCTAGGGTGTGTGCTGCAAGATATCGCATTGAAGCGCCGGGTGTGAGCTCAGCCTATAGAAAGACATTTACCGGAGCACCTGTGACGGTGGAACACGTACGCAAAAAGAGAACGACTTCTGTTGAGCTAATGTCAAAAATAATGGATGCCGACGTAGTTTATGATGACGTTCTGCGCATCACTTGTGGTGCGGGATCGGTCAATCATCTTCGAATCAATCTCCTTTTGAAGGCACTCATACGAGACGGCGGTCTTTCACCTGAAGTCGCTGCCGGCGCACGACTGATTCGTGAAGCCGTTTTTATGGGGACCGTGTGATTGTAGTATGATAGATGGTAGTGCTTATTCGCGCTGATGCCGCAGATTGGATGTAGCATCGCAGAACGAAAAAGTATCACAGAAAGGAAGGCGGCGGAATTTGTGCCTAACTTGAGGCTCGCAACGATATATGGCGACGGCATGGTCCTTCAAAGAAAAGTGCCGTCGAAACTTTTCGGTTTTACACTCGGTAATGCGCCGGTCTCTGTTAAGTTTGAGCGTTTTCCTCAAGACGGTGAATCGTCTGCTGACGCTGATATTCAATTTGGCGTACTTTTTCACGAGGAAGAAATTGCCGATCCCGATGGGTATTTTGAGTTTAAATTGCCACCGCTTCTGCCTTCATTTGATCCTTGCCGCCTCACCGTTCAATCTGTCGATGAGGTTCAGGTGATCCAAGATATTTTAATCGGCGATGTTTGGTACGCAGCCGGTCAGGACAATATGGCGCAGACGGTACGACAGTCCGATGTTGCCTCAATGTTTCATGATTCGGTTAATTATTCATCGGTTCGGTTTTTTCAAATGAATGAGGACGGCCTTTCGGAGAAAGTACCTGCGTACAGCTATCAGCCGTTAGGCGAAGCACAGGGGGGATTCTGGCATCGCGGAGATCAACCCTATTTCTGTGCGGATGTGTCAGCAGTGGCCTTTACTTTCGCGATTGAACTTTATAATGCGCTTCATATTCCGGTAGGCGTCATTTGTACTGCTGCCTGTCGAACATCAATACACGCGTGGCTTCCGCGTGAAACGATTGAAAGTGATCCCGTGATTAAAAATCACGTGCGTGAGGTACGTCAGTATCGTGATGAAGCATCGTGGAATGAGGAATCGATAGAAAAGCAGGTGAAAAAGATCGGCCGAGAGCTGGATTCTTCCGGACGTCCCGTTTTTCCTAAACCGCAAACAATCGCGCTTCTTCACGGACTTAAGCCTGATCGACCGGAGGAGACGCCTATTGTTGTACCGCGTGCTACCATTAGAAAAACATTGGTCGCGCAGGATCAGGTGCCGCTTGAGCGTGATTTTACGACACGAAACCAACCGAGCACCATGTTCAACCATAAAGTCGCCCCTTTTGTCGGACTGGCAGTATCCGGCGTTCTTTGGTTTCATGGCGAAAACGATGTCGACAGTATAGATTATTATCATCGTGCTCTTACGCGCCTTGTTTCTACGTTTGAGTCCTTGTTCGAGCCTATGGACGGCAAGCTGACCCTTGTTTTGGCACAACTTCCTCCTTACCTATACAACGGACTTGACGCATTCGGCGAAGCCGAGTTCAATGAGATGCTCGCTTATGCCTGTCATACGCTCCCTGTCCGTGCCGGATTAGTGACCCTTTACGATCTTTCTCTAGAGTATCTTGACAAAGATCATCGTTGCGGTGCGTTGACACCATCGTCAAAAGCAGTAGTTGGGCGTCGCATGGCTAAGACGGCACTCGGTCTTATGCATGGCGGCGATGCGCCAAGAGGAGCTCCGCAACCGGTCGGTCTGGAGCGTATTGGGAACAAATGGATGGTTGATTTTTCTCAGGACGCGACGCGTGGTCACGACCTGTTTCTTAGAAATGGCGATACCGTGCTTAAGGGCTTTTCAGTCTGTGACGAAAGTCGTGTGTTTGTTAAGGCTGACGCGCGCATTCTCTACGGTGTACGTGTCTTGGTCTGGCACGATGCCATCGAACATCCCGTTTCCATTGCTTACGGCTATGCGAATTTTAATGGCGATGCGAATTTGATCGGTGCCGGCAACATGCCGGTCTTACCATTTCGTGCTGATCGGGAAGTATCCTATTATTTGATGCCGATGCCGTGGTTTGATTGCGACCGCCTTACACACTTTGCATGGGAAGAGCCGATCACACAAGATGTTCCACGTTCCCGCAAGACGAAACAGCCAGGTGAGAAGCCGCTGTGGGAAGTGTCGCGCGGACGCGCTTCTTTAGCGCTTGTTACACCATCTTATGGTTACAGTACCGCAGACATTGAGCTGACGTATCGCGGAGGCGATGAGCGGCCTGTAGAATGGGATGCCGCAGTTGCGATGGCATCGGCTTATCCACCGCTCAATCTGTCGCCCTATTCGGCAATAGAGTTAGTGCTTTTTAATCCGGATCATCGGGAAAAAACAATTCAACTGCTTCTGGAAGATGCGAACGGAGTCGTTTTTGAGTCTGATCCTCGTCGGATTGAAGATACATTAAAAACACAAACGATTGCTTGGAAAGAAGGGGAACTGGCAAACGATACTTCTCAGATCACTCGATTTGGATTCCGGCTCGTTGATGCCGGCGTGACAGGCTCGTTGGTCATGGTACGAGTTGTTCTGAAGTATATGCCGCCTAAGTGAACGGCGGTAAATAATAGAGCACTCTAGCGTAAAGGTGCTGCCTTGTTTAAATATCAACACTTGGCAAGGCTTCATCCAACCTGACGTCTGTGCCTGAATGGTTATATCGGGCAGGAATGAGTTAGGTCAGTAGGAAAGGGATAGTAAAGGGATAGTATGAGACATCTGGATTCAATATCACGCAATTTTGATCCGTCTAAAGAAGAATCAGTCATTTATGAGCGCTGGATGAAAGCAAAGGCATTTCACCCTGACGCTTCTTCAGATAAACCTCCGTTTACAATCGTGATGCCGCCGCCAAATATCACCGGAGAACTCCACATGGGCCATGCGATGGACAATACCCTAATGGATATTTTGACGCGATTTCAGAGGATGCGCGGCAAAAATACTCTCTTCCTGCCCGGAAGCGACCATGCGTCCATTGCGACAGAAGCGTTGGTCACGGCACGTTTGCGTGATGAGGGGTTTTCTAAAGAAGAGATTGGCCGTGACGCATTTTTGAAGTATGCGTGGCAATGGAAGAAGATGTATGAGGCACGCATCATTTCGCAGCAGAAGCGATTGGGGCTATCATGCGACTGGGATCGCCATCGCTTTACTATGGATGATGGGCTTACACGAGCAGTCGTACGCGTATTCAACAATCTCTATAAAGAGGGACTGATTTATCGCGGGAAGCGAATGATCAACTGGTGCCCTCACTGTAACACATCAATTTCAGACATCGAAGTAGAACACGAAGATATAGAAGGTGGGCTCTACACAATCCGCTATCCTCTGGCATCAGGTGAAGGTTCAATTTCAATTGCTACAACGCGTCCGGAGACGATGCTCGCCGATACGGCCGTTGCCGTGCACCCGGATGATGTGCGTGGCAAGGCATACATCGGACAAATGGTCCGCCTTCCGTTGACGGATCGTGAAATTCCTGTTATCGCAGATGATTATGTCGATCCTGAGTTCGGGACAGGATTCTTAAAAATCACGCCTGCGCATGATCCGAATGACTATGAACTTGGATTGCGCCATAGTTTACCGGTGATTGAAATATTGACCGATCGCGGTCTGATGACCGAAGATACAGGCCGCTACGCCGGTATGACTGTTTTAGATGCACGTCGCGCAGTGGTAGAGGATCTTAAACGACAAGGACTTTTAGAGAAGGAAGAAAAACGGCGTCATAATGTGGGTACATGTCAGCGTTGTCACACGTTAGTGGAGCCGCGAGTTTCGACTCAATGGTTTGTAAAGATGAAGCCGCTTGCTGAACCGGCTATTGAAGTCGTTAAATGCGGGGAAGTTCGTTTTAATCCGGATCATTTCAAGAAAATATACTTCAACTGGATGGAGAATATTCGCGACTGGTGTATTTCACGCCAGCTTTGGTGGGGTCATCGCATTCCGGCTTGGTATTGCGACGACTGTGGAGAGGTCATTGTAGCGGAAGAAACCCCTTCTATCTGTACTGCCTGTGGAAGTACCGCGCTTCGTCAGGATGAAGATACGCTTGATACTTGGTTTTCTTCTGCGCTCTGGCCGTTTTCAACACTTGGGTGGCCTGAGGATACGGACGATTATCGCGCCTTTTATCCAACAGATGTTCTAGTGACCGGATACGACATTATTTTCTTCTGGGTCGCGCGGATGATTTTTTCAGCCATTCATAATACGGGTAATATACCGTTTCATACGGTGCTCATCCATGGTCTTGTTCGTGATGAGCAAGGGAGAAAAATGTCCAAATCATTGGGTAACGGCATTGATCCGCTTGAGGTCATTGACGATTACGGAGCCGATACTCTGCGCTATGCGCTTGTCGTAGGCAATGCACCAGGAAATGATCTGCGTCTTTCCGAGGAAAAGCTTGAAAATGGGCGCAATTTCATCAATAAAATTTGGAACGCATTCCGGTTTACTTTGATGAATTTAGATGAAAATCTTGATTTTTCTGATGTAAACGAAGAGGACTTCACTATCGAAGATCGCTGGATCATGTCCGAACTGCGCGATACAATTGATGCAGTGACATCCAATATGGAAGCGCTTGAACTGGGACTCGCACAAGATAAAATTTACAAATTTCTGTGGGATCTTTTCTGTGACTGGTATATTGAACTCGTAAAAGAACGCCTCCGAGAGGGAGGAAAATCGGGTCGTGCAGCACAATCCGTCCTGTATCGCGTGTTGTCAGACACGATGAAACTGTTGCACCCTTTCATGCCGTTCGTGACAGAAAAGATCTACGATATTTTTCATGACAATACTTTGCTGATCAGCGAACCCTGGCCGGACATAAATACATATGCCGAGGATCAGGAAGCAGAAACTGCAATGCAAAGCATGATGGACGCAATCCGAGGGGTACGCAATCTGCGCGCAACATACAATGTGACACCACAACAGCGCTTTTCTGCTTGGATTCGCACTGAAGATGATGCCATTGCCTGTCGCATGGAAGAAGGTGCACGGACGCTTGAACGATTAGCCGGCGTATCGTCTTTATCTCGCCTTAATCCGAGGGAGACGTTGCCAAAGGATGCAGTGAGTTTTGCTTTTCAGGGAGGCGAAATGGCGGTGCCTCTGCGTGAACTGATCGATATTGATGAAGAGCGCGCCCGTTTGGCAGAATCGGAAGATCGTTTGCGGAAAGAGATCGATCGTGCCGCAAAGATGTTAGCCAACCGCCAATTCACGGAGAAAGCACCTGCGCGCGTTGTGGAAACACAGCGAGAGAAGAAAGAACAGTACGAGCAGCAATTAAGAACAGTGCTCGAGCAGCAGAAGCGTCTTTCTGCTCTGTAAGAGAAGACGGGCGCACGATGTACATATAGAAAAAATGACATGTTAGAAAAGGAAGGAACATTTATGCCACTCGTATCAACACAGGAAATGTTTAAAAAGGCCTACGAAGGCGGTTACGCTATTGGCGCATTTAACGTCAATAACATGGAAATTATCCAAGGGATTGTCAACGCGGCAAAAAAATGTAACGCCCCTCTCATTTTGCAGGTGTCGGCGGGCGCGAGAAAATATGCGAATCAGACTTATCTTATGAAGCTGGTTGAGGCAGCAGTGATTGATTCCAATCTCCCTATCGCGCTTCACTTAGATCACGGCGATACGTTCGAACTTTGCAAAGCGTGCATTGATGACGGCTTTACCTCTGTCATGATTGACGGTTCGCATCTTCCCTTTGAAGAAAACGTTGAGCTGACGAGACGTGTTGTCGATTATGCTCATAGCCGCGATCCTTACGTCACCGTAGAAGCAGAACTTGGGCGTCTCGAAGGTGTTGAAGACGATATTAATGTATCGGCTGAAGAGGCATCATACACAGATCCCGATGAGGTGCAGGAATTTGTAAGTCGTACCGGATGCGATTCATTGGCGATTGCGATCGGTACAAGCCATGGCGCTTATAAGTTTAAGCCGGGACAAAAGCCGGAACTACGCTTCGATATTCTCGAAGAAGTGTCGAAACGTCTTCCCGGATTTCCCATCGTATTGCATGGTGCCAGCTCGGTTGTGCCTGAATACGTCGATATCATCAATAATTATGGAGGGAATATGCCTGATGCGATCGGTGTACCGGAGGATATGCTCCGTAAAGCAGCAGGCATGGCCGTTTGTAAGATTAACATCGATAGCGATCTGCGACTTGCTATGACGGCAATGGTTCGCAAGCATATGGCGGAACATCCGGAGAATTTTGATCCGAGAAAATATCTTGGACCGGCTCGTGATGCCATCGAAGCCATCGTTGAGCACAAAATCATAAACGTGTTAGGCTGCGACGGCAAAGCCTAATCTATTCACAGCATGAAAGATTCTGCCCAACAACAGAATAGATCTCCGGAAGCAGTGCTTGAGGAATTGCTGGACGCCGGTATGCCGCCTGATCTTGAGAGCGCTCAAGATCAGGCAGCGGCAATCACATCGTTGCTTCAACAGTTGAATGAGGCGTATTACAGTCTAGACGCTCCGCTTGTTCCCGATGATCAGTACGATCTTTTGCTACGTCATCTCGAAAACATAGAGCAGGCTTTTCCGGAGACATCTACTCCTGATTCGCCCGCACGTCGAGTGGGCGGGGAGGCGTCTTCAAAATTCCAATCCGTGCCGCATCGTTTTCCGATGTTGTCACTTCAGGACGTCTTTTCAGAAGACGAGGTGCTGGCCTTTGTCGCGCGTGTAAAAGAGAGAGCGCCGTCGGTTACTTTTCTTTGCCAAATGAAAATTGACGGCCTATCGTTATCGTTGACGTACAGGCAGGGGCGCCTCGTACAAGGTGTCACTCGCGGCGACGGGGTGACTTCAGGTGAAGATGTTACGGAGAACATTCAAGAGATACATGCAATTCCTCATACTCTAAAAGAACCTATTGAAGAGCTTGTTGTTCGCGGAGAAGCATTTATGCCGGAGTCGTCTTTTGAGACGCTCAATGCCGCTCTTGAAGAAAGCGGTGAAAAACCATTTGCTAATCCTCGTAATGCTGCGTCAGGCACCATTCGACAACTTGATGCGTCCGTTGTACGCGACCGTAAACTCTCATTCTTCGCCTTTGATGTGCAATACGCTTCTGAATCGTTCGCGACAGATTTAGAGTCGCTGGAACGATTAGGCATCCTGGGATTTCAAACTATCCCAAACATGCGCCTTTGTAGGACTGAAAAGGAAGTGCTTGATGCGATCGATTCGTTTCAAGAAGTACGCGCATCGCTTCCTTTCGGTATCGATGGCGCAGTCATTAAAGTAAACCCTCTTGAAGAGCGAGAGCTCTTAGGTTCGACAAGCAAATTTCCGCGATGGGCAGTTGCTTACAAATACCCTCCTGAACAAAAAGAAACGACGATTTTGGATATTTCGGCACAGGTGGGGAGAACAGGAAGAGTTACTCCGCTTGCGCACTTGACACCGATTCAGTTGGCAGGTACAACAGTACAACGTGCAACACTGCACAATCAGGGATATATCGATCAGTTAGATTGTCGCATTGGCGATACAGTCCTTGTCCAAAAAGGCGGAGACATCATCCCCGCGGTGATAAAAGTAAATCGCGCAAAACGTCCGCCTAACACTATGCCGTATGAGCTTCCGAAACACTGTCCGGCGTGTGGATCCCCAACTGAATTCGTAGGCGGCGGTGCCGATCTCTACTGCACCGGAATTGACTGTCCTGCACAACTTGTTCGCCATCTGATCTATTTTGCCTCCAAGGATGCCATGGATATTCAAGGACTTGGGGAGAAAGCTTCGGAAGCGCTTTTTAGACATCATTACGTGAAATCCATCGCAGATATTTATATCCTGCATGAACAAAAAGAGAAGCTGATTGAGTCGGGAATTATCGGGCGCGAAAAAAGCGTAACGAATCTTCTTTCTCACATTGAGGCGTCAAAAAAGCAACCCTTGTACCGTCTTGTCGCAGGATTTGGTATTCCGCTTGTTGGACGCCAGACAGCGATGGCGCTGGTTGACGCGATGCCTGATTTACGGGAGATAGCGGCTGCCGATGAAGAGACACTCGCTTCCATTCAGGATATCGGACCGGTGACGGCACATGAAATTGTACGCTGGTTCCGGCTCCCGCAATCGATTCAACTTATCGAACGATTGGAAGCATACGGCCTTTCACTTGCAGAACAAAAAAATGAAACTGCGGCTTTACCCCTCCAAGATCAGGTTTATGTATTGACCGGAACACTGTCAACGATGACGAGAAGTGAGGCACGCGCTGCACTTGAAGCGCGCGGAGCGCGTGTTTCGGGTTCTGTTTCTTCAAAAACATCTGCCGTTGTTGCAGGGGAGGCTCCCGGTTCTAAACTCGACAGAGCTCAGGCGCTAGGCATTACAGTGCTTGATGAAGCCGCTTTTACGGCACTTTTAGAAAGGGTTAATCCTGAATGATGGTTTATTTTCTTATCGGCGGCATCGCAAGTCTTCTTGCCGTGGTGGCATTGGCGGTCATTCTGTTTTATTTGCTTCGAAGAAATTGGAACTATGCCAACACAACACGCTTTTCTTATCTTGCTCCGATTCTAGTGGTCGTCGTGATGATCTATATTGCAGCAACTGAATTTGTGCCGCGCGCTCTGGATGTCGTAAGTACTGTCAGCCGTCAGTTTGAAATGACTGAGATCAACTATGACCCGTCTGCGGTAGAGCGTAATATGCTGACCGTTAACGGACGGACTTTTTATTTTAGTCCGGGCACATTTGAAAAAGGCGGACAAGGTCGTTATCAAATAACATACACGCCTCGCATGAGCTATATTGTCAGCGCATCACGCCTTGATGACCGTGTAATACCGTAGCTGTCGCCCTGCATTTTTTGAAATGCCGCATTTTCCATGGTACGTCTTTTGAATTTTCGATTTCCTTTTTGACGTAATCAAAATCGGATCCACATAAAAGAAGATAAAATGGAGCCACTATCCTAAGATGCAGCTCTTTCTTTACGAACGCCATAACGTCGTTCAATAAAGGCTGTCGTTCGAGAAAGGTTTTCCCCATGATGTCTTCACTACCGTCCATTACGTCTGACATGGCCTCTGAGCAAAGGCTTAGCGTCGAACGACGGCAGGAATGGGGATTTTACTTAGTATCATCCAGTCGTGAACTTCTCCAACACATTGAGGGGCTAATGAACCGCGATGGTCTTTTTGGCGTCATGGATTCAGAAGGTCGTGTCCATTATCTCGTCGATGCACGAAAAGGCTACCCCTATGCCGCACGTCAGATTTGCTCGACTGCGGGACGTTTAATTAAGGAGCAGCATATCTCCGATTCAAACGGAACGCGAAAGTTGGAAGATGCTATTACAATAGTATTAGAACGATATGATTTTAATCGAAATTTAAGAGGCTATCGTCTTCTTTTTTCAATGCTTAAGTTGGTTGTTCCTGACAAGTCGCTTCTGGATCCGATAAGTAAGCGTTTATATCCGAAGATCGCCAAACTCTATGATCTGACGGCGAATCAAGTTGAACGGAATATTCGTTACCTCTTTGTGGATCTTTGTCAGCGTGAACTCGCGACGAAGACGCGTCCGCAGGACGGCCAAACAAGATCCTGCTCCCTTCTAAAAGAGGGTGCCAAAACACTGCCATCGGCAGAAACCATAAGGCGTCTTTCGAATGAGGTGCGGCGCATCTGGCACACGCGTTACAAAGATGCATGAAGTTCAATTTCCTCAGGAATCTGTCTTAGTCTTCATCATCTGCCGCAGCCTTGACGGGATCTGTCTTAGCCTCCGGAATCAGCTGGCATCTGTTTAACATGCCGGTATCAATTTTAAGGGAGAAACTTAGAAAAAAAAGAGGGGCTGCCGCTCAGACAAGCCCCATCGATTTCCATAGAAACAAAACTCATTTATTGACTTTTGCTTTAAGATTTTTCCCGGCTTTAAATGCGGGAGCCTTTGAAGCAGGAATCATAATTTCTTCTTTAGTGCTTGGGTTACGACCTTTACGTGCTGCGCGGTCGCGAACCTCAAAGGTACCAAAGCCAACAAGTACAACTTTGTTGCCTTCAGCCAGCTGCTCGGTAATCGTATCGAAAACGGCAGATACAGCTTTTTCGCTGTCCTTTTTGCTCAGAAGTGTTTTGTCTGCAACGGCTTTAACCAGTTCGGTTTTGTTCATGATGGAGCCTCCTTCCAGCGTTATTCTTTGCCTATTATCATGTGGAAACCTTGACTTGTCAAGGCTTTGCGCCTTTTCTTGATTTTTTAATTCGTATTTTTCATGCTTTTTGACAGATGTTTTTGTTCTTGTAACGTCCTCTCTTGATAGAATGACCGCTCATGCTGTAGTATGCGAAGGGAAAGATTAAACACGAATACCATGTTGGGTCTTTCAAAACGGAGGTACTTTATGCAAATTAACAAAGATATGTATATTTCAGATATTTTAGCAGTTGATCGCAATATAGCCGCTATATTAATGGAGCACGGTCTTCATTGTATCGGTTGTCTATTGGCCGGCCATGAAACATTGGAGCAGGCCTGTATGGTACATGGAGTCGATCTTGATGCTATCTTAGATGATATTCACTCTTACTTGAACGCATCTTCGGAGCAGGAAACGACTGAAGCATAAAAATGGTTGCAAAAGAAGAACATAAGAGCCGTCATCTTACACCGAAGAAGTTTTTTCTTATTGTTTACGACCTAGCTGCGAGTATGGTCTCTGTTTTGCTCGCTTTATTGATTGTTTACGACGGCAGCATTCCGCAGAGACATCTTGATGTCTTCAAATCTAACTGGTACATTGTCGTCGCACTCTCGCTCGTCGTGTTTTATCTGGCAGGCTTTTACGATCAAATGTGGGCGTTTGCCCGCGGATCGATTTACATGATTTTACCTGCCGGAACAGCAGTTCAGCTGTTTTTGATGGTGTTAATCCTTCAGATTCTCAAGCGAAATTTTGCGTTTTCGGTATACATTATTTACTGGTTCCTTTTGTCGATGGCGGTGTTTGCAATCAGATTTATTTATAGACTTGAGCAATCAAGACACCTTCGAATCGGCAGCGTGTTCCGTCGATCGTCCAAGAACAAGGTACGCGTTATGATCGTGGGTGCGGGGTCTGCCGGAAGTCAACTTATTGTGGAGCTGAAAACAAGCAAAAGCGATCGTGTACCGATTTGCGCGGTGGATGACAACCCGCTTACGCATTCGTATAAGAACAACGGTGTTCCTGTCTTAGGAGATCGATATGACATTGAGCGTCTCGTTGAAGACTACCGGATCGATGAGATCATCGTGGCAATTCCGTCTGCGCCGATCCGAGAGGTCCGAGATATTTTAAAGATCTGCAATCGCACCAACTGTCGCGTTAGGATTCTTCCCTTTTTCTCAGAGATCCATTCGGATCAACAGGTACATCTTTCCGATGTCCGTGAGTTGCGACTGGAAGACCTTCTCGGTCGTGACCCCGTAGAAACCGATATGGAAAACGTATCGCGGTTTATTCAAGGCAATGCAGTGCTTGTCACAGGCGGGGGAGGCTCGATCGGATCTGAGCTTGCACGCCAAATCGCAAAATACCAGCCTTCTCTGCTGATTCTTTTTGATATTTTTGAAAATGGCGTTTATAACTTGCAACAGGAGCTCATAAACCAATACGGCAGGAGATTAAATCTGCAGGTTTTGATTGGATCTGTGCGCGACGCCGATCGTCTTGACGAAGTTTTTAAAGTATGGAAACCGGACATTGTATTCCATGCAGCGGCACACAAACATGTGCCGTTGATGGAGCATAGTCCGGGTGAGGCAGTAAAAAATAATGTTTTCGGGACGTACAATACCTCCAGCATCGCTGCACGCTATGGCGTGAAAAAATTCGTTCTGATTTCAACCGACAAAGCTGTTAATCCAAAAAATGTCATGGGAGCAACAAAAAGACTTTGTGAAATCGTGACGCTGGAATTGGATAAAATTTTTCCTGAGACATCTTTTTCGTCGGTTCGTTTTGGCAATGTATTGGGAAGTAGCGGCAGCGTTATCCCGCTTTTTGAGAAGCAAATTAAAGAGCGTCAACCTGTAACCGTTACCCATCCCAAAGTCGAGCGTTATTTTATGACGATTCCTGAAGCGGCAAGTCTCGTTTTACAAGCGGGTGCCGACGCGCTGGGCGGTGAGATCTTTATTTTAGACATGGGTGAGCCGGTTCTGATTGACACGCTGGCAAGAGACATGATCCGTCTTTCAGGTCTTGTTCCTGACGTTGACATACCGATTCGTTATATCGGTCTTCGTGAAGGGGAGAAGATGCGTGAAGAACTTCTCCTCAACCGTGAAATGCTCGAAAACACGAAGCACGAGAAAATATTCAAATTGAAGCAAATCGATGATTTATCTTTCCTTAAACAGGAAGTAACTGAACTTCAAACGATTATCGATACGGATGACGCGCGTGTGCAAAAGTTCTTCCAGCTGCTGTTTGATGCTCAAGAAGGTGGCGGAACGAGTGCGTTGTTAAATATTAACCGGCAATTGGCTGCTCCCGCTCATCTCGATCACGCAAATGATCATGAACGCGCATAGAGCACAATTTTTTTACTTAATAATCCGTTTCACCTTTCTACGTTCACACCCGTGAAGATGAAACCGCGCGGAATTCAGTCTCTTGCCTGAAATACTTGTTTAACCATTCTTGATTATCCGGATGAATGAACAGTACTATAAAGCATTTTTGAAAGAACGACCGTCTATTAGCCGTTATAGAAAGCGAGGTGCATGTGCCTGAAAAAGAAACGCTATGGCTCATTGATGTGCATAGCCTGATGAATCGCGCATTTTACGCTCTTGCGGGGCGACATCGCCTGACCGCTCCGGACGGTTTGCCCACAGGCGCGTTGTACGCTTTTATGAATATGCTCTTGAAGTATAACGACGAGTTGAGCCCAACTCATGTTGTCGCGGCGCTCGACAGTCCCGGCAAGGTTTTTCGTCATGATAAGTACCCTGACTATAAAGCAGGGCGTCGTCCTATGCCCGATGATCTTGCAGCGCAAATACCGGTTGCCCGAGAGCTGTTGGAAGCGCTCGGGTTTCAGCCGACTGAGCTGCCTGGATATGAGGCGGATGACCTGCTTGGTACACTAGCGCGATGCGGCGAAAAAAGGGGCATGCGTGTCTATATTCTTACAGGTGACCGTGATACATTTCAGCTGGTGTCGGAACAGAGCTCGGTTATCTTTTTGACGACCTCCAAAGGAAAATCCAACTCTGAAGAAATTACACCGGAACGGATGCGCGCTGATTACGGCGTTGGTCCTGAACAGTGGGTGGACGTTAAAGCTCTCATGGGTGATTCTTCCGATAATATTCCCGGAGTGAAAGGCGTCGGCCAAAAGACAGCGCTCAATCTTATTCAATCTTACGGGTCGATTGAGAAAGTGTACCTTCATCTGGAGGATCAGGCCGGAGCGCTACGTCGAAATCTTGAAGAAGGCCGCGAGATGGCACGTCTTTCTCGCGATCTGGCAGCGATTCGACTTGATGTTCCATGTCCTGACATTGATCGCCTTCTTGATCGCCGTATTCATGATGCAGCTGATGATCAGGCGCTTTCAGTCCTTCTTACGCGTCTAGACTTTCGTTCCTTTCTGGAACGACTTCGACTGCCATCCGTGTTTACTAAGCCCGACGAAGAGCACCTGTCGATTACGGCAGCTTTCGATGCTTTGGAATCATGTGATTCGACAAATGCTTTTTTCGATCAGCTGGAAGAAGGTGCGCAGGTAGCTTTTTTCTTGCCTAAAGGGACACGCGAGGGGGTAGCGGTATCTCGGAAAGCCTACTGTACAACGAATGATGCGAACATTTTGATTGCGCGCATTTTTTCAGGAAAATATATACCGATCACGTGGGATTTCAAAGCACAGCTTCGTGTGCTCGACTTGCCCGCGCCTGATATGCCCGGCTTTGATCTGATGATTGCCGGGTATCTTCTCAATCAACTGGGACGTGGTGACGATATCGAATTTACACTTAAGGCTGCACTAGGTGACCGTTATCAACATGTCGGCGGAGACGAACTTCCTCTTCTCGGTGACCGGATGCGAGATCTTTGTCAAACTGCGTATATGCTTCTACACGCACACCAGCAACAACTTGAAGATCTTGAAAAGAGGGGTTTAACTTCACTTGCGAATATTGAGATGGCGTTGGTGGGAATTCTTGCCGATATGGAGCGTAAAGGCGTACTTGTCAACCAGGAAGAGTTAGATCGGCAGTCTGAGGTAATGGCATCGGAAATTGCGGTGCTTGAAGCGGCCATTTATGAAGAAGCCGGACACGAATTTAACATCAATTCGTCGCAACAGCTTGCTGAGGTTCTCTATGAGGAGCTCGGTCTTCCTCATGGCAGAAAAAGCGCCAGCGGTAATTACAGTACAGCCCAAGATCAACTTGATTCAATTTTCACTCTACACCCGATCGTGCCGCTCGTGCTTGAGTATCGCGAACGCTCAAAACTCCGCAGCACTTTTTTGGAAGGTCTAAGAAAAGAAATCAGTGATGACGGACGTATTCACACATCGTACAATCAAACAGTGACTGCGACCGGACGTCTCTCAAGCTCTAACCCGAATTTGCAAAATATTCCTATTCGAACGGAACGGGGGCGTGCAATTAGGGAGGTTTTTACGGTGCCCGAAGGTTATGTGCTTATTGGTGCCGATTATAGTCAAATTGAACTTCGGCTTCTCGCTCATCTCTCCGGTGATGAGTCGTTGACAGAAGCTTTTCGAGAAGGTAAGGATGTACACCGTGTGACAGCGGCAAGCCTCTTTGGAAAAAAGGAAGAGGAAATAAGCGCTGAAGAACGCGCTGTGGCAAAAACGGTTAACTTCAGTATCACATATGGAATTTCAGACTATGGATTGTCTCGTGATCTTGGCATTTCTGTTCTCCAAGCGCGTGCTTTTATTGAGCGTTATCACGAAAAATATCCGAAGGTTGAAGACTGGCTTCATGAGCAGGGTGAGAACGCTAAAAGAGATGGTTTTGTTGAGACACTTTTCTGTCGAAGGCGATATTTGCCCGAACTGCAATCCGGCAATCGCAATATCTACAATTTTGGATTGCGAGCGGCGATGAATGCACCCGTGCAAGGGACAGCGGCAGATATCATAAAGATGGCGATGGTCGACACATCGCGTGCCTTAAAAGACGCTGGTGTCGTGGCGTCAATCATCCTTCAAGTTCACGATGAATTGATCATCGAGTGTAAGAAAGAGGATGTAGAGCGCGTGAAGATTTTGCTCCGAGATGCGATGGAAAATGTCATGAAGCTTGATGTTCCGCTTGTTGTGAACGTGAGTAGCGGCCGCACATGGGGTGATTTATAGGGCAGTAGTCTTTCATGTTTTACCGCGCTCACATTATTTGTGGTTATTGACTAATGAACATAGTCGTTTTTGTTTAGTGAATTTTGATTAGAGAACATATTTGGTAATATCTTGTACTCGTAGTGTCCATTTACCTCGCTCAGAAATGATAAAGGACCTTAATATACATTTATCCTTAAGCTGTATAGTATAAATAATTAGAGACTTGCGAAAGTGCATCGCTCTTAGATGCTTAAGCATAAAAGTGGAAGGATCGCTGAGAATAAACATGTTTGTATTGGGTATAACGGGTGGAATTGGAAGCGGAAAAAGTACGGTTGCTTCAATCTGTCGTGCAGCGGGGCTCACAGTAATCGACGCAGATCAAATCGCCCGCGAAGTGACCGAAAAGCCAGGTGAGACAACACGTTACATTGAGGAGATCTTTGGAAGCGAGATTATCCGTGAAGATGGGGCATTAGACAGACAGAGGATGTCAAATTTGGTTTTTGATGATAAACGTTTTCTTGACAAACTTAGCTCGATTATTCACGAAAAAGTGATCGATATTATGGAAGAGCGTCTCTGTGAAGCAGAGAAGAAAAAAATAAAAGCCGTTGTTCTCGACGTGCCGATACCCGTTAAGCGCGGTTTTATCGATCTTTGTGACCAGATCTGGACAGTATTCGCAGACCCTGAGATCAGAAAAAACCGCTTACTGAAGCGTGGCATGTCGGAGCACGATATTGAGCGTAGAATGAGAGTTCAAATGTCGCCTGAAGAGTACCGCAAAATAGCCCAACATGAAATTACCAACAACGGTACTTTTCAAGAGCTTGAACATCAGGTTCAATCCTTACTCAAACAGGAATTGGGTATGCGCGGTATCCCTATTCCGGGATTGCCGCAATAACTCATATTTGAAAGCATACGAGAGTTGTCTCTGACTCAAATATTGAAATGAAATAAGATGACTTTACCATCTTGGAAGGTATATACTTTGCCTTCGAATCGTACGCGCTTCCTTTCACGAATTGCACTAAGGGATTCGGATGCCTCCAGATCAGACGTTAAAGCGGAATAATATGACGTCGCCATCTCGGACGACATATGTTTTGCCTTCGGATCGTATGCGCCCCCTCTCACGAGCTGCCGCAAATGATCCGAATGCTTCCAGATCGTCGAATGACACCACTTCTGCGCGAATGAAACCGCGTTCAAAATCAGTGTGGATGGTACCCGCAGCGCTTGGGGCAAGTGTGCCTTGACGAATCGTCCAAGCACGAACTTCGTTCTCATTTCTTGTAAAAAATGAAATTAGACCTAATAATTGGTAGCTTTCCTGTATGACGCGATTGAGAGCACTTTTACCGAGACCCATTTCATCAAAAAATGCTTGTTGATCCTCTTCCGGAAGCTCCGTAATTTCTGCTTCAAGGCGCGCGGAGACGGGAATAACTGTTGCTCCAGAATCTTCCAAAAAAAACTGAAGATCAGTTAGTTCCGGAGTATTATTTCGATCATACGAATCGGACATGTTAGCAACAACCAAGATCGGTTTTGCAGTAAGCAAACGATACTGCTTAATTCGGCGAATATCTTCTCGATTATCAAGTGCGGCCAGAAGTGTTCTAACGGTATTCCCCCCGTTTAGATGCGCAATAAGTTGATTGATCGATTCGAGTTCGCGGAAGAGTGTAGGATCATTAGATTTTGCCTGCCGAGCGACTCTATCGCGTCGACGTTCAAGATGTTCGATATCGGCGATCATAAGTTCTAGCTCGACAGTTTTGAAGTCATCAGCGGGGCTTGATGATTCGTTAGTGGGTGTAATGTGGTCATCGCTGAAACAGCGAATAACGTGCAGTATAGCGTCAACTTCACGGATATGCGAGAGAAATTGATTACCCAGTCCCTCACCTTTGCTTGCACCCTTAACCAGACCGGCAATATCCACAAATTCCACAACTGCTGGAATCAATGTCGCCACGTTGACAATTTTGGCTAAACGCTTCAAGCGTGAATCAGGGACAGGCACAATACCTATATTCGGATCAATCGTACAAAAAGGATAGTTCGCTACATTTGCACCAGCACCTGTAAGAGCGTTAAACAAAGTGCTCTTACCAACATTCGGAAGTCCGACAATACCAATCTTCATATCAGCTTTGACCTTTCACTCCACCATTTTATCACGCACCGTTAAAATGATGTCTTATTAGTATAAAGTAAGTTTAAAATGGTTCATATTGTTCATTCTTCTTCCTTTAATAAAGATGTCCCACACATACCTAAGCAGGTCAATTTTTCGATTAATTTAGAACAAGTTGCAGACCAACCGACATAAGTACGACACTTCAATCGTCAAAAGTACTACAGCTCAACTGGCATAAACAAGACAACTAAACCGTTAGAAATAGAAACATTTTAGCTTAAAATCAATCCTCAATTTAGTCATTCTCTTCCCGACAAAAAGACAGCTACAGGTAGCTCTTGACGGAAAGATGTCGAAAAACAATGTCAAACACTCCATTAAACTTGTCACATGGCAACCTATCTTCGAAAATATCTCTGCGGCAAGAAAGCCCTCGACTACTGGAAAGTCCCCAACCTCCG
>JAAZJH010000043.1 GCA_012800435.1 Clostridiaceae bacterium | reverse complement strand
CGAGGATACCACGGTCTTTGTAAGGGCGAAGTCGTAGAACTGAATGCTCGTTACGTATCCGGAAAATTGAGCCAGGGAGGAACTTTCCTCAACACGGCACGAAGCGAGCACTTTACAACAGAAAAAGGCCTGGAGCAAGCAGCAAAGATGACAGAAGTCTTCGATTTGGACGGCATTGTCGCCTGCGGAGGCGACGGTACCATGAAAGGTGCTGCCGCTTTGGCGAGAGCCGGTGTTCCGGTTATTTTTATTCCGGCAACGATCGATAATGATATCGGTTGTACCGACTATACCATCGGTTTCGATACGGCTCTGAACACAGCCATTGTAGCTGTTGATAAATTAAAAGATACGGCCTCTTCGCATGAACGCTGCTCCGTCATAGAAGTGATGGGCAGGGAGTCCGGTTATCTTGCACTACATGTCGGAATTGCTACCGGTGCTGAAATCATTTTAATCCCGGAACATCCGGTTGATCGTGAACGGGACATATTAGGAAAAATTCTTTCAGCCAGAAACAGAGGAAAGAATCATTATATTGTCATTGTTGCGGAAGGTGCTGTTGAAAGCTCAATTGACGTTGCCAACTATATAGAAGACAAAACACAGATTGAAGCCAGAGCGACAGTACTCGGTTATTTGCAAAGAGGCGGTGCGCCGACGTACTTTGATCGATATATAGCTTCGATGATGGGGATTAAAGCTGTGGAATGTTTTATTTCCGGAAGGCAAAATCGTGCGATCGTTTACCGAAACGGTCAAGTCCTCGATGATGATCTGTTTGAATGCCTCGATATGACAAAAAGAATTGATGAAGTTGATATTCAACAGGCGAAGATTTTATCCATTTAATTATTTTCGAACGCTAAGGGTAGCTTTAGAGGACTCATTGATTCATTATTCCGTGCAAAATGAAAAAAATCAGCAACAGACAAAAGAAAAAGCCGCTCCTTACGATCGTTAAGACATAAAGAGCGGCTCTATCGTTTCTTAACAGTGTTTTTCAAAAGCTGATCGACAATGAGAAGGCGGATAACACTCTTGCTGAGGATCGCGCCTGTTCTTGTAGTCTATCCCCCTTTGCTGTTCGCCTACACTGTAGCGGTCAAGGCATTTTTAGAAATATCTACGAGTGATGCGAATCCGTCCTTATCGTTGACGGCGATATCGGCGAGTACTTTGCGATTCAGTTCAACGCCGGCAAGGTTCAGGCCGTTGATGAAACGGCTGTAGCTCATTCCGTTGGCGCGTGCAGCAGCGTTAATCCGTGCGATCCAAAGACGGCGGAAATCTCTCTTTTTTCTACGGCGATCATTGTAAGCATACTGTCCAGACTTCATCAATGCTTGATGAGCGACGCGGAACTGTGTGCTTTTATTACCGAAATAGCCTTTTGTTTGTTTTAATACACGTTTATGACGACGGCGTAAAACCGTTCCTCTTTTAGTTCTTGACATGATCTTATCCTCCCATAATCCGATGAAACCCTATTACTTGTAAGGAAGCAGTTTGCGAAGCCGTTTCGCGTCCTGCTTAGAAACCAGCATTGTTTTGCGCAACTTGCGTTTACGCTTTGGCGATTTCTTGGTCATAATATGGCTTGTGTAGGCTTGGGAACGAAGATATTTACCTGTTCCTGTAACCTTATATCTTTTCTTCGAAGCAGTGTGTGTTTTCTGTTTAGGCATATCATGCCCTCCCTTCCCTGTTCTATTTTCACGTTATCGCGCACGTTGCAAAAGCCTCGCTACATGCGCGCCCAATACACTTACGATCGTCTTATTTACACTTCAAGCAGACGTTGCTTGCGTTGGCGATCGATCACGTTTATGTATAAGTAAAGGTCGATATTATCGTCGCACAATTAATCTTTTTGAGGCGCAAGGAACATGACCATGTTACGTCCCTCTTTCAAAGGCGCACGATCAATGACAGCCAAATCGGACACTGCGTCGAAAAAATCTTCCATTACGTCAAAACCTTGATCGGTATGTGCCATCTCGCGCCCTCGAAATCGAATGACCACGCGGACCCGGTCGCCATCTTCAAGGAATCGACGCGCGTTGCGCACTTTAACGTCGAAATCGTGTTCTTCCGTCGTCAACTTCAACTGCACTTCCTTGAGATTGACCGTTTTCTGTCTTCTTCTCGCCTCTCGCTTCCTCTTGTCCTGCTCGAATGTGAATTTGCCGTAATCCATGATCTTACATACAGGATTCTTCGGCGACGCGGACACGAGCACTAAGTCCAAACCGGCGTCGTACGCTTGCTGCTGTGCCTCGTCCGTCGGCACGACTCCGATCATCGTTCCGTCCTGATCCACTAAGCGAACATTCTGGAACCTAATTTCTTCGTTGATCATATGTGATCGGTTTGACTGTCTGATATCGAACCTCCTTTTTACAGGCAACAAAAAAGCGGCCTGATTCCGCTTTCACAAATCAACACGACACGTCGCGAAGGTTTTGGATGTCAACCTCTTCACGTTAGCTTGAGGTGAGAAGCGGAACTTCTTCTTAGCAACTCGGATTATAAAAGAGAATATACAATACGTCAAGCCTGCGACATACTACAATTATTTTGCCCTTGAGAAGAATCGACACATCTCACAAGCACTATTCAAAGAATAGAGAATGATGATGGAATTATCAGAGAGAGGCATCGATAAGGATCGCACAAACCAAATATGCAATGTCACCCAGCAATATGAGAGGCAATTGTATTACAGTTGAGTTGTTTTAGCGCCATAAAGTGCAGCGCCAATAGCGGTAGCAAACTCTGCGTGATCGGGAATGATGATTTTCACGTTATAGAGATCTGAAAAACGGGCAAGAATTTCGCGACCCTTAGCCATACGGAGCAAATTTCCGGTAAATACAATTTCATCCGTTTTAACAAGACGAGACACAAGTACTGATGCCGTTCCGATCGGCTGAAAAACCAGATTCAGTATTCCCACCGCCAAATCTTCCTGATTTGCGAGATCGTCCACTTTTCCAAAGTTGGACGCCGTTACATCCATGGAAAGGCCGGGCAGCTCCGTACGTGACAGATCGCCTACAGTAAGATCGATTTTGCGCAGATCGCCATCTTCAGCCATCCTGCAAATACTCGAAATATCTCGCATCCCCAGCATAAGGCGAGAAAGACCGACGATCGTACCTCCACCAACGCCGGAACCGATGACATGTTGAATGGAAGATGCGTCTGCATAAACGATGGAAGTGCCGGTACCTATGCTGACAACAACAGCGCGTTTCACTCCCGCTGTATAAAGGCCTCCAAGCCCGACAGAATCGAATTCAGGCGCCTTGCGCGTATCGCAGTTAAAGAATGATCCTGAAAGATATGAGGCGCCTACACCCGTTGTATTGATAGACGTGACATCCTCTAAAGATAAGCCGTTGATCGATAGAAATTTCCCGATCGCGCCATATGCTGACGCCATGGGGTCGCTGGCTTGTACTTGTGTCTCCTGGAGTAATTTTGCTTTGTGAAAACCGATGATTTTTGTATTGCTGCCACCGACGTCAAGACCGATGATTACACCATTGTCATTCTTCTGAGCCTCATTTAGATCGAACATAGAACAAGATCTCCGAATTTTCTTAGGCGTGAGTCATGAATAGTTTTGAAATAACGTGGGATTGATTTTTCGTATTCGTGACTATCAGCGCATAAAGCGTGACGTTTCAGGTTCATTGTAGGTATTGTCGTACGAATAATCGCGTGGTGTATCGTGCAGTATGGAATGGAAGAGTTCACGCCCTTCATCGTATTGAATGATCGCGTTGGACGGCGCAAAGATGAAGATGAATTGAGAAACTGCTTGCAAGATACCGCCGATGGCATAGGCAGATCCGGAAACAACATCCTGAAAACGCGTGCGAATTTCCGGAGTCAGACGTTCCGTATTGCATATCACAGTACGTCCGGCTTTGACATGGTCACAAATGGACCATGCGTCATCGATGCTCGTCGCGCCGGAGAGAATGACCTCATGGCCGGATTTTTGCGGCTGTCTGCTTCCGGGAAAAGCAACCGTTCGATCGTGTGAACGACGCGAACGATCAGCCCTTGAGGGTGAAATGCGGGAAGGCTCCTCTACCCGATCGTCCTGTAATGTGGGACCGTAATCGTCGTCATCATAGCGGTCATCATCGTAGTCGTCATAGAGATCTTCTGTTTTGCCAAAAAGCTTATTAAGAAAATTACCCATGTTCCGCGACACTCCCTTTCACTCCGTTTGTTCAGATGGATCGTCGTACTTTCATCATCGGAAAACGGCTAGTCAGCTATCAATTCTCAAAAAATAAAGAATTATAGCGAATAATAACAAATTCACGATAACCCTATTCAACTTATAATTATATATGCATTAAGTGTTCCAATCAATGCAGGAGCATTTTTGTCATCGAGCTGTCATAATTCAACAATATCAGGCGGTCTGGGGATTACCAATATACGAATATGGTAACAGGCTATGCATTTCATTCATCTGAGATATCCGGTATTTTTTACTATTGTCGGCCTTTACCTTTCGAAAAAACACTATTATGAGTTCGGAATGTTTTGATACCGCGACAAAGAATCACAATTACGAGTGCGTTCGTGTTCCGAAAAGAGCACTACCTATGCGGACAATGGTCGAACCTTCCTTAATGGCCTCGATATAGTCATTTGTCATCCCCATGGAAAGCTCATTCAAATCTTCAAAACCTGTCTTTTTTCTAAGCATTTCAAGAAGCTCGCGCAATGCCGCAAAGACGGGGCGCGTTTTTACCGGATCCTGCTCATAAGGCGCCATGGTCATAAGGCCGCGAATACGCACATGAGGCCATCGATCGGCCTGATACATAATGTCTTCAGCTTCTGCCGGCGAAAAACCGCTTTTTGTCTTTTCACCGGAAATGTTGACTTGAATGAGAACATCCTGCGTCACAGCAAGAGCTTTAGCATGTCTTTCTATAGCGTTTAACACGCGAACACGATCAACGGATTCGATCAAAGCGACTTGTCCGGTGACATTTTTAACTTTATTCGTTTGTAAAGTTCCAATCATGTGCCAATCTATTGCCAAACCTTGACGCTCTATTTCCTCGGCTTTAGCAACCAGCTCCTGAACGCGATTTTCTCCGAATGTTTTATGTCCCAATGCATTCAATATCGCGATATCGCGCACAGGGAAATTTTTTGATACCGCGGTGATACGAACGCTGTTACGGGAACGTCCTGCCATTTCTTCCGCTTCGGCGATGCGATCTTTTAGGAGGTGGTAGTTGAATTCTAATTCTTTCTTTCGATCATCCCAATGAAATGACATCTGATAACCTTCTTACTTACAATCCGTTATATTTTTTGTGAATGTATATCTTAACGATACTTATCCTTGTTAAAACTGTTCTCAGGTTCATTATTATCATAATCTCATTATGTATTATCCCGTTGGCAAAGACGCTTAACCGATCAACTCTCCTTCCGCGATCGACCAAGGATTTACAACATAAAGCGAACGCTCGCCCGGCAGCGGGAGTGTGCTGTCATCCGGCTCAGCAGATTCAATAACTGCAAAAAGACCGTCTGCGGCAAGCACCTTAACGCATACACTGTAAACACGTCCGCCTGAAATCATTTTAAGTCCAAAATATTCACCCGAACGCACAGCATTAGGATCGATCGGTTTATATACTTCATCAGAGAGATTGAACAGACTTCGAATCGGAACCACCCAACCGTACGCACGAGTGTGAACAAACTCCACATCATTATCCGCCACGCGTGCCTTAGATGCCTGATTCGATGAATAAGTAATGATAAATCGCGCATTCTCCTTGCTTTTCTCAGCTTTTTTTATTTGAAGATTTTGAAGCAGCGTATCACTCGCAATAAGATAAAGTGCCACCAAGTCATCCGTTTTACGAGTAAGAACCTCTTGATCGGGCTCTGAGATCATTACCATAAACTGTCCTCTGCCAAGATCATCGATCGAACCGATTGGCGATCCTTGCCGGATGCTCCGGTAGGCCGAATTAATCGCGACTTCAGAATTTGATACGATTTTATCGATCTGAGATGCGGGATCATTATATCGAAGCCAATCATTGTCCTCCCAATCATAAGAATCCGGAACAAAAGCAAATTGGACGACGCCTGCCTGATGAGCAAAAATCAGCGCGCCGGGACCGACACTGCTACGAAGAGTCGATTCGATATCGGCACATGTTTTTTCCAACGCAATTACTGCCTCACTTTGAGTTCCTAAAACAACATACTCGAGAACGGTTCGATTGTACGCCTCGTCAAGGCCGCGAAGAGTATCTTGATATATCTTTAGATTGCCGCTTGAAGGCGCTTTCGCGAGTTCGCGGTAAGCAGCACGCATAACACTGTCTCCGGGTGATTGTGGCATCTCTTTTTTTCTCGGATATCCGATTTCGCTGGCTAAGTAACACGCTTGATCGGTCTTCTCTCTCGCATCGCGATACGCTTCAATCTCACTGCTAAGTGATTCAGGAGCGATTAAGCCTATTAAATCACCCGTAGCAACACTTTGTTTATCTCGAACAAACGGAACAAAAATTCCGGATGAAGGTGCCTCTATAACAGAGCCTTTCTCAATACGAGCAATACGACATGATACCGATTCTATAACCCAGTCACTTCGAAAGAAGGACATACGCGGTATCTCTTTCTTCGGGTAGAAAACAAGTGATAACGTCCAGATAGAAAAGAAGAGAGCGAGGATGACAAGCACTACAATCGAAAACAGGCGGATACGGCGTCTTCTTTGGTGGCGCGAACGCTGCAGAGATAATTCGTCCTTAATCTGTTGTTGTTTTGTCATCGCATTTACCGTTATAGAAATGTCCGTATCATCCGGTGCTTTCCGAAAGTGCTTGTAACGCGTTCATCGCGCCGAGGCGTGCGCTTTCGAATACGAGTCCGCCTTGCACATAAGCATTATATGGCGGTCTCAGCGGCCCATCTGCTGAAAGTTCAATCGTCGAACCTTGGATAAATGAGCCTGATGCCATGATAATATCACAGTCGTATCCGGGCATCGGTGACGGTTCAGGCGTCGCAAAAGCATCTACAGGCGACACGTACTGAATTGCTTTACAAAACTGACAAAGACGTTCAGGAGAATCCGTTTGAATAACCTGTACTATGTCACCGCGCTCTTCGTCGTATCGAGGAAAAACGGGGTAACCTGCCAATTCGAAAAGAGCGGCGACGTGGACAGCACCCATAAGACTCGCCGCAGTCACTGACGGCGCAAAAAACAAGCCTTGAAGGATTTCTCTTGAATACCCGAGCTGCGGTCCGATCTCACGTCCGACGCCGACAGCAGTCATAACCTCCGCGATAGCCTCCAAAAGATCACTCCGTCCGGCAATGTAACCGCCGGTAGGCGCTATACCTGCACCCGGATTCTTAAGCAAAGAGCCCGCTATAATGTCCGCGCCGTAAGACGTAGGTTCATCATCTTCTACAAATTCACCATAACAGTTGTCAACAAAGATCACAGCCATTGAACCTGCTCGTCGAATCGTCTGTGCAATTTCTCCGATATCCTCAGAAAGAAGCGCCCTCCGTTCCGAATAACCGCGTGATTTCTGAATATAGATGACACTTGTTTTCGTTTTCAGCGCGCTGGCAATGGCAACAAGATCAGGTTTACCATCCGAAAGCAGATCAACTTTGCGCGCCGTGACACCGCGAGCCGTAAGCGAAGAGGATGAAATTGGCATTTCATCGCTCTCCTTCCGATTGGAAACATCTTCGATCCTGCCAATCGTAGGTACAATCGTGTCGTAAGGCGTACCGGTCACGATGAGAAGATCGTCACCCGGTGAAAGCAATCCGCGAAGACAAGTCGAGATAACATGCGTGCCAGAGGAAAACTGAAGGCGGACAAGGGCATCTTCTGTTCCAAATACTTGTGCAAAAACATGTTCTGTTCGATCACGTCCAATATCGTTGTAGCCGTAGCCTGTTTTGGATAAAAAACTGCTTTCAGATACGTACGAGTCTTGAAACGCGCGAATGACTTCGAGCTGCCTTTTCTCTTTGACAGTTGAGATGCGCTCGAAGACAGGAGTAATCATCTTCATGGCGTCTTCAGATTGTAAATAAACGTCACGACTGATCCCGTAAGGCGCGTAATATTCATACGAACTCATAAAATGGCAATCCTTCAATAACATGTCGACATCAGCATCAATTCAGCTAACCGGCATTGACATGGCAATCTTATAAACTTGACGTCTAGTTTGACCAGCACTGCTTTGATACAAAACAAAAGCCTTGCAACGAATCGTCGGCAGTCGTCGCAAGGCTAACTGGTGCGGCCAACGAGACTTGAACTCGTACGGTCTCCCACACGCCCCTCAAACGTGCGCGTATGCCAATTCCGCCATGGCCGCCATTGTCCGGCACATCGCCGGCCACGT
>JAAZJH010000042.1 GCA_012800435.1 Clostridiaceae bacterium | reverse complement strand
TGGCCGGTCCATTCGATGGCAGACGTCCTGAGGAGTGGGAAACATCATCCGAAAAGCAAAGAGAATATGCTGATTGCGATGGAGCGTGAAGTCGGAACGCCGGAGTACAATGAGAAACTTGTGCGCCAAGATGCGTTGAGGACGCAAATCCTGAAGATTATGGCCGATCTGGAGCTTGACGCCATTGTTTATCCGCATCAGCAGCAGCTCGTTTGCAAAATCGGCGGATCACAGCAGCAGCGCAACGGAGTACTCTGTTCATCAACCGGTTTTCCTTCGATCGCGGTTCCGGCAGGTTTCGCGCCTGATCCGAATGCTCCCATAGGTGTACCTGTCGGGTTGGAAATCATCGGCAGACCGTTCACGGAATCGGTGCTGATTGAAATCGCGTATGCGTTTGAGCAACGGACGCAATTCCGCAAACCGCCCGTTTCCACGCCTGCGCTTTGAGACAAGTCTTATTTTTGCAGACGCCTTTTATTTTGAAGAAGGGCGAGGTGAGTGCCGTAGAACACGAGATGATTGAGGATCCTATACAGGAGAACTATCCTGTGGACGATGAGCTGTCGCCAAGAGAAGGTGACTGTCTTTCAGCTACCGCTATTCGTGAAATCCTCTCGTGTCGCTGGGAAAATATTGACGTGCGCTGTTTTCACATTGTCGATTCGACGAATTCGGAGGCAAGGCGTCTACTTTCTGTTGAGAACAAAACGTACCTTGTCGCCGCTTCCGCTCAAAAGGCTGGAAGAGGGCGCCGAGGACGTTCTTTTTATTCCCCCGGTGACGGGTGCGGCCTGTACTTTTCTTTAGCGGTTCCGTGGGCATATGAAGCAATGCCGACGCAAGTGACGACGATGACGGCGGTTGCTGTTTGCCGGGCGCTTGAAACTCTTTACGATATGACACCTCACGTTAAATGGGTCAACGACATTTTTTTGCATGGACGTAAAGTGGGCGGCATTTTGACGGAAAGTTGGATTCGTCTCGAAACACAGTCCATTGAAGCGCTGATCGTCGGGGTGGGAATTAATCTTACGCCGCCCAAAGACGGTTATCCTCAAGCGATTGCCGATATCGCGGGTACATTGACTGATGGTTTGTCTGATCCAAGCGCGCAACAGATCAATCCGAATGAACTTTGCGCTGTGATCGTTGATATGCTGGGCGCCATTATCGATGGGCTTCCTGACCTCTCATACATGGACGACTATCGCCAGCGTTGCTTTATTTTAGGGAAGAAAGTCTTGTTAGATGACGGGCGCGTCGTTATTCCGAGTACTGTTACGGATGATGGCGCACTTGTTGTTGAAGATAATGGCCGTTATGAGAAGCTATCAACCGGTGAAATTAAGAGCATTCGCCTTGATATATGAGACGATGAATTGAGGTTGAATAATAATGGGCATACTAGGATAGTGTTGTCACTGCTGCCTATTCAGTCCACTACTTCCCAACGCAAAAGAAGCCTGTCCGGAGCCCGTAATGGGTACTCTTTTGATCGAGTTCGTTCATAGATTAATGAACCTATATCTTAAAAGTTGGAATCAAATATATGACTGCTAAATCTTGTTCTTTTTTGCTTAATATGGTTTTATGATACTAGCATGACGCAAATACGTTCAGCACCAAAAAAAGAGAATGGAGACAGTAAATATGAAGAAAGCAATCGCAATCGCCCTCATCCTGGTTATCAGCTTTGGACTCGTCGCATGCGGAGGCGGCGGCAAAGACAGTATCGTCGGCAAATGGGCTCTTGAGGTGAAGGACGCTGACATGGAAGGAAAAATGGTCTATGAATTCACTAAAGACGGCAAACTTAAGATCTCTGTCGACACCGGAAACGAGGAAGTTGACAAACTCATGAATGCGTTGTACAGCGCAATAGAGATGACATATGTGGCTAAAGACGGAAAACTCACTATCAATAGTAATGACCCGACGTTCGAGCCTCAGGACAGTACGCCCTATACGATTGAAGGCGATACGCTGAAGTTCGGAGACATCAGCATGAAGCGTGTCAAGTAATAGAAGTTCTATGATGATTCAAAAAGCCGGCTCCGTCAAGGGTCGGCTTTTTTAGTGAAATCTCGTAAAGAAAAGACATCTTTGAAACCGGTAAATGAGGATATCACCTTATATTCAGTGACAAAATCACTTGGATGGTCACATGCAATTTGCTCGGCGAATCAGGAGTTCTTCCGGACTAAGTGGTAGATGCGGTCCTATAGGAGCCTTTCTTATCGCAGACTGTCCAACATGTTTCCATCTGTAAAACTTTTGACCACCTGGAGAAAAGATTGGAAGTTAAACGTCAAGCGGATATTGATGATTTTGTTGTTTTTTAAGATAAGTATCTTGGTGGGGGATATGAAGAATCTACGCCCGAATCGATTGCGGCAATCAAATATCTTGCCGGTAAAGAAGGGATCGATAAAGTACGCTAAGTTTCGCACATTCAAAAAGGACATGGCTCCGTCCTTACTTGGTAAAATAGATTTTTCAACAAGACAAACCAAGGAGGAAAAGGAACCATGTCTGAGAAAATTATACAACTGAATGAGGGCGTAATAAAGGAAGAATTGAACGAACTTGTCCGCAAGAGT
>JAAZJH010000041.1 GCA_012800435.1 Clostridiaceae bacterium | reverse complement strand
ACCTCTTGGCTGGGTGATATCCTGTCCTATTCACGCATTCTGGCGTTGGTGTTGGCTACATCGGTCATTGCCATGGTGGTTAATATGCTCGGTATGCTCTTTGGCACATCGCTCTTCGGCTATATTGCGTTTGCTGTAATCGCGCTTTTTGGCCACACGTTGAATCTGGCATTGTCGACGCTGTCTGCTTTCGTGCACACGAGCCGTCTGCAATATGTTGAAATGTTTGGAAAATTTTTCGTTGGAGGCGGCCATTTTTTCAAGCCTCTTCGACGCAATACGGAGTATGTAGCGATCATGGAGGGGCGCAGTGAACAAGAGGCGCCGTCCGATCGAGTATAAAACGATTGTTTTCAGAAACGCTTGTTTCTGTGACAGGCCATTCTCAGTGATGAAATGGCGTTAATCCATCGGTATGATTGCCGATGATGGGGAGGATAAAATGAACAGTATCTACGGAACAATATTGGTCTATTTTGCAGGTGCACTTGCCGTGACGTTGCCGGGTATCGGATCAGCTAAAGCGCTTGGTCGACTGGGAAAGATCGCGACAGGTATCATTGCGGAAGATCCGACACTGTTCGGCAAACTGCTGATTTTGCAAGCGTTGCCGGGGACGCAGGGTATCTACGGCTTGCTTGGCTGGTTTATGATCATGAGCCAGTCCGGCGTTCTGGGTGGGAATACAAATATCACCTTGCAACAAGGCCTTATGTTCGTGATGGCAGCGCTTCCCATTGCTCTGGTCGGGTTGCTCTCTGCGGCTCATCAGGGATGGGCATCCGAAGGCGGAATGTCGCTCATCACGAAGCGTCCGGATCGTAGCGGCAACGCGATCGTGTTTGCCGTCATGGTCGAAACGTACGCTATCCTCGCGTTGCTCGCGACGATTCTAGGCGTGCTGAGCATCAAAGTGTAATGCAGCTTCATCGCCGAAGCCTTGATGAATGATGCATCCCGAAAGAAACGGAGCGCTGAAACGTGCAAGGAATCGAACGAATCAAACAGCATATTCTCAATAATGCCGACGCCATGGTTATGGCGATTCAGAATGACGCGACCGCCTTTGAGGAGCAAACGATCGCTGCAAGCGAAGAAGAGTGTCGAAGAATTGTTCATGAGGCGGAAGAGAGCGCTCAGCGTGACGCGGAGTTGACGATTCGCCGAGGTGAGAGTTTAGCGGACGCGGAGAAGAGGAAAACCCGTCTGGCTCACCGGCAGGTTATCGCAGAGGAAGTGATTTCCCGAGCGTTGAATCTGCTGAATGAAGAGCCTGAAGATCTTCGCGTGAAACGATACGCGTCTTGGGTATATGCGCTCGGAGTCAACGAAGGCGAAATTACTCTGGCAGAAGGCGAGGAGCATCTTAAAGAACCTCTTGCCGCTGCACTGGGCAAGGGCAATTTCTCTTTTTCGAAAAAAGCCGGCAACTTCTCGGGAGGTATCATGATTCTGCATGGCCGCGTCGTGGACAATCTAACTTATGATCTTGTCGTGCGCGATCACCGACCGGAGTTGACACGCTATATTTTTGAAATGTTGAGCAACGATACGGCGGCTGAGGAGTCGGACGATGCGTAATCCGACGTCCGAAATGACGACACTTCCTCTGCCGACGATCCTCCAAGATAAACAAGGATCATGGGAATTCGCGGCGGGGCGATCGTGGGTTTTGGAGCGCAATCTTCTAGGGAAAGCAGGTTTTGAACGTCTGAATACCGCTGCTTCACAAGACGACATTCGACGTATTCTTCTGGAACACCATTATCCTCAAAAAAGCACGATAAAAGCCATGCTTGCTGATGAGTACGACGCGGTTTTTGATTTTTTGAAAGAGGTGGAACCCGGCGACGGATTTCGCACAGTGCTTCTCCTGCCGCGCGATGCGCATAACTTGAAAGTGTTTTTGAAAGAAGAGCTTCAAGGCGATGATGCTCGTTCTTTTAATGTCTTGAAACCTTCGCTTCTTGATACATCGTTGATTGATCCGGAAACGCTTTATGAAGCTGTGCGTGGTGTTAAGAAGGATATCAAAGTGCCTGATTGGGTTCCCGCTGTGATCCAACGCGCCCGCGAAGCATATAACCAACATTACGACGCGGCAGCAATCGATATATCCGTCGATCGCGACACGGAGACGATAAGAGCTCGCCTTGCGGAAATGCTGAACGCGCCGTGGTTTTCACGAGCGCTTGCTATGCGGCGTGATTTGACGAATTATGAGACGCTTTTGCGAAGTCGGCTTCGAGGTGTGAGTAAATCTTATTTCCTTTTCAGTTTGCTTCCCTTAGGTGCCATTTCGGAATCGGTATGGCACCGACTTTTCGATGCTGAAAAGGAAGAAATCAAAGAGGCGTTTATCGGTACGCCTTATGCCTCGATGAACGATTACGTCGACTCTTATGGCGATGAGGGCACGGCGACCGCTTTTTTGCAGGATGGAGAGAGTCTGCTTGCTAAAGAAGTCGCTGAAGGCCGACGCGAGGCGGCAGATGTTCGGCGAGTTCTGTATTACGTGTTGACACGTGTTATTGAAATTCGGTATGCGCGTATGGCGTTGGCGCGTGTCGGCCTGATCGAGGAAGATGTGATTCTTTCTAATGAATCGGATTCATCGGCCAACGGATGTGAAATTGTGGGAGATTAATGTGATGGAATGTGCCGTTCCGGAAATGAATCAGAATGCCATGACGAATGGTGAGTTTCATAAAGTCGGTGTGATCGGCGAATGGGAAAGCATTGTCGCTTTTCGCGCGCTTGGGCTTTCTGTCGCCGAAGCGCGGACAACGGAGGCAGCTTTTAGTCAACTCAACGCTTGGGCGGATGAAGGGTACGCCGTCATTTTTCTAACTGAATCGCTTGCTGAGATTATGGGCAGCGCTCTCGTACCATGGCGTCTGCGTGTTCTTCCCGCCGTCATTATCATTCCGTCTTCAGGCAAAACACCGTACATGGGACGCGGCGAACTGCGTGCTGCCGTCAGCAAGGCAACCGGAATCGATTTAATCGGACAGCGGAAAAAATTGCAGGAAGAAAAGTCTGCCGGCACCGGATCGGACTCCGATGAACCGGATACATGTTCGATTTAACTGCTTTGGTCACGGGGGAGAACACGATATCGCCGAAAAAAAGTTAAAAAGAGCAGTGTTTGAGAAAAGTGTTTGGCGTTGCGGGTCAATTGAAATTTGGCAAATGTCGACCAACGCCCGGTGAAGAAGCGCTGAGCAATGAGTTCATTGAGAAAGCGCGAAATGAAGAAGAACAATCGAATGTGAAATACGACATTTGAAAACATAGAGTGAGGAATCATCCATGAGCAAACGTATTCAGGGAGAGATCGTCAAGGTCTCCGGACCGCTTGTTATCGCCTCCGGCATGCGCAACGCCGATATGTTCGACGTCGTTGAAGTGTCGGATAAAAAGCTGATCGGCGAGATCATCGAGATGCACGGAGACGAAGCGTCGATTCAGGTGTACGAAGAGACGGCCGGGCTGGGTCCCGGCGAAGAAGTTGTCTCACGCGGCACACCGCTTTCAGTAGAGTTGGGGCCCGGCATGATCGGCAGCATCTACGACGGTATTCAGCGTCCGCTTGACCGGCTCGCGGCGATGGAAGGTGATTTCATCACGCGAGGCGCTTTCGCGCCTGCGCTCGATCGCGATAAAACATGGGCGTTCAAACCGGTTCTTAAAGAAGGCGACGTTGTCCGCGGCGGAGATGTGATCGGTATCGTTGATGAAACAGAGATCATGGAGCACCGCATTTTGGTTCCGCCCGGTCTCTCCGGCACTTTGAAAGCAATTTATGAAGGTGATTTCACGGTGACGGATATCGTAGCCATCGTCGAAGATGAACAGCAGGAGACGTATGAGCTCACCATGATGCAACGTTGGCCTGTAAGAATCGGTCGACCTTATCGGGAAAAACGCGCACCCTCGGGACCGCTTATCACCGGACAACGCACGATCGACACCTTTTTCCCGGTCGCGAAAGGCGGCACCGCTGCCGTTCCCGGCCCGTTCGGATCAGGCAAAACGGTCATACAGCATCAGTTAGCCAAATGGGCCGAAGCCGATATTGTGGTCTATATCGGCTGTGGCGAGCGTGGCAACGAGATGACAGACGTTTTGATGGAATTCCCGCAACTGAAAGACCCGAAATCAGGCCAATCGCTGATGGAGCGAACGATTTTGATTGCGAATACGTCTGATATGCCGGTGGCGGCGCGCGAGGCGTCCATCTATACCGGCATCACGATCGCCGAGTATTTCCGTGACATGGGATATTCTGTCTCCCTTATGGCCGATTCGACATCGCGGTGGGCGGAAGCGCTTCGCGAGATGTCCGGCCGCCTAGAGGAAATGCCCGGAGAAGAAGGCTATCCGGCTTATCTAGGATCGCGTCTTGCGTCGTTCTATGAACGTGCCGGTGTTATCTCATGTCTAGGCAGCGACAAAGAGCGTGTCGGCTCCATCACCGCCATCGGCGCGGTGTCGCCTCCCGGAGGAGACCTTTCCGATCCTGTCGCGCAGTCGACGCTACGCATCACGCAAGTCTTCTGGAGTCTTGATTCCGCGTTAGCGTATAAACGCCATTTTCCAGCGATCAACTGGTTGACGAGTTACTCACTTTATCAGGATAAGGTAGACGCTTGGATGGATCGCCATATATCATCGGATTTCAGCAGACTTCGACAGGACGCAATGACGCTGCTTCAAGAAGAATCCGAGCTCGAGGAAATCGTGCGCCTGATCGGTCAGGACGCCCTGTCGAATGCGGATCGTCTGAAGCTTGAGTCGGCGCGTTCATTGCGTGAAGACTTCCTGCATCAAAACTCGTTTGATGATATAGATACGTACACATCGATCAATAAACAGTACAAGATGCTGGCGTTGGTTATGTTGTTTTACGAAGAAGCGCAAAAAGCGCTCGACAAAGGCGCGAATTTTGATCGATTGATGGCATTGCCGGTTCGCGAAGATATTGCCCGCTTTAAGATGGTGTCTGAAGATGAAGTCGATGAGTGGTATGCGTCGCGTCGTGATGAGCTGATCAAAGAGATGAGCCGACTTTGCGCGTAAGGAACGGAGACAGACATGGCAAGAGAATATAGAACAATAGAGGAGATCGCAGGGCCATTGATGCTGGTCCGCGGTGTTGATAACGTCAAATTTGACGAACTCGGTGAAATTGAACTCGTAAACGGCGAGCGACGACGCTGTAAGGTGCTGGAGATAGAGGGATCGGACGCGCTTGTCCAGCTTTTTGAAAGTTCAATCGGCCTCAATATCGAAGATAGCACGGTACGCTTTCTTGGGCGCGGATTGGAACTTGCCGTATCACGAGATATGCTAGGTCGCATTTTTGACGGTATGGGCAGTCCGATCGACGGCGGCAAGGCGGTGATTCCCGAGGCGATGCGCGACATCAACGGCATGCCGATCAACCCGGCGGCACGAGATTACCCTAATGAATTTATCCAGACGGGCGTGTCGGCGATAGACGGACTTAATACGCTCGTACGCGGGCAAAAATTGCCTATCTTTTCAGGCGCGGGTCTTCCTCATGCTCAGCTTGCGGCACAGATCGCCCGTCAGGCGGAAGTGCTAAATAGCGAAGAGACATTTGCCGTCGTTTTTGCGGCGATGGGCATTACCTTTGAGGAAGCGGACTATTTTATCGGCGATTTTCGTCGGACAGGTGCCATTGATCGCGCCGTGATGTTCATTAACCTTGCGAATGACCCGGCGATTGAGCGCATTTCGACTCCGCGCATGGCGATGACAGCGGCTGAATATTTGGCGTTTGATCTCGATATGCACGTTCTCGTTCTGATGACCGACATCACGTATTACGCCGAAGCGTTGCGTGAAGTTTCCGCCGCGCGCAAGGAAGTACCCGGGCGTCGCGGGTACCCCGGTTACCTTTATACCGACCTTGCCAGTATTTATGAGCGCGCCGGCCGCATTAAAGGGAAAAAAGGATCCATCACATTCGTTCCGATCCTGACGATGCCGGATGACGACAAAACACATCCCATCCCGGACCTTACCGGTTACATCACAGAAGGACAGATCATTCTTTCGCGCGATCTTTTCCGCCGCGGTATTCAGCCGCCGATCGACGTGCTGCCGTCGCTTTCACGCTTAAAAGACAAGGGTATCGGCAAGGGGCGGACGCGCGCCGACCACGCGGACACGATGAACCAACTTTTCGCAGCGTATTCGCGCGGTAAAGACGCACGTGATCTGGAGATTATTCTCGGAGAAGATGCTCTCTCGCCGCTTGATCGCGAGTATGCCAAGTTTTCAGAGGCATTTGAAAAACAGTACGTCTCGCAGGGATTTAATACGGATCGTTCAATTGAGGAAACGCTCAACATCGGCTGGTCGCTTCTTTCCATGTTGCCTGCTTCCGAGCTGAAACGCGTGCACGACGAATACATTGAGCAATACTACAATAAGGGAGCGGACAACTGATGGCCGTCATGCGCGTCAACCCGAACCGGATGGAGCTGCTGCGTCTAAAAGGGCAGCTCCGCATTGCGCGTCGCGGTCACAAGCTGTTAAAAGACAAGCGCGACGAAATGATGCGCCAATTTCTCGCGATCGTCCTCGATGTCGATACGTTGCGTGAGAAAATGGAAGCTTTGCTCGCAAAGGGACACCGCAAGATGTTGCTTGCGCGCGCTGCCATCGGCGGTGAAGTCGTTGATGAAGCGCTCATGGCGGCCGGGTTGCCTGTTTTGGTAGCAGTGACACAGGAAAACACGATGAGTGTCCGAACCCCGATCTTTCGCGTTGCGAACCTGGATGATGACATGCGCGTAAAAAGGTTGCCCTACGGCATGACAACGGCGCCGGGGCAACTTGATGATGTGCTTGATACGTTCGCGGAAGCACTCCCGTTGCTGATGGAGCTCGCTACTCTGGAGCATAAATCGCATTTGCTCGCAGCAGAAATCGAACGGACGCGTCGACGAGTCAACTCCCTTGAGTACGTCATGATTCCTTCCATAGAGGAGACGATCCATTCGATCACGATGAAAATGGACGAGAATGAGCGCGGCAACCTGACGCGTCTCATGAAAGTCAAAGATATGATCGTTGAACAGGAATTGACGAAACGACGTGAAAAAACGGAGCAGCGCCGAGACGGATATAGCGAATAGCACCTTTTATAGTGTCAAAATCTAGGTTTTAACGCCAAGCCAAGTTCTGTCAGTCCACGATAAATAACACTTTCAAAATCGCCATAAACCTTATTCTGCGGCAATTTTCCCAACGCTGTGATTAGTGTGTCTGTCGAGGGTAATTCGACAGGATCATAAAGGGCGTTTAATCTCTGTTGTCGGACAGCATCTTGTCCCATTATACAAAATTAATGTATAATGCATAAAAGTGATCATTCTGACACAGAGGGGGATTAGACGGAATGGTTGTATTTTATGAGCATCCCCTAGTTTTTGCCGTAGGAGGCTTTTGTGAAGCATCCGAATGATATTCGAAGCGGAGTACACATCTACTCTGAGATCGGTCAACTTCGCCGAGTGTTGCTCCATCGTCCCGGTCTTGAATTAGACAATATCACGCCGACAAATATGTATCGACTCCTTTTCGATGAACTACCTTATCAACGTGTAGCAGAAGAAGAGCATCGTGCCTTCGCGACCGTTTTTGAAAACGCGGGAGTTGAGGTCTTGTATCTTGAGGATCTTTTTAAAGATATATTGCGGGATTCCGATGTTCGGCGCGCTTTTCTTCTCGATTTTTTGAAAGAAACGCGCGTCGGTGAAGCCGTGGCACACGATATGGTGAACATACTCGATAACGGTGACGACTTGGAGAAATTGATCTCCGTCGTCTTTGGCGGCTGGCGTTTCGAAGATTTCGATTCTTTTAACGTGCAACTTCGTCAACTGGACTACCAACGAACACTCTGGTTTGATCCTCTTCCCAACCTGTACTTTACTCGAGATCCGATGACCATCGTCGGTTCCGGCGTCATGATTAATAGCATGTGGTCGAAGACACGCGATCGTGAAACGCTGATTTATCAATACATTGTCAATCATCACCCGATGTTCAACGGATTGCAGAAATATTTAGACCGCGGTGTGAACGCGACTTTTGAAGGCGGCGATATGCTGGTTCTCTCGCCCAAAGTCCTTGCCGTGGGGATTTCGCAGCGTTCCGATTCTTCCGCTGTCAAGACGCTTGCGCGAAACATTCTGAACTCCGATGCCGGATTTGAGCACGTACTTGCTTTCATTATTCCCGAGCAACGCGCGTTCATGCACCTAGATACCGTTTTTACGATGGTCGATCGAGACATTTTCACGATCCATCCTGAAGTTGAAGATCCATTGGAGATCTTTGATATCACTGCCGATAAAGACGGTTCGCTCACGGCAAAAAGCTGTGGCGGCCATCTCGAAAAAGTGTTGAAAACGTATCTCGAGCTTTCGGAAATTGAATTGATCCGTTGCGGCGGGACGAGTCGCATCGATGCTCAGCGTGAGCAGTGGAACGACGCTTCCAATACGCTTGCTATCGCGCCCGGTGAAGTGATTGTTTATGAACGCAATTATGTTACGAATCGACTGCTTCGAGAAGCCGGTGTCACCTTGCATGAAATAGGATCATCCGAACTTTCACGTGGACGAGGCGGACCGCGCTGTATGTCGTCTCCGCTTTGGCGTGATGATCCTGATGCATAACACAACACTTTTAGCGATATCGATATCCATGGCGGATATTTTTGATATATAACTCAAACGTCATAGTCTTGTCGACATCTTCGGAGAAAGCTATTGATGTGAAGTTTTAGCTTTTTAGACTGTGGACACCCGATTGCCGAATGGCAAATAAACGGACAATCCACATTTCAAATTGCTTGCTTTAATCTGTCTTTAAACTGATATTTGATGAAGCGGTATTGTTTATCTGTTATGGTGGCAACGATCGGTCGTTAAAGTTATACTATTACAACGTGTGTCTATAGCGGATTACACGCTGATCTTATGATCAACTGATCATCACAACCATTACGGGAGGTAGGTAAAACAAATGGAAAAAAAGAGAATTGTCGTCGCACTGGGCGGGAACGCATTAGGTAAAACAGCGGCCGAACAGCGCGAAATAGTGCGTGAAAGCGCTAAGCCGATCGTTGATCTGATTGAGCAGGGGCATGAAGTCGTCCTTACACACGGTAATGGGCCTCAGGTCGGAATTATCAAGCTCGCGTTCGACTCGAGCGATCTTCCTGAGATGCCTTTCCCTGAATGCGGCGCGATGAGCCAAGGATATATCGGCTATAACCTTCAGCAAGCGGTGCGTGATGAATTGAACTCTCGCGGCATTTTCCGTCCTGTCGTTTCCTTGGTCACACAGTCGATCGTTGATAAGAATGACCCGGCTTTCAAGAATCCGACGAAGCCGGTTGGACTTTTTTATTCCAAAGAAAAGGCGGATGAAATCGCGGCCGAAACGGGTTGGGTTTTTATGGAGGATGCGGGCCGCGGCTATCGCCGCGTTGTACCGTCGCCGATACCTCAAGAAATCGTAGAAAGCGACGTTATTCCTCCTTTGCTTGAGGCGGGTGTCATCGTCATCAATACCGGAGGAGGCGGGATTCCTGTGATGCGCGTTGGTGATCAGCTCGTCGGCGTCGATGCCGTCATTGACAAAGACTTCGGCGCACTTTGTGAAGCCGATCAAATTGATGCCGATATTCTCGTGATACTGACTGAAGTGGATAAGGTCGCGATCAATTTCAATAAGCCAAACGAAAAATGGCTCGATGACTGTACAGTCGATGAAATGAAGCAATACTTAAAAGAAGGTCATTTCTCTGCGGGCTCCATGCTGCCGAAAGTGGAGGCGTGCATCGCTTTTGCGGAAAAAGATCCGAAACGCATGTCCTTAATTACCTCGTTGGAAAAAGCGGGAGATGGCATCAAAGGGTTAACAGGAACGCGAATCCGACTGTAAAAGAACAGAACATACTCAAGTGCCGCCTCACCTCGAGCCGGCACTTTTTTATGTAAAAACAAACGACGAGCGTCTAAGATGAGTATTTGATAATTTTCGAACGTTGGAGCTGTCTATACACATAGAATAAAGTTGTTGACAAGCACGGATCAAAAAAGGCCGGTGTTTGTCGCCTCGAAAAAGGGGGGAAGATGAAAGACATTCGTGTTGCCCTGTGGGGTTTTGGCGCCATGGGAAGTGGGATTGGGCACATGATCGCTTCCAAAAAAGGTCTTCGTTTGTCAGGCGTCTGTGATGTGAACGATCTGCTTATAGGCAAAGAAGCCTACCGGTATCTGGGGATCGAACGAGGTGAGCGCGAGCCGGTGATTATCACCGATAAAATTGAAGATGTGATTTGCAAAGATCGTTGCGATATCGCGATCCTTTCAACTGATTCTTTTGTTGCCACACAATTGGACAAGATCATGTTCTGTCTTGATCGCGGCGTTCCGGTGATTTCGACGGCGGAAGAGATGGCTTGGCCGTGGGCACAACACCCGGATCTTGCCGAACGGATTGATAACAAAGCGAAAACACGCGGTGTCGCGGTGCTTGGCACTGGCATCAATCCCGGCTTTGTCCTCGACTATTTGATTCTCGCTCTGACCGGCACGTGTCGAGACGTGCGTTCTATTGAAGCGCGACGTGTGAATGACCTGTCACCTTTTGGTCGAGCCGTAATGGAGGAGCAAGGCGTCGGCCTTACGAAAAGCGCTTTTCAGGAGAAAATGGCTCTCGGTGAGCTTGCGGGACATGTCGGATTTCCGGAATCCATCGGGATGATCTCTTCCGGCATGGGCGTTCAAATAGACGACATCGAGCAGACACGAGAGGCAATCTATACTTCTGCAGATCGAAAAGCGCCGCATGGTGAAGCGAAAGCCGGAGAAGTCGCCGGTATTCGTCAGCAGGCTTTCGGGCGCACGCCGGACGGTCATACGTTCATTCATCTTGATCATCCACAGCAGATCCTTCCGGAGAAAGGAGGCGATAAGACAGGTGATTATTTGACGATTCACGCAGACGGTTATGACATTAACGTCTCTATCGTGCCGGAGACGCCCGGAGGCATAGGCACGATAGCGATGGTAGTCAACATGATACCGCATGTCCTCAAAGCACAACCCGGTTTACGTTCTATGTTGGATCTTCCGGTGCCTCGCGCGATTCTTGGAAGTTTCGCTGACGAACTTAAACGCGGCGATAAGAAACGGAGAAAAAAAGGCGATGAAGTGATCGTTTCGGAAATCATCATCCGCTCAGGCAATCGTGTACATCAAGTGCCTGAAGATACACAGCGTGTTCCGCTGATTGCGCTTACGAAGGGTCATCTTTTAGACGAGCGAGCAGATGTGGGCGATGAAGTAAGGATCAAGACCTTGACGGGACGTACGATTCGCGGGACGTTGACATCGCGTCCGATTTCTCCTCAGTACGATTTTGGCGAAGTTTCACCTGAATTGCGGGCGGTACACCGACAGGTGCGTGAGATCTTGTTCGGAGGTGAAGAGCATGTCTGATCATTCCTATGACGCGGTTATGGCGCGACAGAACGAGATCATGCAAACATCGCTTGCTTTGGATTTTTCTAAGTACGAGCGATCCGGTGTAGACTTTGACTACGACGCTATGATGAACGATGTCGGCCTTTCTATCGAGGAGGTGGTCGCTATTCAACGCGATCTCGGTGTCGGCGACACGCCTCTTCTTGAACTTCGCAACATCACAGAACTGGTAAGAAAGCTTTCAAAACCGGGTTTCGGCGCTCGCATTTTGGTCAAAGATGAAGCCTGTAATCCGTCAGGCAGTTTCAAGGCGCGTCGCGCCGCGCTGTCTTGCTACGATGCGAAACGAAAGAACTACAAGGGCGTAATTGCCGCGACATCCGGCAATTACGGCGCTGCCGTTGCCAGTATGGCGGCACGTCTCGGATTGAAATGCATTGTTCTTCAGGAGTGCTATGATAGCCGTCTCGTCGGACAGCCTGAGATTCTGGAAAAACAGCGAAAATGTGAGGCGTTCGGTGCAGAAGTGGTTCAGCTTACCGTTGGACCGGAACTTTTTTACTACACACTTCGCCTTCTGGAAGAGACGGGCTTTTACAACGCGTCGCTATACACGCCGTCAGCAATCACGGGGATTGAAACGCTGGGATATGAATTGGCTGAGCAATGTAAAGAACGCTACGACCGGCCTCCGGATTGGGTTCTTGCAACACATGCCGGAGGAGGTAATCTGACAGGAACAGCGCGAGGCATCATGAAGGCAGGATGTCCGGACGTCAAGATAGCGGCGGTAAGTGTCGATCTTTCCGGTCTTTCAATGGCTTCCGACGGCGACTTTAACAGAAAGTCATTTACGACCGGCCACACGGGATTTGGTATCCCGTTTGCGACACTGCCCGATCGAAGTGATGTGCCGCGCAACGCAGCGCGTTCATTGCGTTACATGGATCGCTACTTACTTGTCAAGCAAGGTGAAGTTTTTTATACGACGGAGATGCTCGCGTCTTTAGAGGGTCTCGAGCGCGGCCCAGCGGGAAACACATCGCTTGCCGGAGCTTTCGCGCTTGCTCGCGAACTTCCCGAAGAGGCTATGATCGTCGTTCAGGAGACAGAGTACACGGGAGCCGGCAAACATCCGATGTCGCAACTTGCTTTCGCGAAGCGAAACGGCATTGACGTCATCGTCGGAGATCCTGAAGATGAAGTGCCGGGAGAGTCGATCGTCATTCCGGCACATCCGGACATGTTTCGTGTTCGCGATGTTGATCTAACGCGCCTTCGTCGATCTGCGCTGCGTAATATCGCGGGTGACCGCCGTTCGTTCTCAAACGATGAAATGGCCTATATGGCTACCGAAATTAATCTTGGTATTAAAGAGACGGAAGCGCTTCTTAAAACGCTTCAATAGATCGTAAGCCGACGCCTTACAAGCCCATTAAGAACAGATGAACATCGATGAACATCAAAGAGAGTGGAGATGATCGACATGAATGCGACCCTTGGACGAACAACATCCTTTGAACAACGGCGCCGACATCTTACTCCGTTATCGGAGGAAGCGCTTTTTGATTATTTTTGGCAACTTGCAGAAAAGATTGTAAATCCCCTAATCGAACTTGGACGGAAGTATACAACACCGTCCATTGAGCGCAGTATACTGCTAAGAATGGGGTTTTCAAGCAGTGAGGCTAAAGAGATTGTCGATCAAGTGATGGCGTATGATCTGATGCCGCATGGGGCAGGCCATGTCGTCTGGAAACTGGCTAATGCGAAAGATATTACTCTGCACGAGGCAGGAGAGGCGCTTGCAAGAGGAGAACTCATTCATGACGCGATCACGCTGATGAATGTCTGTGAAGAAGATATGACAGACATATCGTCTGTAGCGACATGTCGTACTAAGCGACAACCCGTAGAGCCGGCAAGGGAGAATGCTCTTTCCCTAGAACCTGATGAGCGCCTCGATATTCGAAAAATCCTTGACGGGCTTTCAGATTATCAATCGCCTCGCCGTCCATGGCATTGGCGAAAAGGGAGAGGCGTGCCGCGCCGGGTCGGAGATTTTGAATACCATGAAACGTCCGAACCGCTGGAACGCTCCGTGCCGCTTCCGGGAAGCCGCGGTTTCGGATCGATCGATCCGCAGCCCGATTGTGTGATCACGACAGAGATAGCATCGGGTCGGTTTGAAGACGATATCCGACGGATGCGCATGGCGGCATGGAACGGCGCCGATCACATCATGGTGATTCGTACGGCGGGTCAGTCGCATATCGATTCACTCCTTGAAGGCACGACACAAGGGATCGGCGGGATTCCCGTGACGAGGAAGCAGTGCCGTGCCACGCGGCGAGCACTTGATCTCATCGAAGATGAAGTCGGTCGTCCGATCAATTATCACTCGTACGTCTCCGGTGTGGCCGGTCCGGAAATCGCGGTCATGTTTTATGAGGAAGGCGTCTCCGGTGTCCATCAGGATCCGCAGTACAACGTGCTTTACCGCAACATCAACATGAAACGCAGTTTTGTAGACGCGTGTGAGAGCAAAGCCATCATCGCCGCGGGCGGCATGCTTCAGATTGACGGCGCGCACAATGCGAACGCCACTGCCATGGACGCGTGGAAAGTCATGCCCGAGCTCATGGTTCAGCACGCTATCAATACGATGTTTTCAGTCAAATGCGGCATTGATAAAGACAATATCGCGCTTTCCAGTGTGCCTCCGACGGCGCCGCCGGCTCCATGTATGCGACTGGATTTGCCGTATGCTGTCGCGCTCCGCGATTTATTTCGTGAGTACAAAATCCGCGCGCAGCAGAATACTAAATATATGGAGTCGGAAACGCGTGAAGCGACGGTGACCCACACGTTAAACATGGTTATTTCAAGACTGACTTCTGCCGATATTCAATCGACGATTACGCCGGATGAAGGGCGTAATGTGCCGTGGCATTACTTCAATATCAATGCTGTCAACACGGCGCGACAGGCATTGAACGGCATGGATGGTTTTAGAGATATGGTCGATGTGAAACGCGAGGGTCCATTGGGGCAACAAGTACGCGAGCTCAAAGAACGCGCCATCCTTTTTATGGAAGAAATGATCGATGTCGGCGGTTATTTTAATGCCGTAGAGCAGGGCTTTTTTGTAGACAGCGGCTACTACCCTGATCGTAAAGGAGACGGCATCAGCCGAGAACCGGAGGGCGGTGTCGGTAACGGAACGTTGTACCTGCGCGCCGATGATTATTTTGCGCCGGTATCCGTACATTTCGGCGTAAACCACGTGCCTTCCGCTTTTCGAAACGCGTCAGACGCGATCGGCGGGGATACGTTCGAAGATCCTTCAAAAATTGTGTTTATTGATGAACTCGACCCGGAAGACAACGTGAATCGCCGCATTGAAGAAAAGCAGAAGTATTTCGATCACCCGAACCTTGTTCGTCCTGAAGTCGAATTTTTGTCGGACGGCGTCATCGTTCTGACGATGTTTTTTCCGTGCGATCTTCGTCATGCGGAAGCGGCCGCATTGGCACTCGGCGAAAAACTGAACCTTATCGATTGCGAAGTTATCCATAGCCAAGTCATGCATCCAGCAGAAGGAACGTACATCGAGATGAAGGGGAAGGTCGATTTTGACATTGATCTTAACAAGCTTGAAATACCGGAAGTGCCGGATACACTAACGGAACAAGAGATTCGTGATGAAATTCAGGCGCTGCCGATGACAGTAGTTGCCGCGACAATCGGTGAGGATGAACATTCTGTCGGATTGAAAGAAATTTTAGACATCAAACACGGCGGTATCGAAGGTTTCGGAATCCGTTACTACTATCTGGGCACGTCCTGCCCGGTAGATAAACTCGTGGATGCCGCAGTAGAGACGGACGCTGACGCTATCCTTGCCTCGACGATCATCTCTCATAACAATATTCATTATCAGAATATGAAACGATTGGCGGATACTTGCATCGAAAAAGGTTTGCGCGAACGGCTGATCCTTGTCGGCGGAGGGACGCAGGTAAACCATGATCTCGCCGTGGAAGCAGGCATGGACGCCGGATTCGGCCGAGGTTCCCGCGGTATCGATGTCGCTAGCTTCCTCGTAAAACAGCGTCGAAAAAAACAGGCGAGAGCTCTAGACGGACAAGCTTATGAAGATTGATCTTCTCTGTGCGGAAATCGGGAGCACGACGACCGTCGTCAATGCTTTTAACAACCTGGGCGGTAAAAGACCTGTATTTTTAGGTCAGGGCGTATCGACGACGACCGTTCAGGACGGCGACGTCACGATCGGGCTTCAGCGCGCCAAGGACGATCTTCAATTGCGGCTCAAGGCGGATTCGCTTGAAGTGACCGATGTGTTGGCGACAAGCTCGGCAGCCGGCGGTCTTACGATGACGGTACATGGCCTTGTTCCCGATATGACAGTGCGTGCCGCGCGCGAAGCGGCGCTCGGATCAGGCGCGGTGATCCGAGCCGTGACGGCGGGCAAGCTGCGTCCTCACGACATTGAGCGTTGCCGCGCGCTTAAACCGCGCATTATTATGGTCTCCGGCGGCGTTGACCACGGTGAACGCGCAACAGCGCTTTTCAATTTCGAGATGCTTGCTAAAGCTCTGCCTAATGTGCCGATTCTCTACGCCGGCAACATTGACAACCACGACGACATTCGTCGTCTTGCCGAACGGTTTGGAACACCGCTTTATATAGCACAAAACGTATACCCGACACTCGACGAGCTCAACGTAGCGCCGGCGAGAGAGGTCATTCAATCGGTATTTGAGTCGCATATTGTGGAAGCGCCCGGCATGAAGCGCATCCGCGATATGGTGACGGGGTCGATCATGCCGACGCCGGGAGCGGTGATGGCCATGGCGGAGCATCTTTATGAAGTGCTGGGCGATCTTCTTGTACTGGATGTTGGAGGCGCCACGACAGATGTCCATTCGGTGACATGGGGAAGCGAACGATTCCGACCGATAACGACGTCACCGGAGCCGTTCTCAAAGCGAAGTGTTGAAGGAGATCTCGGTGTTTTCCTGAATCGAGCGCAAGTGATAGGTGCGATGACGTATCGTGAGCGCAGTACACTTTCTCCGACATATGAGCAAGAAATTGAAAAAATACCGAATATGCCGTGTACGGAGAAAGAGACACAGCTTATACTGCCTCTGGTCTACGCATGCGGTCGTGAAGCGCTTACGAGGCACGCCGGTCAGCTCGTTGAACACTATACGCCGCGCGGTCGTGTCCAAACATTACGCGGACGAGATCTTAGCGCGGTGAACACCGTATTGGCAACCGGCGGCGCGCTGACACGGCTTCCAACAGCGGAGGAGATGTTGCGCCGTTTGCTCAATGAGGCGCCGGCGGAAAAGCTCTACCCGCCGTCTTCCGCAGATGTTATGATAGATCATAACTATGTCATGGCTTCTTGCGGAGTTATGGCGCGAACGTATCCCGAAGCGGCGATACAGCTTATGAAGGCGTCATTGTTGTTTCGTTCATAATTTCATAAGGAGTATAAAGATGTCTTATCCCGAACTTGTCATTGACCGCAGCAAGCTCGTACACAACGTCCAATCGCTGATGGCATTGGGCGCGAAGTACGATATCCAAATACATTTCATCACGAAAGCGCTGTGCGCTTGGCGTCCGATGGTTGAGTTGATGCACGAAGCAGGGTGTGAATATTTTGGAGACTCACGTGTAGACAATCTCGCAAAGATCAATGATATCGGCCTCTCTCACATGCTCGTTCGCATTCCGATGATATCAGAAGTCAAGAATGTGGTGAGATACGCTGATATAAGTCTCAATTCGGACCTTGACGTTATCGCGGCGATCTCCGACGCGGCGATGGCTTTAGGCAAAAAACATGGCGTTGTTCTCATGGTAGAGATGGGTGACCTTCGTGAAGGGTTCATGCTTGATGAGATGATGGATGTTGTCGAAAAGGTCGTACAGCTTCCCGGTGTCTGGTTAACAGGCATTGGCGCCAATTTCAATTGTTATGGCGGCATCATTCCGGAGCCTTTACAGCTCACGAAGCTGGCAAATCTGGCGCAATCCATCCGAAGCCAATTTGCTGTTCGTCTCCCCATTGTGTCGGGGGGCAACTCCGGTTCGCTTCATATGCTGATCGACGGCACGGTTCCGGAGGGCGTCAATCATCTCCGCGTTGGTGAAGCGTACTTGATCGGACGCGAAACCTCTTATGGAAAAGGCGTGCCCGGTCTATATGAAGATGTGTTTACACTTAGAGCGGAAGTCGTCGAAATGAGACGTAAACCTTCGGTACCGCGCGGCATTATTGGCGTCAACGCATTCAACGTCGTTCCTGAGTTTGAAGACTATGGTAATATCTGGCGCGCCATTCTTGCCATTGGAGATCAGGATGTGCCCTGTGAGCGCCTTTTCATTCGAGACAGCAACATACGTTATCTCGGCGATTCAAGCGACCATTTGTTGCTTGATGTCACGCACGCGGTGCGCGATCTCAAAGTTGGCGATATCCTTGAATTTTCGTTGGACTACCGTTCACTGTTACATGCGGCAACATCACCTTACGTCACGAAGCGATTTGTTTAACGGCCAACGAACTATATGAAAAGGAAATCATCGGAATAGGAAACATGTCAACTATAGAAAAAGATAAACCTCGTGAAACGAAAAGAGCATGGGCTGAAATATCGAAACAGGCGCTTTTAAATAATCTTCACGTTATCGCAAAACGATCGAATAAAACCATTGATCAGATCGTTGCCGTCGTCAAAGCAAACGCATATGGACACAACATGACTCTTGTCGCGCCTTTTCTTGAAAAAGCGGGCGTCAAGATTTTCACGGTCGCAACGATTGATGAGGCGATAGCTCTTCGCGCGTGCTGTCCTGATGCGTCCATCCTGATCCTCGGAACGACCGATTATTGCTACACGTCTGATCTAAAAAAACACCAACTCATGCAGACAGTCGTTTCCGACGATGACATTCAGGGTTTTGCTATCGCGTCAGAAAAAGCGGGAGGTCCGCCACTTGGTATCCATCTGAAACTTGATACCGGATTGGCGCGCTTAGGTTTTCCCTCTGATCCCAGCCATCAGGCGCGTACAGCTGAAGCGATGCTGAAGGCGACATCGTATACTTCTCTGGATGTACGAGGTGTCTATACGCATTTTGCTTCTTCAGGCGAAGATCCGGATTATAGCGATAAGCAGCGTCGCTTATTCAATGACACACTGGCGTTAGCGAAGGAGCACGGTTTCCCTGATATAGCATGTCACATTTCCAACAGCAGCGCGATTTTAGAACCGCCCAACGACAATGACGATTATGTGCGTCCCGGACTTGCGCTTTATGGCGGGAAACTCCGCTCAACGTCGGATTCTCGGCACGATCTTCTTCCCGTGATGACGGTAAAGGCTCGCATCGAACAAATTCGCGATATTGAAAAAGGTGCGCGCGTCAGCTACGGCGGCACATGGGTCGCCCATAGGCCTACGCGACTTGCCGTCGTTGCCATAGGTTACGCGGATGGACTTCCGCGCGTGCTGTCCAATCGAGGAAGCTTGCTTTATCGCGGTCATGATTGTCCCATTCGCGGCGCGGTATGTATGGACCACATTATCGTTGATATTACAGGTCTTCAAGATGTCAAGCCGGGCGATACAATGATGTTCTTCGGAAAGGATACTTTCACAGAACGAGCTGCAAGCGATGTCGCACATCTTTGCGGAACGATCGACTATGAACTGTTTTGTGGTATTTCTGAGCGTATTCCAAGACTGCTTGTGCCGTAACAAAGATATGACGGTATTCCATGCTGCGGTTGACATTATTAAATGAATATTTATAAAATCTAGCAGTATGGATATTATCCTTTGTTTGAAAACAAAAAGACAGACGATCAAGAGGGGGGCAGATCGTCTGTCAAATGGAGAAGTAAAAAATGTATTTTTACTTGTACAGTGAGCACATTCTAACACCATAAAATAGGAGTGTCAAGCTGGTTGGTTATTGATAATATTAGGAGCAAACAGGTAAACAGCCGATGAATATTGAGGAGTGAAATATGTCGGATACAAATGAATCCATTATGGAAGAAATTTACGCTGTTGTGTTAGATCGAGCGCGCCATCCTGATCCCGGATCATACACGAATTATTTATTGAGCAAGGGACTCGACAAAATTGTCAAGAAATTCGGTGAACAAGCTATACATGTGATCGTTGCTGCCAAAAACGGACATACGTCAGATATCGTCAGTGAAAGCGCAGATCTTGTCTACCACTTGATCGTCCTTTTTGCTGTTGCCGGCATCCCGCTCGAAGATCTTTTGTCAGAACTTCGAAATCGCCGTTCTCAGACGGAATCGAGTCCAGTCTAGCTGCCCGGACTGCAGTCTTCAGTGTATCGCTCAATAATTTCACGACAAAACGTCGACAACATTGCTCTCAAATAAAGAGAGTTCAGTCAGATGAGCGACGCCAAGCGATTCTTGTCACGTGGTAATTCGTCTCTTGATCAATAGGAGATAGAGCCCGGTGATGCGATGCGCGAAGCGCATTCAATACAGACAGAACCATCACACCGGTATCGGCGAAGATGGCTGCCCACAAGGCAGAGAGTCCCAGCGCGCTCAGTAGCAACAGCGTTGTTTTGATTAGCAAGATGAAAACGACATTCTGACGCACAATGCCAACTGTTTTTCGTGCGATGGCAATGGCATCCGGAATGCGATTCAATTCATCGGTCATCACGACAACATCTGCCGCTTCAATAGCGGCGTCCGTTCCAAGCCCGCCCATCGCGATTCCGACATCCGCCAAGCGCAAGGCGGGCGCGTCGTTGATCCCATCGCCTACGAAGAGTGTCTTGCCTTTCGAGGCGTCTCGTTCCTTCTCAAGATACTTCAATTTATCTTCCGGCATCATGGATCCAAAGGCTGCGTCAACGCTGAGGCGTCTTCCCACCTCTGTCGTCGCGTCGTTTGTATCACCTGAAAAAATGGCCATTCTTGAGACACCGAGCTCTCGGAGCCTATGTATAGCTTCTTTTGCGGTCGAACGCAACGTATCCTCGACATAAAAAGTGCCGATCCAAATCTTGTCAAGCGCGATGTGGACAAGTGTCGCGCCATGAGCTAATTCTGCATCCGCGGGAACGCGAACAATATTTTCTTCAAGCCATGCGCGATTTCCGGCAAGCAATTCCTTTTCTTCTATCTTCGCTCGAACGCCTTTCCCTGCCCATTCTTCTACAGCACACGGTACTCTTCCGATAAGATCCTGACGAAAAATTCGAATCGCTTCTGCAGTAGGATGGCTTGCATACTGCTCCGCCAAGGCGGCGTAATATGTCAATTGCTCCTCAGAGATACCTTCAGCTGCAACGATACGACACACGGAAAATTGACCGGTCGTCAATGTGCCTGTTTTATCAAACACGCACGTTGTCACATTGCTAAGCGCATCAAGCGAAGTGCTTCCTCGAATAAGAATACCGCGACGTGAAGCATTGCCCATACCGGAAATAAAGGCCAGTGGCACTGAGATGACAAGCGCGCACGGACATGAAATGACGAGGAAATTGAGAGCGCGGTATCCCCAGACGGCCAATGTTGCGCCTGGGATAAGCCATGTTGGCAAGAAAGCGAGTAATGCGGCGAGGATGACGACGATCGGCGTATATACACGGGCAAAACGTGTCGTGAATGTTTCAATCTTTGTTTTTCTTAGACTCGCTCTTTGCGCGAGATCGAGAATTCGTGTAATCGCAGAATCATGCTCATTTCGGGTGACGTGTATGTCCACTGCGCTAGGCCCGTTAATTGCTCCTGCGAGGATCTCGTTGCCCTCTTCAATTACTTTGGGAAGCGATTCTCCTGTCAGTGCGGAATAGTCCAGTTGTGCCTGATTCGATTCTAACAATCCGTCGAGCGGTACGCGTTCACCGGCATACACGCGAATTCGATCGCCCGGCTGAAGCTCATGCGGCGCGTAATCGACGACGGAGCCGTCTTCTGTAATAAGATGCGCGATTCTCGGTCGCAAATCGGCCAACGCATGGATGGAACGGCTCGTCTGTGCTGTAGCACGTTCTTCAAGCGATGAGCCGAGCAGATAAAAAAGCATAACGGCGCTGCTTTCCGCCGGTTTGCCGATGATCAGTGCTCCTATCGCGGCAATTGTCATTAGAAAATGTTCAGAGAAAAGACGTCCGGAAAAGATACCTTTGAGCGCTGCCCACATCACATCGGCACCGGCAATGAGAGAACTTACGATGAAAAAAGCAAGCGCTGTCGCAGAATTATTCTGCATTAACATGCCTGCGATGAAAAACACCGTACCGGAAATCAAACGTGCACGATTTGATAAAAGTACCGCCAAAAACGGATGTCTTTTTTTCAAATCCCGTATGAAGGCATTTTCCGATTGATCATCATCGCAATAAGGACAGCCGCAAGATGATGACAATAAAGCTGCTTCAGTTAGAGCCTCTTCATCGCACGAAGAACAACAACTCGTATGATGGTCATGAGGAGTCGATGTAGAAGACGATCCGCAACAGTCTATCTGGTCATGATCATGTGATACCGCCGGCGTGAAATGAGTATTTGTCTCGCGCGTATTATTTACGTTGCGGATGGCTGATTTAGCATTATTGATGTTGCAGGTGTTCGACGCCGACATCGAGAATCTCCTTTACGTGATCATCGTCAAGACAGTAATAAACGACCTTGCCTTCGCGACGATTTCGGACGAGACGAGCAGCTTTCAGGAGGCGAAGCTGGTGGGAAATAGCAGACTGTGAGATAGACAGCAAAGCTGAGAGATCGCAAACGCAAAGCTCCGTATGATGGAGCGCGTAGAGAATTCGAACACGCGTCGTGTCTCCGAATACCTTGAAAAATTCCGCCAGCTCAAAAAGAAGCTCTTCGTCAGGCAACGCTTTCCGCGCGGAAAGCACTGCGTCACGGTGTATCATCGTGACATCACACATTTCCCCATCGTGCCCCGAAACGTCACGTGTCATCTCGTCGTGTAATGTTATAGACTTTTTCGGTGATGCGTCGTTCATGTTGACCTCCGATCTGAATCAAAATAAATGAACATATGAGCATTCATCAATATGTAAGCCTATTCATTATATTTTGTTAAGACGCAATGTCAATAGCGAGAAAGAAAAAAGGGGCAGAAAAGCCCCTTGTGATCATGTAATGAGCAGGTATACTCTGCTTATGAACGTCTTATCCGCGCTGTACGGCTCCGCTTCTCAGGCAACGTGTGCAAACATTCATGGTTTTGGGAACGCCGTTCACCACTACGCGAACACGCTGAATATTTGCGCGCTGACGATGGAGAGCACGCCTAGAAATCTGTGAGCGCGATATTCTGATTTTTCTGCCAAAAAACATATCTTTCTGGCAAATCTCACACTTGGCCATATCTGTTACTCCTGTTCGTTCTACTGCGCAAAAATCGCGCAATGAGCATCATAACACAGAGCTTTAGCGCGATGCAAGGGCATTTTTATTTTTTATCTTGTCCAAACCTGCCAAGCTGAGCGCCAAAGTAACCTCGCCAGTGAGAAACATGGGCTGTCCGATTTTATTTGTTAATTCGATGTTCAGGTTGATCCGATGCCGATGCGACAGTTTCACCGCTATATGCTGAGGCGGATGATGGTTGTATCATCTGTTAACAGACTGATACATTCTATGCATGTTGTTGGGTTGCGATCCCTTATATCTCATATCCTTTGACAATCTTGCACACAAACTCTAAACTTGTCATAGCAATACAGAAAATTAGCCGGAAGTATTCAATACTCGCTTCCGACGGAAGATCCCATATCATTGTGATCCGTTGATCTATTGATCTTGAGGGGGAAAGCGATATGTCACACTATACGCTCGTCCATGGAGATATTCTCTACTCCGAAACACTCAAAACTTTAGCCTGTTATCCCGACAGCTGGATGATTATCCGATCGGGAAAAATAGAAGCCATTGAGTCGGCAAAACCCGACATAGATAAAGCAGAGATACGTGATTACGGGAATCAGTTAATTCTTCCTGTCTTTGCGGATCTGCATTATCACTCCGTACAGTATGCTATGCGCGGTCTTGGGCGCGACAAAGAGCTGTTGCCCTGGTTGCACACCTATACGTTCAAGGAGGAGGCGCGCTTTGCGAATATCGAGTACGCGGAACGCGTGTTCAAGCAATTGCTGAATGAGCTTTGGACAGAAGGATCGTTTAACCTCTGCACTTTTTCAAGTCTTCATCTTGAGGCGACGCTCCGTCTAATGGACATGTATGAAGCGAACGAATTTCGCGCGTATGTCGGCAAAGTAAACATGGACAGCAATGATCCTGTTCTTGTGGAGGATACGGACGCGTCATTTGAAAACACGAAACGATGGATTGAAGAAAGCCGTGCTTTGAAATACGCAAAGCCGATCATTACTCCGCGGTTTGCTCCATCGTGCACGCCGAGTCTTCTCGCAGAACTTGGAAAACTGGCGGAAGAACAGCAGCTGCCCGTTCAAACACACTTGAATGAAAATCACGGCGAAATCGAGCTCGTTGCTGAACTATTTCCTGATTACGACAATTATTACGATGTCTACCGGAAAAACGGCCTTACCCCTGTGGGAAAGACCGTTATGGCTCACTGCATACACAACACACGGCCTGAGCTTGAAGCGATGAAAGAAGATAGAGTTCTCATCGCCCACTGCCCGGCCTCCAACTTGAACCTTTCGAGCGGGATCATGCCTCTTCGCGAAATGTTGGATCAGGGGTTCCTGATTGGGCTCGGATCGGATATCGGCGGTGGAGACCGTCTTTTCATTGGACATGCGATCGTCGACGCAATCCGCTCGGCGAATATCTTGAGCATGGTTCATGACGGAAAAGTCGCACCGGTTACTTTTCCGGAAGCCTATTATCTTGCCACCGCAGGAGGCGGCGCTTTCTTCGGCAAAACAGGCACCTTCAAACCGGGTTATTCTGCCGACTATATTGTGGTGGATGACAGCTGCTGGCCGGCAACCGATCGCTATAATCTTTCCGAACGACTCGAGCAGTTTATTTATGCCGGAACAGGCGAACAGATCACGGAACGCTGTATGCGTGGCAACCTTATTGCCAAGCCCTATTAGTTACCTAAAGAATCCACTTCCTGTTGATGTTGTAGCGACAAATTAGAAATAGAATTGTTGAAAAAACCAACAGCAACCCGAAACATAACGCCGGAGAAAGAGTGTTTGTTCCTATTATCGCGCCTTTAAGAATATCGGTTCCGTAGGTGAGCGGCAGACAATAAGATACAGGGCGTAAAAATGCAGGCAGACTTGAAATCGGAATAAACAGTCCGCAAAGAAACAGCATCGGGAAACGGAAGAAGTTTGAAAAAGTCTGTGCTTCAAAGACCTGTTCAGCAGATACCGCAATCAGAAGTCCCATAAGTGAAGAGGTAATAGCGATCAAGAAAACAGCGGGTAACAATGCTCCCCATTTCACGGCGCTAAGATTGATAAAAAAGCTTGCAAAAATGACCGGAACGAATGCATTGAATATACCGAATACGATCGTTCCCGCCATTTTTGCCAAGACCATCGTACTAAGGCTGATAGGCGCCAGAAGAAGTCGTTCAAACGATCTGCCGCTTCGTTCAAAGGTGATGGTGACGGCGAGCATTGATGTCGTACCAAATAACACACTCATGGCAATCAGACCGGGGAGCAACTCTAAAACATTCTTACCGGGTGAGCGGATGAGCTGCATAAGTGTCCACGAGAGAGGAAAGATTATCCCCCAGCTGATGTTCGGCGGTTTTAGGTAATAGTTTTTTATATCTTTTTTTAGAATATTCCAAAACGCAATCCAGCTTTTCACAGGTGACCCCCTGATATTTTCGGGTTTATCATGAGTAAATTTCTGATTCTTTGTCTCTTTTAATTTCTGAATATTTCATAGTGCCCTTCTGTTATTAGTCAGCGTGTCATACGCTATCCTACTTTTCATTAACTGGTCGTATTCGCCTTTTCTTTACCAAGCATGGAGGATTCAATGCCGGTCAACTTGACAAACACGTCTTCCAAAGAAGGGCGAAGTTCTTCTGCTTCGTACACTTCGATTCCCTTATCGCGAAAGAATGCCATGACGGGAAGCAGAGGAATGCGTTGCTCCGATGCCATAACAAGCGAACGATCAGAACGAATGGTAACGTTGCTTCCCCTAAAATGGGCTTGAACTTCATCGGCGAGACATTCAGTGATTTCATCTGTAATGAAGTGGATGGTGTGACCATGTTTAACGCTTTCCATCAATTCGGGAACAGTGCCTGTTGCGACAATTCGCCCGTTTGCTATAAAAGCGATGCGGTCACAAATACGTTGAGCTTCTTCAATATAGTGAGTGGTGAGGAAGATCGTTGTGCCCTGCTTTTTTAGATCTACGATCATATCTCGGATATACCGGGAGCTTTCGACGTCAATGCCCGTCGTCGGTTCGTCAAGAAATAGAATGCGCGGAGAATGGATCAGCGCCGCGGCAATCGTCAGTTTGCGGCGCATCCCTTTGGAATAAGCCTTATACGGTCGATTGCCCGCATCGGTCAGTCTGAATTGTTCCAAAAGCTGTCGCGCTTTCGGCTCACGTTCCTCTTTGCGTATTCCATAGAGCGCGGCACAGAAACATAGATTGTCAAAGCCGTTCATCTCATTGTAAAGATTGCTCTCATCGGCGACGATGCCCATGATGGCCTGCGCCTTTTTTGTTTGCTTTCTTACATCGATGCCGTTAACTGCGATGTCTCCGGCTGTGGGTCGGGAAAGGCCGATGATCATGTTGATCGTCGATGTCTTTCCCGCACCGTTCGGCCCTAAAAAGCCGAATATTTCACCCTTTTTGATGTCAAAAGAGATATCATCTACAGCCGTAAAGTTACCGTACTTCTTCTTAAGATTTGTGACACGCACCATTTCCATGACGTTCATCCTTCTTGCCGTGATCTATTCCGTGACAGAACGCCTTAACTTCATCGTCGCATTTGCCCTTTTTATTACAACCCTGCTTTTCATCGGCGGGACAATCATCACGTTGTTCCGGCTGACAAGGTTTCCGTTCGATAGCCGCCAGAGCCTCCATCTCATTTGCCAGCTCTTTCAATACGGATCGTTCTACATCATAGTGCATGAAATAGCCGCGCTTTTCTCCAACGAGGAGGCCGGCCTCCCTTAGAACTTTCAGATGTTGGGATATGGTCGCTTCAGTCAGATTAAGCTCGTTTGCCAGTGCTCGGACACAGTAATTGTGCCGCAAAAGCAACTTCAAAATATTCATGCGTGTTTCATCGGCGATTGCCTTCAGTACTTGTTTCTTATCCATAAGCATCCTCCTGTATATTTAATTAGATATATGCCTAACTAAATATACACAATTATTTCAATTAGGCCAACGCCTAATTGAAATAGAAAAGTACTTATTATGAATGTAATGTTTAGTCAGAAATATTAGTGATATAAATCACGAAGCAGGCGGTTGCGATCTTCTTGTAGAGTATCAATAAAGGTTGAGTAATCAGCCTCGATTTTTATAGTAATAAACCGCCAGCTGTGTCCGGTCACGTAAACCCAGTTTATCCAAAATCGTCGAAATATAGTTGCGCACTGTTCCTTCACTAAAGTGTAAGGTTTCAGCGATTTCTTTGTTGTTTTTTCCTTCGGCGACCTGCTCGACGAGAGCGATTTCCTGAGACGTTAATACGGCGGACAGGCGGTCGGTCGCATCGTCACCTGTAGCCGAGGTGCCTGAGTCGCTTCCAATAATACGCGGGATCTGCTCGATGATCTCATCGCCGAAGACGCGCTGTCCGTTTTGTACGGCGTATAGCGAAGGCAGAACGGCGTCGTAACTGGACTTCATGAGGTAGCCTTTAGCGCCAATGCGCAGGGCTTCGAGAATGTATTCATCGTCCAGAAAGGTGGTCAGGTAGAGAATACGGGCGTCCGGATATTTTGCCAGAATGTTCTTGCCGGCGGTGATACCGTCCATATGATCCATGCGAATGTCCATGAGCAGAATGTCGGGGCGTAGCTTTTCGTACAGCTCCATGGCGGCATAGCCGTTGTGGCCGATGCCAACAACCTCCACGGCTTCATGCTGATTCCTGCGGGAGCCGATTTCCACGATCATGCGGAGGCTTTCACAGACCAGTTTGTCGTCGTCAATGATGAGCAGTCTCATGTCTTTTCCTCCTTTTTAGTGGCCGGCAAGGACACGAAAATCCGAAAGCCGTCGCTTGTGGATATGTGGATGGTCCCGCCTTGGCCGCGGACGCGATCCTCCATGGTCACCAGCCCGATGCCGGTCGTTTCGGCGGGACGGGTGTCTTTGGGTTTGCCGTTGTCGGTGACGATCATGTTATACTGACGGGCGGATTCAGTGAGTGACACCGTGACCAAGGTAGCGTCGGAATGTTTCATGGTGTTGGTCAGCGCCTCCCGCACAATAGCCAGCAGGGTGTAGTGAACTTTTGCATCGGGTTCATGTTCAATGGCTACGGTTGATGTAATACGGCAGAAGGAGTATTTTTTCTGAATTTGCAGCAGTTCCCTGCGAATGTCCAGCGAGTCACGATGGATATCGTGGACGCTGTCGCGGATTTGCTGCATCGCGTCAGTCAAGGTTTGCTGCAAGCTTTTGATGTAAGGTCTTTCGGATTCGCTCGCGATGGTTTCCAGGGCGCCGACCTGGAGGATTGAGGAGGATAGAAGGTGGCCGACGTTGTCGTGTATTTCGGTGGAAATGCGATTTCTTTCTCGGAGTCTGGCATTTGACATCTCCAACTCGCGGTTGGCGATCAGCTCGCGATTCTGTCGGTGCAGATCACGTACACGGCGCTTCTGGTCATCAACAGTGTCAAAGTGTTTGCGGGTAAAGCCGAGTTCGCGGCGGGTGCGATAAGCGAGGATATAAGCCAGCGCCGTGGTCAGGACGAGGAGAGCGGCCGCATGGACGGGGGGCGGGTGCTGGATCCATGACAACAGGACAGCAGCAACCGCGTACAGATAGGGAATGCGGTCGATGGAGCCGACGAGGAGCGGAATGAAATATAAAAATGCCGGACTGCTCCATGAGAGCAGAACAAGCACTAGGATGAACAGAGCGGCGCAGCCGTTGGTGAAGCGGTGCCACTTCGGGTTTTTGGAGGTCCTCAGCAAATGCGGCAGGGCGGCCAAAATCAGGGAGGAAAAGAACTCTGCGATCGGCAGAACGTCGGGCTGTGAGAGCGTCGCGCTCACCGTCGAGAGGGCGGTTATCAAAATCGAATTGATGAGCAGATCCATGCGTTCCCCTCCTAGATGTTATTTATTATACAGGTCAGCCGTTTCAAACAGCACCGTCCGATCGAGAGAAATGACAATTGTCAGCTGCGATTGGTGACATCCTGCACTTCACCGCGCGTCCGGCAGCTTATAAACTTTGGTTGAAGTAAAAATCAACCGGAAGGGCGAACAGTCGTTCTTTGAAGGAGGAATCACATGCAAGCTGAAGTACGTGTACGGAATCTGGTCAAGCGCTACAAGGATTTAGTGGCCGTTGATCATCTGGATTTAGAGATTCAAAAAGGGGAGATTTACGGTTTGCTGGGTCCGAACGGATCGGGAAAAACGACCCTGATCAACTGTATTCTTTCCCTGCTGCGATACGAGAAGGGGGAGGTCGAGATTTTCGGCGAGCCGATGAAGCCGACTGCTTATCATCTCAAACAGGACATCGGAGTGGTTTCCCAAGAACCGGCGGTTTACAACGAGTTGTCGGTTTACGAAAACATTGATTACTTTTGCGGCCTTTATGTATCCGATAAAACCACCCGTCGAAGATTAGTGGAGGAGGTCATTGAATTTGTTCAGTTAGGCGAGTTTCGCAAATTTCGTCCGAAAAAACTGTCGGGGGGCCTGTTGCGCCGTCTGAATCTGGCATGCGGGATTGCCCACAAACCCCGCCTCATTTTCCTGGACGAACCGACGGTGGCCGTGGATCCGCAGTCCCGAAACCGCATTTTAGAGGGCATTCTCCAGCTCCGAGACGAAGGTTCAACCATTGTGTACACCACCCATTATATGGAAGAGGTGGAATTTCTTTGTGACCGTATTTCCATTATGGATCGCGGCAAAGTGTTGATTACGGGCACTTCGGATGAAATTAAAGCCATCAGCCGCTCGGGTGAGACGGTACGAGTCGAGACATTTGGTTTGGATGAAACTCATTTGAAAACTATCGAGACACTGCCGCCTGTGGAGTCGCTGGAATACGATCAGACCGAACTCGTTCTCAAGATGAAAGCTAAAACCAACGGACTCTTGGACATCTTGAACTATTTCGAACACCATGACATTCCCATGACGAGAATCAGTTCCAAGCAGCCGACTCTGAACGACGTCTTTTTGGAAATTACGGGAAAGGAGTTGAGAGACGATGTTTAAGCACATTACCAAATACAAGACACTGGCACTGGTTAAAGATCAATCCTCACTGTTTTGGACCCTCTTTTTCCCGATCGTTCTGACGACTGTTTTCTATCTCGCCATGTCGGGACTGCTTTCTTCCGATACCTATCAATTTGATCCGGTTACCGTTGCTGTCGTGACTGAGGGTGCAAAGCAAGAGGATCTGGAGGCTTTCGATAGCTTCCTCGGTTATGTCGGCGTTCCGGGCACACCGGGCAAAGATGACGGACCGTTGCAGGCTGATACGGATCCGCAGGACGCCTACATTATTTATTCAAAAGTAGAGCCGGAAGAAGCGAAGGTACTGTTGGACAAAAATCAGGTCTACGCATATGTCGAGGTGGGTGAGGTTCTTTCCATGACAGCAAAAAACGCTCTCAACAGTTCGACTTCACTGAACGGCAATATTCTGCGCGCTCTCCTCGAACGCTATGCGCAGATTAAAAACACGATGGGCTCCATCGAAAAGCTGGCGACGACGGGTGCCATCCAGCCGGGTCCCGAGTTAGGGGAGAAAATCCGGAAGGCGTTTGAGTCGGATACCGGGCTTCAGGAAGAAGATTGCGGAACAAAGAAAGGCGATGTGCTTATTTACTTCTTCGCTCTACTGGGCTACTTAACCATCTTCCCGATGTCAAGCACAATTCATTCTGTTGCCGAGGTTGAGGCCAATCAATCGCCCCGCGCAGCCCGCTCCTGGCTTGCGCCCTACCCGAAGTGGAAGCGCTTTTTTGCCGAAATTCTACCGATCGTTGTTATGTACTCTTTACTGATTGTTATCATCTACTACTACCTCGGTGCCCTCGGCGTGGACCTAGGTCCCCGGACAGGTTACATCCTCGTCCTATTACTTCTGGGCATTCTCACGGGCATCTTCATGGGTACGGCCGTCGGCTCACTATTCAAAGGCACAACCGGCATCAAATCTGCTCTGTCCATCGGACTGCCGCTGGCCATGGGATTTTTTTCCGGCATGATGGCCTCCGTGATCCGTAAGCTGATCAAAGATTCGGCGCCATTTATGCAAAAAATCAATCCGGTCTCTCTAGTAACCGAGGGGCTGTACAGCCTATATAGCTACACAAGTTTGGATCGATATTTTGAAATTATCATCCGTTTGGGCGTTTTCCTAGTCATTTGCATTGTACTCACCATCATCGGTTTAAGGAGGTCGAACTATGAGAGCATTTAAACTTTACTTCAAAGTGATGCGAGGCAGCCTTGCGACCATTATTACCTATATCGGTATTTTCGTCGTCATTACAAGTTTCGTCATTAAGGCGCAACTGCCGAGTGAAGAAGCCGATCTAAAAATTGAAGGACAAAAGATTACCGTTTTTGATGCCGACGAATCGCAGGTCTCCAAGGCTTTTACCGTATATTTGGCGGATCACGCCGAGATCGTCGAACTGGAGGATACAGAGATTGCCATCAACGATGCCCTTTTTGACGGCGATACTCACTACGTCATTCGGATTCCGCAAGGTTTTGGAAAACAGATGTTGGATCCGGAGCGCCATTATGCCGAACTGAATGCACGTGGCTCGGTCTATGTACATCTTTCCATTGTTTCAGCTCAACTGGTCGAAAGTTATAATCAGACCTTTCAAGTATACAAACAGGTCTTCGGCGGCACCATTCCAACGGAGCATCTAGAGGAGACGTTGGATTTGATCCAAACCGATTTACAGGCGAAGGTTACCACCCGCGCGTTCCTGTCTGGGAATGCATCCAAAATCGACCTCTTGGGAACTGCTTTCAATAACACGTTTTACATTATTATTGCCCTGCTTTCCTCAGTGATTGGCGGTACACTGATTGCCATGGAAAACCAGGCCGTCAAGTGGCGAGATCTGGTTTCCGGCGTTCCTGAACGGCAACGGACCTTTGGCATCTTTCTGGCCACCCTGCTCTTCAGCGTCGTCCTCTGGGTTTTCCTGATCGTCTTCCTGTATACCCAGCTGGGCTTCGACTTGCTGAGCGATACTAAGAGCCAATGGCTGATCGGAGTGAGTTTTGTTCACATGGTCACTGTACTGGCCATTGCCAATTTTTTCATTACCCTGTTACGCAACAAAGGGGCGCTGACTTTTTTCTCAACGGTTTTCAGTCTGGCGCTCTCCTTCACCTCCGGTGTTTTCGTACCTCTGGAATTTATTCAAACGCCGGTGCAGAAGGTGGCCAGCTTCATGCCGACCGTTTGGGCGGTAAAGGCAAACAACACCATCGTCAATATGTCCGAGCAGGCACCAGACTATTCCTTTATTTGGCAGGCGATGGGTATTATGGCCCTGATGGCAGTTGCTTTCCTGTGTCTTACCCTTGTGATACGCAGAAGCCGCTTACGCAGTCACGCCTAGCTTCGCGGCAGGATATTTGCTAACACATCGATTTCTCCGGCACGGCCTCAATGCAGGCCGTGCTTATTTGTAGTACGTCGGGTTAAATAAGGTGCATAGTCTGATCAAAAAGAGCATAAAAACAGCCGTACTATTATCCCAGAATAGAAAAGCCCCGGCCAACAAATGGCTGGGGCTTTCTTGTTCTTGGTGGAGAATATGGGGCTCGAACCCACGACCTCCTGAATGCCATTCAGGCGCTCTCCCAAACTGAGCTAATTCCCCTTACTAATCTGAAATATGTTGCATTAACGATGCGATTCTGAGCGATCAGTTGTCGCATCAAGGCTTCCATAAACTAGCACAGCGAAGGCAGCGGTGTCAAGTTTTCATGTGTTCAACATCAAGAGACCGATAAGCGGAAGCTGTTGTGTGTAGCCGATTTTGCCTGAAGGTGCCTGACGATTGTGTGTGGCAATTTGTGCTTGATGTGTCCGAAGAAGCAGAGGACTATGTTTATATTTATACATTTGTTAAAATCGAATAGAATAGGAAGAATAGCTATTGTTTTTTAAGCTGCGCGAAAGAAGAAGATTTGGTGTTCTCTTTTTTTATCTTTAGTTGAAAAATGAAATTAATAATAATGGTGCTGCCTAATGCCGTATTTTCAACAGTTTAGAGGATTATTTTTATTAATTTTAGTACGTTTTCACGTAATTTTTGTTAAGTCATTGACGCGTTTTAATGTCTTTGTTATAGTAAGCGACATACATAAAACAAGGGAGCCGCGCCTATATATTCGATAAAAAGAGTAACTAATTATGCTGATATATGAATATTAATTCCTTTAGGGGATGATCCTGCTTTGCCGGTCTTCAGATTCCAAGTGAAACAGAATAAAGGAGGGAACCATGGCATTGAAACAGAAAATGATGGAAAACGCCTATCAGTTCTTTGGCTTGGAAGGGAAAGCAGCCATCGTAACCGGAGCCGGAAACGGGATTGGAAAGGCGATTGCCAAAATGCTGGCATCCCTTGGCGCCCATGTTATGGCCTGTGATATTGAGGGTAACAGTGTTGCAGTCACTGTAGATGAAATTGTTTCGGAAGGTTACGAAGCAATCCACAGAAAATGTGACATAAACAGTTTAGACGAAATCCGGGCTACGGTGGAACAGACGCTGGCCACTTATGGCACGGTCGATATCTTAGTAAATTGCGGCGCGACTATGGGAGGCGGCAAAAAGATTGCGGAAGTGCATCCAGAGGAATGGGATCGTCTCATTACCACCAATCTAACCGGTGTTTACAATTTTTGTTGGGAAGTAATCCCGATCATGCGTGAAAAACAGTCCGGAAAAATTATCAACATCAGTTCAGGAGCGGGAGTTACGGGTGAAGACTGTGACATTCACTATTCAGCTGCCAAGGCGGGAGTGATCGGTCTGACAAAGAGTCTTGCCCGTGAACTTGGTCATGAAAAGATCAATGTTAATTGTGTAGCGCCGGGATTCACCGAGACCCGTATGGCCCATGAGTGGGAATTTGAACCGGCACTTAAGATTTTTTGGAAGATCGGTCAGCCGGAAGATCAGGCGGCTGCCGTCGTTTTTTTAGCTAGTGAGTCAGCTAATTTCTTTTCGGGACAAGTTTTGTCTCCAAACGGCGGCTCCCATATGTTTTGATGACAAAATATTAAAACATAGTGTGTCTGCTTAAGGATAAAGGTTTTAAACTACTAATGAGGAGAGAGAGGAAGAAAGAAATGAATAAAAAATGGAAAAAGCTCTTGACGTTTTGCTTAGCGGCGGTTCTGTTGCTAAGTCTGGCTGCATGTAATGACACCGGAACCAAGAAGAAGGAAGAAGTCAAGGAACCCGAGACCATCGTTTTAGGCTACATTGGACCCTTGACGGGTGAGTCCGCCATTTGGGGTATGGTTGAATCCTATGCGTGCCAGATGCTCGTCAAGAAGACGAATGAAGAAGGCGGTATCCTGGGGAAAAAAGTAGATCTTAAAATCTATGATAACCGCGGAGACACGGTAGAAACAACCAACGCCGCGCGAAAAGCTATCCTAAACGACGGTGTCATTGCCTTTATCGGTCCGGATGCTTCGTCGACGGCGATTGCGCTCGATGAGGTCTGCGCGAAGTATGGCATTCCTCATGTAACGACATGCGGCACGAACTACAAGGTGACACAAAATGAAGAAGACGGCTCCGTACGCCCTTATTCGTTCCGCATCTGTCTGTCCGATCCGCAATTAGGGGACGTTATGGCCGGTTACGCCTATGATGTGCTGGGTTATAAGAAAGTGGCCATTTTGTACGAAGTGTCCAGCGAATACTCTCTGGGGATCACCCAAAATTTTACGGATTCTTTTGAAGCCAAGGGCGGCGCAGTCACAATTACAGAAGCTTATAATGCCGGTGACGTCGATTTTCGGGCGCAGCTAACTAAGATCAAAGATTTTGGCGATTACGACGCATTGATGATACCTGCAAATTACAAGGAGGTTGGTCTTACCGCCGTACAAGCAAGAGCGATGGGCATTGATTGTCCTTTCATCGGTGTAGACGCCTGGGCAATGCAGGATTTGTTTGAAATAGCGGGAGAAGAGTTAAAGGGCGGTGTCTTTCCGACGGCCATGGACTTAACTGATGAGAGTTTAAACGTATTCAAAGAATGGTTTAAAGAGGAATGGGATATGGATCCCGATAGCGCTGGTACAGATGCTTATTTTGCTGCCGATATCTACATGCTCATCAAGCACGTTATAGAAACGAAGGGCGAAGCGACTCCGGAAGCCATCCGCGAAGGACTTGAGAATGCGAAAGATGTTCCGCTCCTGACTTCGGTTATAACCATGGATCCAAAAACTCATAATCCGGTAAGAACGGCTTCCATCATGAAGGTTGGCGACGGTGAGTTTATCAAGATTGACGAATACCGTTTTGAGTAGATCTTGAGGAACTTTTGGGGAGGGTACTGCGTTGTTCTTCCAGCAAGTCATCAATGGGTTGTCCGTGGGCGGGATTTATGCGCTCATGGCGGTGGGCTATTCCCTCATATATAGCCTATTGAACTTTACGAATTTTGCCCACAGCATTACGGTGACCATAGGTGCATTTGCGACCTTCTATTTTCTGACGGAATTATTCGAAAACATCTACGCGGGGATCCTGTTTGCCATTGTTGTGGCGGGTATTCTGGCCATCCTCATTCAGATCCTCGGGTACAGTGTTTTGCTGAAGAAAAATGCGCAACGTATATACCTTTTAATCACGGGACTCGGTATTTCGACGATGTGTGACAACTTGGTGATCATCTCATTTACGAGCAGGTTCCGTGTGTACCCGGTCAATTTCTCGACCAAGGCGATCAATGTCTTTGGTGCGACGTTCGGAACAATCGATCTTATTATCTTGGCGGTCAGCGCCGTAGCGCTCATCTTGGTGCAACTATTTATCAAAAAATCCCGTGCAGGTCTGGCGATAAGGGGCGCATCGTTTTCCTTGGAGACAGCCTCCATCATGGGCATTAACACCCAGAAACTTATAATGATTGTATTCCTGATTGCGGGGGCGCTTGCCGGCTTGGCGGGCGCCCTGCTTGGAGCAAAATATACTGCCTATCCGGCTCTGGGAACGAACATGGCAAATAAGGCCTTCATTAGCTCGGTTGTCGGCGGTTTGGGCAGTATAACGGGAGCCGTAATCGGCGCCTTAATCCTGGGAATTGGAGAGGTGCTCATTTCCGGTTATCTGTCTTCAGCCATGCGAGATATTTTCTCGTATACATTGCTTGTTATCATCTTGTTTGTTAAACCCTCCGGCTTGATGGGGGTGGACATCGGTGATAGGGCATAAGGAGGGTAGAGATGCTGGAATATTGGCTAGGTGTTGCCACTCTAACAGGCATTTACATGATCGCCGTCCTTGGTATGTCTGTTCTTACCGGTTTTACCGGACTATTTTCAGTTGGTCATGCGGGCTTCATGGCCATTGGCGCATATACATCAGCCTTGTTGACAAAGACATATGGGATTCCGAATATCTTTGGTGTCATTTCCGCTATGGCAGCTGCCTTGATTGTAGGACTGCTCATTGGCTATCCCACTCTAAAGCTAAAGGGTGACTATTTTGTTATTGCCACTCTGGGTATTGGACAGGCAACAAAACTCATTATTGAAAATCTGCCCGGCATTACAGGCGGTGCCAGAGGATTGACAGGGATTCCTCCCGGTTCAAGTTTTCTAACGGTTCTTATCATTGTCGTGGTTGTTATTTGGATTCTCCGCAATTTTCTACGTTCTAAACAAGGTCGAAATTGTGTAGCCGTGCGTGAAGATGAGTTGGCAGCCGCATCTATCGGCACAAAGGTGGCTAGTTATAAGCTCTTGGCCATGGGGATCAGCTGCGCGCTGTGCGGTCTGTCCGGTGCTTTGTTGGCTCATTTTATGCAGTATTTGTCTCCCTCGATGTTCAGTATCGTAAAATCTGACGAACTCGTGATGACCGTTATACTGGGCGGAACCGGCAGTCTAACCGGCTCCATTGTTGCTTCTCTAATTCTAATTCCGTTACCTGAGGTTTTACGCTTCGGTGCCGTGCAAGAGTGGAGAATGGTCTTTTACGGCCTTCTCGTCGTTCTCGTTATTATCTTCAGGCCCTCCGGCTTAATGGGCAATAGGGAGTTTTCTATAGCGGGATTGAGGAGATTTTTTGAAAATATGAGACTGAGAATGAAGCATGGAAGAGCGAAATAGGTGGTGCTGATGCAGGATAAGGAAGCCATTTTAGAGTTAAGAAACGTTAGCAAATATTTTGGCGGCATTACAGCTTCTGAGGACATTTGTATCTCCGTGCCGAAAGGGTATATTTACGGCATCATTGGACCGAATGGAGCCGGAAAAACAACCTTATTTAACATGATTACAGGAGTTTACGATACGACCGAGGGTGAAATTTTTTTTAACGGAAAAAAAATCAATGGCCTGCCGACAGCTGCCATTGCCAAACTCGGTGTTGCCAGAACATTTCAGAACATTCGTCTCTTTGGCAGTCTAAGCGTATATGACAATATCTTTACTGCCTGTCAGAAGAATATTACCTACTCCTTGCTTGATGGTCTTTTTAGAACGCCAAAGTGCAGAAGGCAGGAAAGGGCGATGTCGGATTATTGTGAAGAGCTTTTGGAGGCTGTAGGCCTAATCGAATTCCGTGACCAGCAGGCAGATAATCTGCCTTACGGTCTGCAGCGCCGCCTCGAAATTGCCAGAGCAATGGCTACCTCTCCACAGCTGATACTTTTGGATGAGCCGGCGGCAGGCATGAACGATGAAGAATCGATGGCCTTGACTGCTTTTGTTCAGTCTATACGTGACGAACACGGAATTACGATCGTCATCATTGATCATCATATGGATGTTATTATGGCACTTTGCGACCACATCACCGTGCTAAATTTCGGACAGCTGCTCGCCAAGGGCAGCCCGGATGAAATTCAGACCAATCCGGATGTTATCACAGCATATCTGGGGGTAGATGACTGATGTTAAGAGTTGAAAATTTAAGTTTTTCATACGGGAAAATTCAGGCTGTCCGCGATGTCAGCTTTGAAGTAAAGAAGGGAGAGATTATGGCCATCATTGGTTCCAATGGAGCAGGCAAATCCTCTCTCTTAAAGTGTATAGCAGGTCTCCTAAAGCCCCAGACCGGTCAAATATATATGGAGGGTGAGGCTCTAGAGGCAGTCGCATATAAGACTGTAGAAAAAGGTATTTGCTTGATTCCGGAAGGTCGTTGGATTTTCTCAAACCTGACGGTAGAAGAAAATCTGATTTTGGGAGGTTATACTTCTAAGGCGGTATCTCAAGGGATCGAGCGGTCATATGACATGTTTCCACGATTAGGTGAACGGCGCGGTCAGAGAGCCGGAACTCTATCCGGAGGAGAACAGCAGATGCTGGCCATCGCCAGAGGGCTGATGTCCAATCCAAAGGTTCTCCTCCTAGATGAGCCATCCCTGGGACTGGCGCCATTGATCGTGAACGACATTATGAAGATCATTCAAGATACCAATAAGGCGGGTGTTTCCGTTCTTCTCGTAGAGCAGAATGCTAGAAAGGCACTGGGAATTGCCCACCATGCGTGTGTCCTTAAGCAAGGAACGATTGTTAAGGAAGGCAGAGGAGCGGAATTGGCTTCGGATGAGAGCATTTTGGCGGAATACCTCGGAAAGGACAGCAAGCTATTAAAGGCAGGTGCAGGAAAATGATATGGAAAAATGGTGCAAAGGCTGCCTTTGCCCTTGGGTTTGACTTGGATGGAAGGACCATCTGGAGGAACAAGGTCAGTCACCTTCCCGGTGGTCAGAACTTTATTAAGGGCGTCTCAATCGGTGACTTCGGCGTCAAGGTGGGTACTCCGCGGATCCTGGACATTTTAGATGAATATGGCCTGAAAGCGACTTGGTTTATCCCGGCAGAAATTGTTGAAAAATATCCGAAGGCGGTGGAAGATATCCTAGTCAAGGACCATGAAATCGCACATCACGGCTATGATCACCGGGGAAATTACGGCAATACAACTGAAGAACAGATTGCATTTATTGAAAAATGTCAGGATGCTTTTCTGAAATATGCCGGCGTAAAGGCAAAAGGCTTTCGAGGTACCGGTCCCATCCTGCCGGAAACAGAGAAGTGGCTCTACAGCGCTGGCGGTTTTGTCTATGGCAGCTGTGGCTTGGCCGGTGAGGCTTGTACTTGGATAGAGGTTAAGGGTGAGAAGACTAAGGCAGTGAACATCCCCTGCCGTGATGAGATGATGGATGACTATATGCAGACCGTCATGAATTCTTATCCTCAGGTTCTTGTCGGCATGCCAAGAATTGCTCCTTACCGAAATCCATATGAAAACTGGATTAACGAAGTAAAGGGCATTATTCGTTATGGCACAGCGGGCTCTCCCGCCTTCCACCCGCAGATTGCCGGCACTCCGGGGCGCGCGATCATGTTTGAGCGCTTTTGTCGGTACTTGGTTGAGAACGATAGCCTCTGGTGCTCTACCTGCTTAGATTTAGCGGAATATTTTATTGAGCATAATGGAGGTGAAGCACATGAGTAAGGATAGAATATGCTGGCCTAAGGGCAAGACTTGTGCCGTTATGATTAGTGTAAACATTGAGGCCGAGTATTTTGCCAAGATGTATTATCCGGACGGGAATATTGACTTGAATAGCGGTGAAATTTCCGCTTTGGGCTGGGAGGGCATGACCTTCGGCCTGCCTAAGATTCTGGATGCCTTAGATGATCGGGGTGTCAAGGCTACCTTCTTCGTCTTGGCTGCTGTTGCGGACAGGTATCCGGAAGTTGTAAAGGAGATTGCTTTAAGAGGTCACGAGATTGGCTGTCATGGTTACTACCATGAAAATCTTGCCCTCCTTTCTGCGCAAGAGCAACGGTCTGTGCTGAAATGGGCAAAGGATCGTCTTGAAGAAGTCAGCGGCAGTGAGGTGAGGGGCTTTCGTATGCCGGAGGGCGAGATGACGGAAGAAACGCTGAGAATAGTAAGAGACCTCGGTTTCACTTATTCCAGTTCCCTTTCTGATGATGATATTCCTTATCTTCGGAGGGAAAGTCTCATGATTGAACTTCCGATTCACTGGGCGTTATACGATTTACCGTACTTTGTTTATACATGGGCTCCGCAAATTCCGCAGGGGCAGAGCCGCTCTGCCAATGCCAATGATGTGCTGGAAAACTGGAAAATTGAGCTGGAAGGTGCTCTCAAGTACGGCACGTTGTTTAATCTTCAACTGGATCCCCAAGCTACAGGAGAACAGGGGAGAATTTTCATTCTGGAAGAATTACTGAATCTGATCGTGCAGAACGAAAAGATTTGGCTGGCTACCGGTGAGGAAATCGCGTCATATTTTGAAAAAGCCAAGAAAATCAATAGTATGTGAGCGTAGGCGGAGAGTCAGCATGAGGTAGGACAGGCCGGTGCCCCCGCTTAAGTTCGTAGGCACAGAGTGCAGAAGTCAGCGTAAAGCGGGAGAGACAGTCTATGATCTTTGCTGCAAGGAGTTGGATTGGCAAAGTCTAAAAATCGTCGCCGATGCTAATTTTTTTGTTAGTTAGGAAATAGTGCTGCCCGGGCACCTCAGTTTGATCAATTAGACTGTAAGCCGGAGGGGATCAACATGGGAGCGAGTGCATTAAACGCTTTTGGGCGACAATTAGTCGACTTGACACTGAATAAGACACGTTACGATAACTGGGATCTGCAGTGGTTTGTAGAAGGTCCTTTTTGGCGCAGAACTAAAATGGACTTCTCGAGAGACTACAAGCAAATTCCTGATTACGAACTTGGCTGGATGAAGCACGGAAAGTCTCTAAGAGAAATCTTAGATGAAGGTCAGGTCCTCCACAAAAACCTCCTTGAGTACAAGAAAACCGCCATGGAAAAAGAGGCCGCCCGTGTCAATTACTTAGTCGATCACGTCGCCAATCTGGTCTTTCGTACACGCATGCTCCTAGGAGATAAATTTACTTTCGATGAAATGACACAAGGTCTGTATGACGTAGTCTGCCCGGAAACAGATTGCGCCAAGTTTAAGGAAGTTTGTGAAGAACTGGAGCAGGCCTTGCCGGGGACGTCGTCCTTTAATGACAGACTCGTTAAGTTTAAGGAGCGTATTTTAGTAAAGCCGGAGTATCTGTTAAAAGTCATTAAGAGCACCACGAAAGCATGGCATGATATTGCGGTCGAAAAAATGGACGTAACGGGGAATAGCATGCCTAGGATTCGAGTTGGCGAACTTCCAACTCCTGACATGGTTTT
>JAAZJH010000040.1 GCA_012800435.1 Clostridiaceae bacterium | reverse complement strand
TTAGAGAAGGCGTTGGGGATCAGTCTTCGTTAGCGTTGTTCTTTTCCAATACCGCCTGAGCGTGCCGTCGTATGCAACCAACTCAATAACCCTTTTGGACGTATTCCGGAGTTAGAGGAGGTGCTGGGAATCAGTCTCCGTTTGCCCCTTCCTTTCTTAATAACGACCGAACGTGCAGTTTGGGAAGTGACAAAGATCGCAGAGCTGACAGAGTCCTCCTTCTGCAAGGTTAAGAAGGTCATCGCGTATCAGACGATCTCCGGTGAACAGCTGAGGCAGAAGAACGTCAAAAATCGTCACTGGAAGATGGACTGCCGCGCCGGGTATGCCCATAATCGCGACGTCGTCGCGGTAAGCAATGAGCGTCATGTTGCCTGGTTGCGACGGTACGCCATGCGTGACGATGTCCGCGCCGAGCCGGCGGATAGCTGCCGGTGTCAAATCATCCGGATCCACCGACATTCCTCCGGTAAAGAAGAGCAAGTCCACACCCTTATCAATATAGGTTTGCGCCGCGTCGACGATCATGTCGAGTTCATCATCACAGATGGTGACGCCAATAATATCGCTTGGATAGTTCTTCATTTTGGCGCGAATGACCGGTTCAAATCGATCTTTGATCCGACCGCTGTATATCTCGTAACCGGTAATGACGGCACCGACTTTCATGGGGCGATAGGGACGAAGATCGAAGAGCTTTCGATCACGGCATAGTGCCTCCGCTTCGATGATTTGCTCTTCCTTCGTTACAAGCGGAACGATGCGCATCGACACAAGCCTCATGCCTTTTTCAACCGGATAATGGTCGGGGAGTGCCGTAATCGTAATATCTCCAATCCGGTTGATCTTCGAAAGCAGCTCCGTATCGACGCGAAACATGCCGCGCGCATCTGCAATAAGCTGCACCTTGCCTTCAGAAGGCTCGGTATAATGCGCCTGATCGACCTGTGCCATTGCCGCCATGCGGAGCGCCGCATCTTCCTCATGTATCTCCCCTGCATGCTCCTCCCACACAAAAATCGTGCGTTTGCCGACGTCAAGCAGGAGAGGAATATCCTCTTCTCGAATCACATGCCCCCGCTTGAATAGCGGCCCCTTGAATCCTTCGCGCATCGCAGTGACATCGTGGCATATTGTTTCGCCGATGGCGTCTTCCACGTTCAGCTTTTTCATTCGTTACTTCTCCTTAAAAGATGGTCTTATGTCGTCTTAAAGTAATAAATACGTATCTCTTGTGGCACATATATGCACATGTACTTGGCAATCATTTCGCAATCATGCTGGTTTGTTTCAACATTTTCATGGGCGTGCTCGCATGTATTCTCGACAATCTTATTACAATCATGCCTGCTTGTTTCGGCGCTTTCTCTAGCGTATTCAAGCGTCTTCTCAGCGCTCTTTTTAGCCATTTGCCGTCAAGCGCATTGCTTTTCAAGAGCGGTCACTTCGTAACAGAACGCGCTTTATATTTAGCAACATCTGATCAGTTTTCTAAAATCAACAGTTCCTCGTCAGACAGCATCACCTTCACTTTAGGAGCGCGAAGACGATGCCATTCTTCTTTTGTCAGCTCCCAGCCGAGAGGGCGCGTGTCGGTTTCTCCTTCAGGCTGCAGCATGATCGTAAATGAAAACGGATTTTCAAGCTCCTCAAGGACATTGAAAAGAAAAACGTTGTCTGTTTGCCCCTCGCCATCCGCTATCCCGTGCATACGGATGCCAATATACCCTTCTTCTGACGTTTTTTGGGACGATTGCAGCGTAAGACCCCAGTCGAGTGCCTCAATACGTCCATCCGGAAGCATACGATATTTTGAAATGTTTTTACATCCCGTCATAATCGCGGCATGGCGCGTCTTCGGATTGTGAAAGACGTCTTTTTTGTCGCCGCAGGTCACAATCCTTCCGTTATCCATAACAGCGATCTTGTCGGCAAGGCGGTAAACTTCATCACGATTGTGGGAAACGAGGATGACGGATTTTCCGAACTCTTCCATAACGTCGCGAACTTTCTGCTCCAGACGAAAACGCAAATGGCTATCAAGGGCGGAAAACGGCTCATCGAGAAGCAGAATGGACGGACGAGATACTAAAATCCGCGCCAACGCCGTTCGCTGCTGTTGACCTCCGGAAAGCTGCGAAGGCAAATGTCGCGCGAGTGGAAGGAGACCAAAGGTCTCCATGACTTTTTGCACGCGATCCTCCCGTGTCGATCTTGTCTCTGTCTTACGCTCGCGCCGCGTTCCGGCACGTATGTTTTCAAGAACGTTCATATTAGGAAAAAGAGCGTAGTTTTGAAACATCAGCCCTGTATGGCGCTCCTGCGGCGTCAGATTGATCTTTTTTTCGGAATCAAATAGTACTTCGTCGTCCACGACGATCCTGCCGCGATCGGGTTTTACGATGCCGGCAATGCATTTAAGCGTCATGCTCTTCCCGCAACCGGAGGCGCCAAGTAGCGCAAGAACCTCGTCGCCCGCCTCGAATTTTGCTCTAAGGTGAAAAGAACCTAACTTCTTTTCAATATCGACCAGAACCGACATGTTACGCGTCCTTTATTGTTTTCGCGGCAATCTCTCCATGCGTTTTCCGCTCCAGCATGTTAACCGCGAGGAGCACGACAAAGGAAATCGCCATATTGATAAGAACCCACTTCACCGCAAGGGCATCGTTGTCCGTACGCCATAGTTGATACACCGTCGTAGAAATCGTCGCCGTATGGCCTGGAGTATACCCCGAGATCATACTCGTTGCGCCGTATTCGCCAAGTGCTCGAGCAAAGGCGAGCACCGTTCCGGCAAGAATGCCTTGGCGACAATACGGCATGCGGATACGCCAGAAAATATAGGCGTTTGAAAGGCCGATAGACTTACCGGAATACGCAAGCGTTTCATCGAACGCTTCAAAGGCGCCGCGCGCCGTTCTATACATCAATGGAAAAATGACGACCGTCGTCGCAAAGATGGACGACCACCATGTCATCGTCAGACGAAGATCAAAGAGCTCCAGAAACAAAGCTCCGATAGGGCGTCGAGGCCCAAGAAGTCGAAGTAGAATATAGCCGACAACCGTTGGCGGCAATACGAGCGGAAGCGTCAAAACAACGTCGAGAATGCCTTTCACAAGGCGTGGCGCTTTTGCAATGTAATAGGCAGAAAAAATCCCAAAAAAGAAAATGATGACCGTACTGATGCCTGCGATCCGCAGTGAGTTCCACAGTGGATATAAATCCATGTACCGCTCCTGTCCTGAAGGAGAATGTCTCCGAAATAATTCCGGCTGTTTTCTCCCAACCCTCTTTCTTATTTATATATATATATCTATCTTTTTTAACACAATGTGTGGCGACCTGAGCTTTCTTTCACCCTGCCTGCGTCAAGTCGCCGACCAGTCTTGCATCGTCGATCATATCATCTCTGTAAGTCTTCTACCCTACCGGCGTGAAACCGACTGCTTCAAAGACAGCATCGGCAGTATCGCTTTTCAAGTACTCCAAGAACGCTTCAGCCGCTTCAGGATTCGAAGATTCTTTCATCACGGCAACGGGATAGATGACCTGACCGCACATTTCAGCCGTTGCCGTATCAACTACGTCCAGATTGGCCGATTTAGCATCCGTCTGATAGATTATGCCACAATCAACTGCACCTTCCTTTACCTGCGATGTAACTTCTTTGACGTTTGAGGCATAGGTGATCTTTCCATCACGCGCCAGCGCGTCTTCATCAAGTTCAAAAAACTTCAAAATTTTGCTCGTATATTGACCGACCGGCACATCCGCGTTCCCCATGCAAAGAAGAATATCTCCAGAGAGCAGTTTCTCTTTCAAGTTTTCATATGATTCGACTTGTTTGGGGTTGCCGTCGGGCACCGCCAGCGCAACTTTGTTTTCCAGGATGTCAAAGCGTGACCCCTGTAACACATAATCAAGGCCATCCGGATTTTTTTCCGCAGGTGCCGCTGAATCAAGCGCATCCATCTGCTTCTGTGCCGCAGAAAGGAAGATGTCGCAGACAGCTCCTTCTTCTATTTGCTTTTTTAGTGTGCCCGAAGAATCGAAAGTAAGGACAATGTTGACGTTATCATTCTCGCTCATGTACTTATCAGCAAGCTCCGTCAGCGTCTCCGTCATCGATGCTGCGGCAAACACCACCAACTCTACAGGCTCCTTAGGCGGATCCTCTGCTATTGTTTCGACGACCGGATCCGTTTGAATACTTTCTGTTCCCGACGGCACCTCCGTCTCGCTCGGTTTTGTTTCATGCTTTTGGCAGCCGACCATCGCGAACAAAATCAGTAGAAACGCCATTGCCATGGCAGTCCATTTTTTCATAAAATATCCCTCCTCCAAGTCTTGCAACTCCTGCTCCGAACAATATTTGTTGCGAAAAAGCAACATTTTCAAGAGCCTTTGAGCGTTCCACGGTTAAAACCGGTGTTTGTCATTATAGACCGAGTTGTTTTTACAAGTCAATCGCTTTGCGTCATCATTGCTTGATCGTGTGCAAGCTCTCGCCAACATATAAAAAGATCCCCTTGTCACCGAAACGTCATCCGGCAACTCGGGGATTTGATTCTTTACTAATATGACGAGCAAGAGTAAAACGTTCGTAAGGATAATGCCCTTCTTACGTGACAATAGAGATCGTGCTCGTATCCGATGTTCGATCAGAGATCTTCTTTGTTTCGGACTTTTGATCGGCAATATGCTTGGTTTCCGTGTCTTGAAAAGTCAATATCTTTGACGGTGGAGTAACAAGCGTTTTTTGAAGAACTTGATCCATCGTCGTGACAGGAATGAAAGTGAGGTCTTTGCGCACAGATGCCGGCACGTCATCGATGTCTCGCACGTTTTTCTCCGGAATGAGTACTTTTCGGATGCCGGCGCGATGCGCGGCAACCGACTTTTCTTTAAGCCCGCCTATGGGCAACACGCGTCCGCGCAACGTAATTTCACCCGTCATCGCGTAATCATGACGTACAGGGCAGCCGGTGAGCGCTGAAGCGAGGGCGGTCGCAAGCGTAATACCGGCAGACGGACCGTCTTTCGGAATCGCGCCTGCCGGAACATGGATGTGAATATCGCGTTCCTTCATGGCGGCGCCATCGATCCCAAGTTCTTCTGAGCGACTTAAGATATAAGTCAATGCCGTTTCAGCCGATTCTTTCATCACGTCGCCAAGCTGCCCGGTGAGCTTTAGTTTTCCGGTGCCCGGCATGACATTGACTTCAATCGTGAGCGTATCGCCGCCGGCCCACGTCCACGCCAGACCTGTTGCAACGCCAACCTGATCTTCCTTGTCAGCTATATCGTAAAAATATTTCGGCTTTCCAAGGAAAGATTCTACTTTCGTTTTGCCCACAACAAGTCTTTTTTTTGTCGACGAACCGGTCTCGTCGTTCTCGGCGATAAACATCGCCACACAGCGACAAAGACGCGCCAATTCACGTTCGAGCTGTCGTACGCCGGACTCTGCGGTGTACGAGCGAATGATTTCCGCCATACCCGCGCGCGTCACTCCGAGATCAGCGCCCGTGAGACCGTGTTCCTTGCGTGCGCGCGGCAACAAGTGGCGCATTCCGATTTCAATTTTGTCCGCTTCGGTATAACCCGGAACTTCTATGGTTTCCATACGGTCATAGAGCGCGGGAGGAATTGTGTCTATGGTGTTGGCCGTCGTGATAAAAAGCACCTGCGACAAATCGTAAGGTATTTCGACGTAATGATCCTGGAATGAATTATTCTGCTCGGGATCCAGGACTTCGAGCAATGCTGATGCCGGATCGCCGCGGAAATCATTGCCGATCTTATCTACTTCATCCAGCAAAATCAACGGATTATCGGTGGCCACATGTCGGATCGCCTGAATGATGCGCCCCGGCATCGCGCCGACGTATGTGCGACGATGTCCGCGGATTTCCGCTTCGTCGCGCATTCCGCCCAAAGATAAGCGGAAATAACGGCGCCCCAAAGATTCCGCAATGGCTTTGGCGATGGACGTCTTTCCCGTTCCCGGGGGACCTACGAAGCAAAGAATCGGACCGCGAATCGGCGCGTCTCCTTGTTGTTCGACCAAGAGTTTTCGCACCGCAAGATACTCCATAACGCGCACTTTAACTTTTTCCATGCCGTAATGGTCGCGTTCAAGGATACGACGGGCGCGCGCAAGATTGTGGCGCTCAGCAGTCCGTTTGCCGAACGGCAAGTCCAGCAACGTTTCGACCCATGTCAACTGCGTTGTATATTCGGGAAAATGTGTCGGCATGTTGTCCAGCCGGTTGATTTCCTTTTCAATTTTCGGTTTCTCTTCATCCGGAATACCTGATTTTGCCAGCCTCTCTCTGAGCGAGTCCATATCTCGTCCTGCACCGCTTTCTTCGCCGAGTTCTTCTTGGATCACGCGAATCTGTTCGCGCAAGTAATAATCACGCTGGTTTTTGTCAAGCTGTGTTTGCACTTCATTCGCTATACGCGTTTCCAGCTCAGCAAGCTGGATTTCACGATGCAATATGCCGAGAACGAGGCGTATACGCTTTAAAACGGGCACTGTCTCCAGAATTTTCTGCTGCTCTTCAAACTGAATAGACAACTGACCTGCAACGACATCGGCAGCGTGCCCCGGATCGTCTTCGTTCCGAATCATCGCCACAACCGGAGGCGGAATGCGTTCTGTAAGCGCGGCGTATTGTTGAAAAAGTTCGACCAAGAGGCGCAGAGCGGCGTTGAGTTCAGGCGTTTTTTCGGATACGGTGCCGTCAATGGCATGGTAACGCGCTTCGTAATGTTGATCGCGCTCAATAATAGTATCGATTTTCACGCGTTCGAGCCCATACACGAGAATTTTAAGAGAACTTCCGGATACTTCTAAGATCTGACGCACGAAAGCGCGTGTGCCGATTTTATGGATTTTCGATGTTTCCGGCCACTCCGCGTCGAGATTCTTTTGACCTGCCAGGATCAACTCATGTCTGCCGTCCATGGCCGCGCGAAGCGCGGCAACCGACTGCTCGCGACCGACATCAAAGGAGAGCAGGACGCCCGGATAGACCACCAACCCGCGCATCGGAATTAGAGGCAACGTACCGTCTGTCCTCGCCGGACGGTGCGTTCGGCGTCGCGTTGTCTTCCGAAATTTCAAAGCATTGACCGACTGACGCTTTTTCTCGTGCTCCTGATCTTGTTTCTGTTCTTCTTTTTCTAGATCATCATTTTGTTTCTCTGCCATGTCATCTACCTTTATGGGAAATCACCGTCTCCTGCGGTCTTCTGATTTTAGAGGACAATAATGAATCTGTCCATTAAAGAACCCTATGACACGGCAAAAGACATGCTAATCCGCCATTATGATCATTTTTCTATTTGCGGTAATATGAGAAACATAAATAAGACCACTGCCGGAGAACGGAGGATCCGTCGAATGGATATTGTCGTGTGTGGAGCAGGTAAACTCGGTGAGACGCTGTGCCGGGACCTATGCTCAGAAAACCACCACGTCGTCGTCATTGACAAAAACAAGAAACGTATCGAGCAAATGGTCAACACCGTTGATCTTTCCGGCGTCGTAGGCAACGGTGCTCTACTTGATATTCAGCTCGAAGCCGGTGTCGCCACGTGCGATATTTTCATGGCTGTCACACCGGATGACGAAGTTAACATCATCGCCGCCATTACGGCGAAGAAAATTGGCGCGCGCTATGTGGTCGCTCGTGTTCGCAGTCCGGAATACTCGCTTCAGATGAACTTCTTGCGCGAATCTCTGGGCATCACTCTGATGATTAACCCTGATCTCGTAGCAGCACGCGCCATCGAAAACATGATGCACTTCCCTCACGCGCTGGGCGTAGACAGCTTCAGCGACGGCAGACTGTACATTGTCGATGTCGAACTTCCCGAAAACTCTACCTACGATGGCATGAGCCTCAAGGAGATCGGCCGCCAGCACGGCAATGTCCTGATCGGCATCATCGAGCGCAATGCCGGTGTCATGATCCCAAGAGGCGATGTTGTACTGCATGCTGGCGATCGCCTCTATCTCACAGGCCTTCCCTCTGAGATTCGCGCTTTTTGCCAACAAGATATGCCACACGTAAAGCGTCCGCAATCGGCACTTATTGTAGGCGGCGGTCGCGTAACGCGATACCTTCTCCCTCGTCTTGAAAAAATGCAAATGCGCGTTAAAGTCATCGAACAAGATGAAGATCAAGCTGATCTTCTCTCAGGGGATTTTCCTCGTGTTGAAGTCATCTGGGCAGATGGTACAGATCAAGAAATTCTTCGCGAAGAACGCCTGCACAACTACGACGTCGTCATTGCTCTGACCGGCGTTGACGAAGAAAATATCCTCATCTCTATTTATGCCTACCATGAGGGCGTCGAAAAAACGATTACAAAGGTCAATCGCACAAATCTTTTGAAGATCCTCTCGAACGTCGGACTCCAGGCGATCATCACGCCGCACCGCCTAATCGCGGATCATATTATCCGCTTTGTGCGTTCCACAGAAAACACGGAGGGGGCAGACATTGACGCTTTTTATCGACTGTCTAGCGGACGAGTTGAAGTCTTCCAATTCCACATCACCAACACAAGTGCAGCATGCGACAAACCGCTTCGGCTGATAAAAATGAAATCCGGCGTGTTAATTCTCTGCATAATGCGCGACGACGAGATTCTATTCCCCGCCGGAAACGATGAAATCCGCGTTGGCGACGACGTCCTTGTTGTGACGACACGCCCTGATTTCCGAGATATTACGGACATCCTTGAGTAACACTGAAGACGACTTATGAATTACGCGCTGGTTCGCCAAATTCTTGGAAAAATCCTTCTTGCGACATCATTGTTGATGGTACCGCCCATTTTCGTCGCACTGTATTACGGCGAAGGATGGACGGGCGTCTACCCCTTCCTTTTGCCGATCGGGATATGTATTGCCGCTAGTTTTGCTCTGTCGAGCAAGCGTTCGAAAAACCAAGATTTTTTCATGCGGGAGGGCTTTGTTATCGTTGGCGCAACCTGGATTCTTTTTTCTTTCATCGGCTGTCTGCCGTTCGTCCTTTCAGGATCTATTCCATCCATTGTCGACGCCTTTTTTGAAGCGTCTTCCGGTTTCACGACTACCGGGGCATCCGTGCTGTCTCAACCGGAGCTGCTCTCCCACTCTCAGCTGTTCTGGCGCTCCTTCACGCATTTGATCGGCGGTATGGGTGTTCTCGTGTTTGTATTGGCGATCATGCCCCGTATAAGCTCCGACAGTGTTTTCATAATGAAAGCCGAAGTGCCCGGACCTACTTTTGGAAAACTACATGCGCGAATCCGAAGCACTGCGCGAATCCTTTACGGCATATACTTCGTTATGACAGCGATCCTGATCGTCCTGCTTATTGCCGGTCGTATGCCCGTTTTTGATTCGTTTATTCACGCGTTCGGCACGGCCGGTACCGGCGGTTTCGGCATCAAATCTAACTCGGTCGCTTATTACCAGAGCCCTTATCTCCAATACGTGCTTGGCGTCGGCATGCTCGTGTTCGGTGTGAACTTCAACCTGTATTACGCCTTGATGTGTCGTCAATTCCGACATGTTTTTCAAAGCGAAGAACTGCGCTGGTATCTTGGCTTCGTCGTTGCCGCCGTCGCCTCTATCTTGATCAACACGCGACATCTTTATACATCATTTTCAACGCAACTTCGCGAAGTATTCTTTACCGTCTCGTCCATCATTACAACAACAGGATACACGAACTGCAATTATGACAAATGGCCTCTTTTTTCCATCATTGTCTTACTCGTTCTGATGTTCATCGGCGGCATGGCGGGCTCAACAGCAGGCGGACTCAAAGTCAGTCGCTCTGCTATTTACATCAAATCGTCCATCATTACTTTTCGGAAAAATTTAAGCCCCAACCGCAAACTACCGCTTCGCTTTGAGCGGAAAGTGATCGGCAACGATTTGAAAATGATGCTATACGAATACTTGACGATTTATTGCCTCGTTTTTATCTCGCTTTTAGCTATTGTCTCGATATCCGCACCTGACTTCCCGACCGCCTTTAGCGCGGTCGCCGCAACCTTCAATAACATCGGACCCGGCACCCAAGCAGTCGGACCAACCGGTTCGTACGCAGGCCTTTCCGTTCTTTCAAAAATCGCTCTAAGCATCGGCATGATCATGGGACGACTCGAAATTCTGCCAATCATCGTGCTCTTTGCTCCGCGAACGTGGCGGCGTACTTGAGGTAAAGCAACTTTGCCCCGCTGTGCGATGCTTTGCTCCGCGCACGTGGCAGCGTACTTAGCCTTCGTTATATTGAAGCTCGCGACTCAACATGGAGAAGGGTGCCGTGTTGCCTAAAAGCACGTATCCTACAAGTGCGCCGTCTTTGAAGTTTCGTCGATCGTAGTTTAGCTGCGCGTCATCGACCTGAATCTGAGAGATAATGGATTCATCCTCCGACTCAATAATGCCCGCAGAGGCGACACGCGTTTCCATCGTGTTGACAAGGTAAGGCGGTGTCGGAATCACACAGATTTCATCACCTCCGGCAGCGTTAGTACCTGCGGCTTTTCCCTCTTTTACAGAAACGGGCCAGAGACCGAACCAGATTCCATCCATGAGGGCACAGTCACCGGCGGCATACACATTAGGAATATCGGTTTCCAGACGATTGTTCACAACAAAACGGCGATCAATCGAGATCGGCTCTCCTTCCATCACTTCAACTCGCGCCCGTACTCCGGTCGATACGATCACGACGTCGCACTCTAATTCTCGCCCGTCTTCAAGGCGAATGAGCGCGACATTGCCGCTTTCGTCAGGAATAATTTCCTCCGTTGAAGCGTCGGTCAGGACATGAACGCCAAGCCGTTCTGTCTGCGACAGGAACATCGCGCTCGATTTCTCATCGAGCTGGCGTTTCAACAACCGATCCGACCGCTCCAAAACTGTAGTCTCCACGCCGCGTTTGCTCAAAGCGTAAGCCGCTTCAAGGCCGAGCAAGCCGCCGCCGATCACGACGCCTTTTTTTGCATGGTTGAGCCAATCCGATACAGCAAGCGCATCGTCCAATGTCCAAATCGTAAAGACGCCTTTAAGATCATTTCCTTTCATCGGGGGCATAAAACTCCGGCTGCCGGTTGCCAGAATAAGTTTTCCATAAGGAATAATTGAACCGTCCTTCAGTTCAACCTTCTGCGCTTTGGAATCAACACGCTTCACGGTTGCGCCGAGTTTAAGGTCAATGTTGCGTTCCTTGAACCATTCTTCATTGCGAAGCGTAATGTTTTTCTTGATGGATGGATCAATGATAACTTGAGGTAGTCGCGGACGATGATACGGCAAATACGGCTCTTCCGACAACATCGTAATCGGAATGTCCGGATCTTGTTTGCGAGCTGCTTCCGCGGCGGCCAAACCCGCTGCACTGCTGCCAATGATAAGAATTGTCTGTTCTGACATAAATAACCTCCTGAAGGGTAACTGCCCGGAATAGCCTTACGGGGAAACGGAAGAAAATGATTTGCCACACTCCGTTTTCTTTTTTAATTTTTATTAACTATAGCGCAACGATCCGCACACTGTGCGCTCCGGCGTTACGGAAAAACGCGTCTTGATCGTGGTTTTCGACGAATTCTATTCATCTCTCATCCAATCCCACTCTTCCTTCAGCGGAGACAGAAACGAAGGAATAAGGTAATGCAAAAAAAACAAAAAAACCGGCAGACTGAGGTATAAGTTGAGAATAAAAACCGTTGATTATTCTTTTTCAAAGGCATCAATACGGGTTTTGACATTTTTCTCCAGATTTCTGTAAAAGAACTGATAGTCATATAGATGAAAAATACCTTCTTGGAAAATGTCCAGAACGGGCGGGTATTCTTCCGCGCTTACATCCGTTACGATAAGAGCGCCGCGCTCCGCATCAATATAGGCACCGGTGAGAGCGGGAATTTCATTTGTGATATTCCCATCATAATCCGTAAAGCAGGCGCCAATATTGAGGGTTTTATCTGCCGGGGTGCCATCTGTCTTCCAATTCAGCGGATTAATGGCAAGCGTCTTTGTTCCTTTCGGAATAATCAGAGAATCATCAATATAATCGGCTTCGCTGTTAAAGGAAATGATCACGCCGGTATCACTTTCACCCTTCGCAAATTCAAGTCCGGGATATGCGTCTAAATCTTCTTGTGTGACGCTCCAACCGATTGCGTAGCAGGCGACAAAATTATTAGAAAAATCAGCATCTTCAGCATAGTCCTTCATAAGACGAATACAAAGATCCGCCCCCTGAGAAAAGCCTGCAAGAACAAACGGACGCTCCTTGTTGCAATTCTTTAGATAATAGGAAAAAGCATTCTTTATATCGGAATAGGCGACTGCAAAGTACGGTTCTCTTTCCGCGGCGGAGAGTTTATACACGTTCAGCCCTGCCTGACGGTAATACGGAGCAAAAAATCGCGCGTTATCATCGTAAATGCCTCTTTCCATATTCGTTGCACCGAGGAAATTTCCGCGCGTTTTTTCATCATCCATCGCCATATTAAACGAGCTTTCATCCCCTAAAAAAACCGTAGGGCAAATGAAAAATACATCCGCCGTTTTTTCGGACTTCTCATTCTCAAAATAAGCCCAATTCTTTGCGTTAGAATATGAAACTTCATTGCAACATGCACAGGCTGTCAGTGACAGAATTAGACATAGGGATAAAAGCAAAGATATGAGTTTTGTTCTCTGTTTCATAATCATCCCTCGCTTGAATGGTGTTTTAAAAATTTCTCAGCAATTTTAACCACTGATTTCTGCATGCTCTCCAGTTGCTCTTCAGCAAAATTAATCATTTCAGTTTGACTGCCTGAAAGTTCAAAACAATGATCCAAGCTTTCAAGTACTCTCCCATATATTATACGGTTGCATTCAGGTGAAGGCTTTTTTTAATCAGATTAAATCATCCTCTTCGCAAGCAATCCGTTTATTGAGATAATCCTCTCTCATAATTTCAGTTAGCAACTTAATTATTCCGCGACTTGAAGAATAATTCAGTTGCTAACTGACAATCGCTCCAAAGGGGAGACGCTTCTTAATCACGTCATACACGTTATTCACCAGCGAATACGCAGATATTGGATTTTCTAGTTGCAGAATGATTTAGTCGACGAATCCGGTTTAAGTCCTCTTCAAAAAGCGGGAGAATTCGCAACTTATATTTTTTCATGGCTATCGATACGTTTCATCACTCTATCGAAAACTTCGTCTGCCGTATAACGTTCAGTCGTCATCTCTGCTATGTAATCAGCTTCATCAAGCTTCGCCTCTACATCTTCTGTGAGTGCGGTATAATGCTCCAAGCTCATAACAACCATCGTTCCATAGCCATTTTTTGTTAAGTAGACTGGCGTTCCTTCTTTAACAGTCTTTTCGATTTCTGTGAAACGATTGCGCAAATCTGATACCGGACGAATAGTAATCATTGTAGCAGCCTCATTTCATGGCGTTGTTTTATCATAATTGCGCCATCTTGTGAAATCAACATACATCCGTTTAATATAGCAAGATAATTATTTATGAGACAAGACTACGACTTCTTTTTTATGCTCAATACTCTCTTATTACTTTCCACTGATGATACAAATTATCCATCGAATATCTTGCATTGGCTGGACTGGTAGAGGGCAGTTGAATGGCTTTGAAGCCCGTTTTCTGCTCCTGATATTTTCGATAGTACCGGTAAGCCGTTCCACCGTTGCAGAAAACTTGCTTTATGTCTGCCTTTTTAAAAATAGAGCTTAAATCTGAGGGAACGACGTTTTGAATACTGGCGTCACTGGATCCGACGATATCACACCGGTAAATGACGTCGTAGACGGCAAGATGGTGCTGCAAAAGAATTGCTCTTCTTTCTTCAATATCAGTACTCAGTTTTACACCATAAATCCGCTCAAGTAATGGCCAGAAACGATTCTGAGGATGTCCGTAAAAGAAGCCGTATTCTCTCGTTTCGACAGAGGGAAAGGTCCCAAGATCAAAACTTTTGAATCGGCTTGAAAAAGAGGCTGAAGCGGGTGGGTAATAGTTTGATGTCTGCTCATTTTTACTCTCTTATCCGTTCATTTCCTCACAATTGACGACTGCCTTTTTTAATGCAACAGGATCATTTGGATTTCAATGCTACAAATTGCAGCAAAGAATTCTTCCGCAGCCGAGTGTTGAATCACAAGCAATACCAATGATTTTAGCTACTTAATTTTTATTATTCTTGACTGACTGTTAATCATAATATCTTTCAGAATTTTATTTTTAAGTATTTACTTTTTACAAACAAACAGATAATGATTGCTTGCCCCTAATAACTCTTCTTTATCACAGTGAGCAAGGTGCCAATCAATATATCTTTCATAAGATAGGTCACTCAT
>JAAZJH010000083.1 GCA_012800435.1 Clostridiaceae bacterium | reverse complement strand
TTGCCGTATATTTTAGCCGTAAGGCTCTTTTGTCGTCTTGGCATAGTTTTATACCTGACTTTAATTAAAACTCCTAAAAAGATGTTTCCACCGCTTTATATGCTTGGACTGTCATCATAGTTGGGTATCGTTTTTCTTCCGTCTTTTTTCTGTGTTAGTTTTTCCTTGTCTTGCTCATACCAGTTGAGGATTGTCACATAGTGGTCTTGATAGTATCTGCCGGAACTCTTTATATATCTTGAAAGCTTGTCTATCATTGTTTCCGTATGAGTACCTAACTTATCTTTAAGACTTCCATACTCTTTATCAGATAATTTCACATTTTGATATACTCCAAAAAAATGGGGGTGGGGTGTTGCATTGTTTTTTCTCTCCCCCTCTTTCTCTAACTCTATCTCTATCTCTATCTCTTTCTCTATCTCTCCGTTGCATTTTGTTGCATCGGTGTTGCATTGCAACATTTTTTGTTCCTTTTTCATCTGTCTTGACTTCCTTGAACGCCTTGTTGAAGCGGTTTCCGAACCTACCATGTCGGGTATTTCGGTTAGAAAATACTCATCATTTTCTACAATGATTTCCATCAAGCCCTGTGCTACAAGATAACTTACGGTAACCATCACATCATCATCTGTTTCGTCAATCGTTAGAGCGAGTTCTTTAATAAAGTCCGTTTCCACTCCGTCATAGTAGAGTTTGCCGTCATCTCTTAGGCTGAGTAATAAGAGTTTGAGGTAAATAATCGTGTAAGTATCTCCGCCGGAGATTCTTCTAAGTCTTTTAATTCTCTTATCCGTGAAAAAATCTTCTTTTAGCTTTAGCCAATAGTATCTTCTGTTTACTGTTGTCATGTTATTCCTCCTGTTTTTGAAATAAAAAATGGGCAATAGCTTTTTTCTTTGCTACTGCCCTCATACATTTCTATTCTGAGGCGGTGGAAAGGTGTTTTTAGCCTTTTATTTTGCCTTTGAATAGATTTCCTTTCCCGTATCTTAAAATGCGGTGCAAGGCTTAATATTAAGTTTTTAATGTGATACCCTGTTTCGGGGTGTCATCTAATCTGCTGTCGTATATTCCGACATCAGCTCACGCACTGAATTAGTGCATTAGCTTATTTTACGATATCGGCATAGCACATTCCCAAATCGGGATTCTGTCCTCTGTTAAGGCTGTCGTGTTTTCCGACTCCCTTATTTAACAAGGGGTGAACAAAGCGTTCAGACCTCGCTGAACGATTCGTTCTGTCAGCCCTTATATTCCTTGAGTATTTCAGTGAATAGGCAAGGGGGTAACGATTCGGTACTCCCTTTATCTGTCAAGGTCAAAACTCTTGTCCTTTGCCTTTGCAATATCCTTTAACGGATTTTCTTTAGCAAGATTTTTGAATTTATCAATTTGCTTTTTAATACTCTCTTTGCCTTTTTCTTTGGCGTTGGACTTCTCAACCGCTTTTCTTAAAGCCACCTCGACAATCTTCACATTATCGGCTTGAAAAAATGCTACATAATCCTTTGTCGCCTTATCTTCCATAAGGGAGAATTTAACTCCGTTCCGATTCAGCTCTTTCTTAAATTCCGCAAGGTCTTTCTTAGATACATCTATTTCCTTGAGTTGCCCTTTTTTGTATAGGTCTTTGAGTTGTATCTCGTTTTTCTCCGGCATGAGTTTACTAAGGCTGAAATTACTATCTTTAAACTTCTCGGAAAAATAATCTTGTATCTGCCCATATTCTTTGGAGAATTGAATTGCCATAGTAATTCCCTCCTTTGCTCCTTGTACTATCTCCCTACTAATTTCTTCGTTAATCATATTCTGCTCCTTTCGTTTTTGGAAAATAAAAAAGAAGCATAAATTTTATTTTCTCCATGCTTCTTTTGCTTTTATTTCCTGAGAGTCAATGTTGAATCGATTTACAACTAAGCCATATGTCTTAATTTATATCTTCCATCGCCTAATTTTCTGATTGTGATAACGGTAAGTTTCCAGAACAAAATTCCAAGTAAGAAAAAAATGATTGCTAGCACAATTCCGATAACAAATGCAGCCAGTCCCTCAGGTTTATATCCAAATATATTAAAAACAATAAATTCACTAAGGTAAAAACTTGCAAAAGGCTTGAAAGCAACAACAATTCCGGCAAGAACGCTCACAATTGATGAAAGCAAAAAGGAAAACGCAAGCGAGGCAAGTGTTGGTATAACACTGAGCCATGTAAGGGAGGCAAGTGAATAAAATCCAAATGCCATCCAAAATCCTTTCCAAGTAAAACCGTTGGCTTTTACAATTGCATCACCAAGATATTCTGCAGCTAATTCTTTTGCCGACCCCATTTTTTCGATAATTTGCTCAGAGTTCATTCCGTCATGAGCCATATCTACAAAACTGCTTTTGAGTTCGCTTAATATATCCGTTTTTTCGGAAATCGGTAAAAACCTAAGATGTTTGTCAATTTCTTTTAAATATTTTTCAAGTCTATTGTCCATTATTCGCTCCTCCTCAAATCTTCGATATTATTTACCAGAAGCTTCCAGTCTTTATCAAGCTTTGAAAGATATTCTTTACCTAAGCTTGTCAATCGATAATACTTTCTTGGCGGTATGCCGTCGCTGTTGTCTTTCCAGTAAGAATCAAGGTATCCACTTTTTAAGAGTCTGCGTAATAATGGATAAACTGTACTTTCCTTGGTTGTAAGCATAGGAAAATCTTCCATTGACTGAACTAAATCGTATCCATAGCGATCACTCTTTTGAATTTGCAATAAAACTGCATATTCCAAAGTTCCACGCTTAATCTGTGATATCCAATCTTCATTCATTACATACCTCCTCATAATACTATACATCGTACCACACAGTATATTGTTTAGTCAAGGTATGTTTTCTAAATTTTATTGAAAATCACTATTCGTTTCTCAAAAAGAAGTCTTTTAAAATTTCTGCTAATTCTTTAGGTGCTTCCATATTTACTTCATGTCCTATGCCGTTAAGCACTTTAAGTTCCGAATCGGAAATTTTGTCAGCAAGCTCTATAGATGCCTTCATATTGGCTTTATCTTTGTTGCCGTAAATAATCAAGGTAGGACATTTAATTTTATGAATGAAAGCACTAAAATCCAATTCCATCATAGACTTACTAAGCTCGATGAAATCTCCTTTTTTTAATCCGATTTTCTCAAACATTGAGTTTGGCATAAATCGGAATATAGCATTTTGAAATTTCAATAACTTTTTAGGCATTTTATATTGTGCTGCAATTAAAACTAAGGATTTTACTTTTTCCGGATAATCTATTGCATAGTTAAGAGCCAACACTCCACCTAAAGATAAACCGCATAAACTTAAGTATCCTTTTTCTTCATTGATTCTATTGGAGAAAGCAGAATACAAAGAACTGTAGGTGGCTCTATTTTCTTTTAATTTCATGAGTTTTGCTATTTCAGGACATATTGCATCTTCATTCAAATTTAACTGAGATATAACTTTATCCCAACTACTTGGCGTTTGTCCCAGACCATGTATGAACACTTTTTTTATTTTCATTTCCATCACCAATTAACTTTTATACCCATATTACCTATTTTATTTTATCACTTCCTTTCATATTTTTCTGTTTTTTCTACCTTTCGGTATCCCTGTTTTTATAATAATCTTTAGTCGCTTGCCTTTTCCTGTTGTAGCTGTCGCTGTCTTTCTTAAACTCTTGCAGTTTTTTAATAACACTTTCTTTTTCTCCTCGTTTAATCGCCTTGTCAATCTCTATGGATAGCTCGATTCCGTATTCCTCGTTGACGATACCAACCGCATACTTGATATGATTGATTTGCTCATATCGTTCTTTAATAGTTTCCGATTGTCCGT
>JAAZJH010000039.1 GCA_012800435.1 Clostridiaceae bacterium | reverse complement strand
TGGCTTATCTGACGGTTACTGTGGGCAAAAACAGGGCATAAAAATGACGACTCAGGAGGGTCTCCGTTTTGTCGTCATTAATGGTGGAAGCAACAGGACTTGAACCTGCGACCCCTTGCTTGTAAGGCAAGTGCTCTCCCTGCTGAGCTATGCTTCCGCAACGCTTAGGGTAGCATGTATTTCATATTTTTGGCAAGCATCATTGTGTTGAGTATGAGATGAAAAAGATCTCGCCAGATCTAACTGTCGAGATCTTGTTTCACCTGATTGTAATTATTAGCCAGTTGTTTTCTCTTGAACCATCCAGTTCAGGTCACGGCCAACTGCTGAAGAGCAGCCTCTTGACTGAGTTTAGGATCGCCTAATTGTATCAGTTCTATTCACTTCGGAGCTCACCCCTGAAAAGGTTCGAGACGAGTTTTCAGTCTGTCCAGAGCATATACAATTTGCTCCTCGGTATGCTCGCTCGTAAGACAGAAGCGAAGGCGCGCCTGTCCACGTGCTACCGCAGGGAATATGGCGGGAGGAACGATTATGCCGTCGTCCTCGAGCTGTTTCGAAAGCACAAACGCGAGTTCATCCGGCCCGATCAAGATCGGTACAATAGCCGTCTCACCGGCGAGGCATGTATCGAAGCCATGACGCTCCGATTCGCGCATAAAGGTGGCGATATTTCGATGGAGTCTTTCAACGCGACTGTTATCCCTTTCCATAATTTCGATGGCCTTAACAACAGAGGCGGCAAGCGGTGGGCTTATGCCGACCGAGAAGACGAAACCGGGCAAGTTATATCGCAGATACTCGATAAGATTGTGATCGCCGGCCAAATATCCGCCACACGTTCCGAATCCTTTCGATAGTGTTCCCATATGGATGTCAATATCCTTAGGGTCAATGCCGAAATGTTCGTCAACTCCACGTCCCGTTTTTCCTAAAACGAGCATTGAGTGCGCTTCGTCGACCATCAGGAAACAGTCGTATGCTTTTTTGATTCGGACAAATTCCGGTACGGGAGCGACATCGCCGTCCATGCTGTAGGCGCCCTCTATGACGATCAGTACTTTCTCGTAGCGGTCGCGACGATTCTCAAGAATGTTTTCAAGAGCTCGATAGTCATTGTGCGGGAAGGGCCTCGCGTCGGCTGAAGACATGCGAACACCTTCTGTAATCGAATTATGAATCAGGACATCGTACAAGATGAGATCGTTTTCTGAACAGAAATTGCCGATAAAAGTGACGTTTGTGGAGTGTCCGCCGACGAGTACAATGGCATCCTCTGTTCCTTTCCAGCTTGCAAGTTTTCTCTCCAGCTGCTGATGGATTGTTTTTTCACCTGCTAACAGTCGACTTCCGCTGGCGGATGTCCCATATTGCTTAACGGCATCAATCGCTGCTTCGTTGACTTCCGGATCTCCTGACATGCCGACATAGTTGTAGGAGGCGAAGTTGATCATTTTTCTATTGCCGATATAAGAGACATCGCGGAGCGATGAGTCCTGCGCGACAAAATAAGGATTTCCGAATGTTCCGATGGCGGATTCGAGTGACTCGCGACGCGCCATAAAGGCTTTGAATTCCGGAGTATCCTCAAAAGATTTAATGCGCTGAACCGATCTGTCTTCCGAAGCGCGATCTACAGTGCGTGATTCATCCGCGAACTCTCCGCCGATTCTCCTATAGACAAGCGCGGCAATGTCATTGACGGTCAAATCGCGATTAAAAAGCCGTTCATCAATGGTGAGAGCGTATTTCTCCTCTGCGTACGTGAGAAGCGAAATACTTTCTAGGCTGTCGCCGCCGAGATCTTGGGCGAACCAGGACGTCGGTTTAACTTGCTCAAGAGGAATCGACAATACTTCGGCAACCATTTCCTGCACTGATTTTCGTACTTCATAAAAGGCGGGATCTGCTGCAAGTTTCGGGATGAAATACGTGGAGACTTGTATACCCTCCTCCATCGTGATGTCTTCCTCGACATCAATATCTTGCTGAAGGGATAGGGGATATTCTTGCAACGGCCATTCGCCTTTTGCAACAGCATCAGCAACGGGTCCTCTTCGCACTTTTGCCGAAGCGGAGATCTCGAGAGGCTTTTCCGACACAAAGAAACGCTGAACTCGCTGATTCATCGGCACTTTGGCATTAACATCGATAACCATCTCGGCGAGTGTTTCCGGATCAGCTCCGGGCACAGGCTCGACCAGAAGCGCTATCTCATCGTAATGGCCGTCAGACAAACCGAAGATGACAAGACGCAACACGCCTGGAATCGTAGAATATGCCCCCTCCAGTTCATCAGGATAGATGTTCTCGCCGTCGGCTTTCAGGATAATATCTTTTACGCGGCCATCCAAGAAGACGTTGCCGTTTTGGTACCGTCCAATATCACCGGTACGGAACCATTCATTGCGGTCGCGTTTGTGGAATTGCCCATCCCTTAGTGTGCCAACATAAACGACGTCATTGCGGACGAGTAATTCACCGTGTCCGTCTGTCTTGTATTTCGCTGTTTCTTCATCAAGCTGTTCGATCTTAAGCGAACCGGGGTAGAGAGGACGACCGACGCTACCGTCAAGACGCAACTCAACATCTTCGCTATTTACGACGGAAAAAATGCCAATCTCGGTCATGCCGTAACCATTGACAAGATAATATCCGAGGCCGTTGATCGTACGAAGTGTCTCGGGCAGAATGTAGCCGCCGCCACTGACACCGAGGCGTAGTGTATCGCCGAACAACTGGCTGCGAATGATGCCGAGAATTCCCTCAATCATGGGAGGCAAGTCCAGTCCCTGTTGCTGACAGGAAAGCGAAAGATCGATTAATTCATCGAACTCTTCCTCCGTCTGCTCGGTTGCTTCGACATAGCGTTTCTTGACGATCCGGGCGATGCCGTTCCATACAGCAGGAATCGCAACCAGCTGCGTTACGCCGCTTCCTTGGCATGCTTGTACAATAGCCTCAGGTGAAGGCTTTGTCGGAATCACCATCGTATTGCCCATCGCTTGCGGGAAAATAAAGGAGACTAAGAATCCGAAAACATGGTGCCACGGGATAAAGGCAAGCGTCTTCTCGCGGAACCCCTCAAGTGCCCAACGATCAGTTTCTTCAACAAGAGGAATAAGGCATTTAAACTGTTCAGCGATACCGATATCATCGTGAACGTAACAGCGTGACAGCCCTGTCGTACCGCTCGTGCAGAGGACGATATTTCCTGCCCAATCAGGACGGTTCTCTGCCTTATCGATCGTTTCATCTCCGTCTTTTCTGCAATATGTCTGTAATGTTTGGGGATCGCGCCAGTCCGGAATAAAATCGTCCGCCATCACGACTGGATACGATGTCTCAAAGGAAAGAGGTTCATCCGTAACAAGCGCAATAATACCTGTTTCTTTTGCAAGTACATCTGCCAACGAATCTGACGCACGCGAATCAATGAGGACAACGGGGTGTCCTGAAGCCATTATGGCCCAGAAAAGAAATGCAAAAGTCGGGCTGTTCGGCAACTTGATGCCGACCCACCCGCGCCTTCCGGGATCATCCGGATCGAGATCCCGCGCTTTTGCCTCTACTGCGCGTTTCATACCGTCCGTCTCAAAAAAAGCTGATATCCGGCGTGTCGTCTCGTCAACTGCGCCGAGAAGTTCAGGGTATGTAATGGTCACAACCCCTTCATTGGTGTATATTTCAATGGCATCGCCTTCACCATACATGGTCATCAGCTTGAAGATCGTTCGGTAACTCGGGTCTTTTCTTAACTCAATTACATATTTTTCTATGTCAAACATTTGTTTGCCTCCTTATGCGTAAAAGCTTTCCAACCAATTTCGCGATTATTCGCGATAGCATGAGCTTCATTGCCTCTCTGGACGCCTGACGTATTGGCGTCGCTCGACGGCATGAGCGATCTGCACGTGTTCGGAAAACTCAATACATAAAAGACATTATCTCATAAGTGTGATCAATTTATTAAATAATAAAAAAGCTTCTTTTTGCCACATTTGTGTCGTATTCCAGTGCTAGGCTGATAATACATACTCAGATACTAAATAAAACCACGATATTCGTGGTTTTAATATGAAAAAATATACATTCGAAAGGGCGACAACAACCTATGCAATCACAGGAGCAACTGATTCATTTAGACAACGGACACACCATTGCACGCTACAGAATACGATTTCAAGACTGTAATCCTCGATACCATGTACACCTCCATCGATTAATGGATCTTGCTCAAGATAGTGATGATCATAGCTGCGGCCTCTTTGACAGCAAGTCGGAAGATCTCCGTGCGCGCGGCATCTGCTGGATACTCCTCGCGAACACAGTCTCTTTTGTCGGCGAACTTCCGAAAGCGGAAGATATGTTGATTGTAGATTCGTGGACTCGCGGTACGCGCGGCATCCGGTTGTTCCGTGAAAACCGCTATTACCGCAACACGATGGATGATGCAGGCTATTTCGGCTCGGCGTCATCAGATTGGATATTATGCACGCTCAATGACCACAAGCCGCTTCGCCCGTCATCCGTCATTGATCTCGATAAAATAGCGTCGGTATCTGACGATGCCGTCGGCAACATGGAGAAGATCCCGCGGTTAGCGTCTGCACTCGACAATCCTGACGAGCGCGAAGTTATGCGATATCAGGTGCGACTCAGCGACCTAGACACAAACACACACTTGCACGGTTCTCATTACGCAAAGCTCGCCATCGATGCCGTAGGCGCATATCTATCAATTGACCCATTAAAAGAAGAATTTGTCGTAGAACGACTCCATATCCAATTCATGAATGAAGCAAGATTCAATGACCGCTTGGTGTTTTATGTGATTCCTGATCCTGAACAGAATCAGCGCCTCTTTGTCGAAGGGCGGCTTACAGAATCAGATGATATCGCTTTCCTCGTCACAATGGAATACATACTGGAGACATTTACTACTGCGTAAAAAGTTGTTGACATATGCCGGAAATAATGTATACTTTGATTAATGGCATATGTCAATAACTAAAAGGAGGTGAATGTCATGCCAAGAAGAGATGGAACCGGCCCGATGGGCGCCGGACCTATGACCGGAAGGGGTCGTGGTGTTTGTCCGGGTGCACCGGTCGATGCTGATCGTCCCGGTCGCGGCTTCGGATTTGGTCGCAGATCTTTTGGAAGGCGCGGTATGGGTCGCGGATTTCGCATGAGAGGATTTGGCCCGATGACTCAAGAACAGCGTCTTCAGGAAGAACGCGAAGGGAAGTGATTAAACGATGGCAAGACCGATGAAGCGGAGAAGAGTCTGCGCATTGCCTCAAAACAATCGATTTGGACCGTTGCATGCGGCAGCGCGTGCAGATAATCCTATCATTATGATGACAGTAGATGAGTATGAGGCAATAAGATTGATTGATCATGAAGGTTTCAATCAAGAAGAATGTGCAGAGAAGATGAATGTCTCTCGCAGCACTGTTCAGAGCATATATTTCGACGCGAGAAAAAAACTGGCCGCATCGTTGGTCAACGGCCACGTGCTATGGATCGAGGGCGGTGAATACCGCCTTTGCGATGGCACGGGTAAGGGCTGCGGACGCGGCTGTCATCGACGTCGACGAGGGAGGTCTTTCGAATGATGTCGTAAAGACGGAGCCTATCGCCGACGACATGTTTTGAAGATAAACCGCCGTTAACATCTTAGACAATATGGCGGGATTTCTATAAATAATAATTAATAACAAAGATATGGAGGACAACGATGAAACTAGCTATCCCAATGGATGAAAAAAGATTTGATTCGAATGTGGCGGAGTCTTTCGGACGTGCGCCCTACATTCTTATTTACGATCAGGAAACGAGTGAGTCCCTCTTTTTCGATAACCTAGCGGCTACAAGCAGAGGCGGCGCCGGTATTAAGGCGGCGCAAATGGTCATCGACAAGGGAGCGAACGCTTTGCTCGCGCCGCGACTGGGGCAAAATGCTGCAGACGTGCTCAAAGCAGCCAACATTAACGTTTATAAAACGATTGGCGGTTCAGCGAAGGACAATGTAGAGGCATTTGTCGCCGGTAAATTGAACTTACTTGATGACATACATGCCGGATATCACAATCACAACCCCGGAGGCCGGTAATTCTATGAACGTTGCTGTGTTAAGCGGCAAAGGCGGCACGGGAAAAACGTTGATATCAGTCAATCTGGCTGCTGTGGCGGAATCGGCGATCTATATGGACTGTGACGTTGAAGAGCCGAACGGACATCTTTATTTTAAGCCGAACAATATCACTGAGAAGGATGTAGCCGTCAAGATCCCGGAGGTTGATCACACATTGTGCAACGGATGTCGGCAGTGCGTTGATTTTTGTAAATTTAATGCGTTGGCCTATATCAACGACAAGCTCATTGTTTTTGATGAGATCTGTCATTCCTGTGGCGGATGCAGTCTGCTTTGTCCCGAGAAAGCTCTTTCGGAGAAGGACAAAGTAGTCGGCAAGATTCAAAATGGAATCTCGGGCAACGTTGAGGTGCACACCGGCATATTGAAAATAGGTGAACCTTCCGGTGTTCCGATCATCAAAAAGATGCTAGAGGATCGGAAACTGCGTGAAAAAGATCCTACGCAAGCCTCTAAGCTGACAATGATTGACTGTCCCCCCGGAACGGCATGCACGGTTATGGAAAGCATTCAAGGAGCGGATTATTGTCTTTTGGTGGCCGAGCCGACTGTGTTCGGCCTGCACAATCTTGACTTGGTTTATCAATTGGTCACCTTATTTGATAAACCGTTCGGCGTCGTACTGAATAAATGTCTCGGGGATGATCATCCCGTCGAAATGTTCTGCAAAGAAAGAAATATACCGATTCTGGCACGTCTGCCTTTTGATGCGGAACTTGGAATGTTGAATGCGAAAGCAGACATTGCGGTAAGAAAAAGCGAAAAATTTCGAGTTCTCTTTTCAAAATTACTTGATCGGGTAACTAACGAGGTGCAACATGAAGCAACTTCTCATTCTTAGCGGAAAAGGCGGTACGGGAAAAACTACAGTCGCAAGTGCCTTCATTAAGCTCTCTCGGGCGAGGGCATATGCGGATTGTGATGTCGATGCGCCTAACTTGCATCTCATTACCGAGTGGACAACACGACCTGAAAAGAAAGACTATTACGGACTGGATGTAGCGAAGATTGACGGGAATCTGTGTATCCGTTGTGGGCAATGCGAAACGTATTGCCGATTCGACGCCATCTCAAGCGACGAAGCTGGCGAAGGCTCTTACGCTGTAGATCCTTATACGTGTGAAGGTTGTAGCGTTTGTGAGTACGTCTGTCCAGTGAACGCGATTAAGATGGTTCCTAAAATTGCCGGCGAAATGATGCTCTACAAGGATAGTGAATCCGTGTTTTCAACGGCTCAACTTGAAATGGGCAGCGGCACATCAGGGTTGCTCGTTACAGAGGTGAAAAAACGCATGAACGCCAACGTCGTCAATGCTCATATGGCCATCATCGACGGTTCTCCCGGAATTGGCTGTCCTGTGATCGCGTCCTTGAGCGGTGTTGATATGGTTCTTGTTGTCGCGGAACCCTCGCTTTCCGGAATGAGCGACATGGAGCGCATTATTCAGATGGCTCAACGAAGCGGAACGAAGATTGCCGTATGTGTCAATAAGTACGACACCTGCGTGGAAAACACAGAAAAGATTGAAGCGTATTGCGTACAATATGCATTACCATTTGTTGGGCGAATACCGTTTGATCCGGATGCTGTCAAAGCTATAAATCAGGGCAAGACGATTGTCGATATTGATTGCGCGTCGGGACGAGCGGTTAGAAAAATATATGACGAATCAGTAAACTTACTCTTTGAACATGGAGGACAATGAACATGATGAAAATTGCTGTAGCAAGCGATAACGGAAAGGTTACGGAGCACTTTGGACATTGTGAAAGTTTCCTTTTATTTGAAGTTAAAAACGGTGAGATCCTTGCGCGTGAAACCGTTGCCAATCCTGGGCATCGTCCGGGGTATCTTCCAAACTTTCTTGCCGATCGCGGTGTGAATGTGATCATCAGCGGCGGCATGGGTGGCGGTGCCGTGGCTATTTTCAATGAAAGAAACGTCGAGGTAATCGTTGGCGCGCGAGGAGATGCCGAAGAAGCGGTTAATGCCTACATGAAAGGAATGCTGCAATCAACAGGCTCCATTTGCCATGAACATAAACACTTCGATGAATGTCACTGAGTAGGAGAGTCAGGATACTTTCCCTTAACAGATTCTCGTTATCGTAAACATTATCATCTTAATAAATGTCGCAAATAAAGGAGTCGGCAAATCGTTGAATAACCGGCTCCTTTTGTATTGAGCTATTACTCTGATTTTCCACATATTTGTGGCGAGCTTCTGATGTATGGCGGCAGGACAGGTTTTCTACACGGGGCATAAGCAAAGAACGAAGAGGCAATCCGACAATATCTACCATGACTTCAGGGTTTTCTACATGGGGCATAAGCAAAGAACGAATGTTGATCATTTTCAACAAAAACATATCACGTCACCATGTAAAATTTGATCATTTTGTTTGAGTTTGGAAATTATCAGTGTTAAAATCATCGTTGACACTTGATGCTCTATACGAGATATCGACGGCAAAAGTGGGCGTTCATTCTGAACAGAGGGAAATTGCAATTTATGGACACAATATTATATCTGATTTCGCTTTCCCGAAAACTCGTTCCGGTTTCTCTTGATGTTCATAAAAATAAAAGAGGACTTTAATTATGTACGTCAATACGAAAGAGATGCTGATTCGCGCCAGAAAAGAACATTACATCGTCATTGGAGCGGAGTGCTGGAGTTTGAACAGTGCGAGCGCTCTGATTAATGCGGCGACTGAACTCAATAGGCCTCTTATCCTCATGTTGTGGGAAGGAGCGCCGGAACCGATAGCGCAGCCGGAAATGATTTGCGATTTCGTGCGTTATGAGGCCGGGAAAACACATGTGCCGATTGCCTTGCATCTTGACCACGGACATGAGCTGGAAACCGTTTGCAGGGCGATACACGCGGGGTTCAGTTCAGTCATGCTGGATGCTTCCGAACGTCCTTTCGAAGAAAATGTTGCGATCACCCGTGAAGTCGTGCGTATGGCACATGCCTGCGGCGTCACGGTGGAAGCGGAACTGGGTCATGTGGGCGGCATGTCAGGATTCTGCTCTGAGGATGGAGACAACACATTGACAGTGCCTGAGGAAGCGGCGGAGTTCGTTCGTTTGACCCAAGTAGATTCTTTGGCGGTGTCCATCGGAACGGTGCACGGCATCTACAGCGGTGAACCGCATATCGATATGGAGAGGCTGAAAAGGATTTATCAGCTGGTCGATGTACCCCTAGTGCTACACGGCGGATCAGGCACGGGAATCGATTTGTTGCGCCAAACCATGCAGTACGGTGTCAGCAAACTCAATGTTATGACGGATTTGATGAATGCGGCAAGCGAGGCCGTGGGTGAGGGAAGTTTCCTTCCTGAGTTGGATATTTATGAAGCTGTAGCAGAATGCGTTAAAGGATATATGTTGCCTTTAACAAAGCCGCTATAAACAGAAGTTAGGGAGCGGACGTCGACGTGTTAAAGAGAAGAGGATAGCTTTCGATTGACAGTCAGGCGAGATTTGATTCAATCGTAAATGCGTTAAACGAGGGGGGAAGAACATGTCCAAGTATTCCATTACGTATGATTTCGGTACAGGCAGTGTCAAGGGGGCAGTGATCAGCGCGAATCACGAACCTATTGCGACCGCGACAGAGGCATATCCCATGTATTCACCTGAGCCGGGATTCGCTGAACAGAAAATAGAGGATTATCTATCCAGCTTTAAGAAAGTAACGAAGAGGCTCCTTTTACAGACAAATTTAACTGGCGAAGATATCAAAGGCATTGTGATCAGCCAGACGTCGAGCTCATTGCTTTTTGCAGACGCGAAAGGCAATCATCTTTGTGACTGTGTGACGTGGATTGACAGTCGCGCCGCAGAACAGGCAAAAACGTTGAATGAACGTACGGGCATTGATGATATGGCCACCAGTAAGCGTGTTTCGGCTAAAATACTGTGGTTTTTAGAGAAGCGTCCGAAAGTTGTTTCCAAGGCAAAGTACCTTTTGGATGTTGCCGCCTATTTCTATTTGAAGTTGACCGGTACGACGGCGTTTGATTTAACGGCGGCTTTTGCCACAGGGCTTATTTTTCCCATCTCAAAGGAATGGAATGAATACATCGTAGAGATGGTGGGATTGGATCCTGCGCTGTTGCCGGAGCGTATTTTAGATTCCTTTGAGATCGTTGGTCATACAAGTACAGATTATGCTGCGGAGGTCGGTTTCGCCCCCGGAACGCCTGTGTTCGCGGGCTGCTCCGACAATGCGAACGGTCACTTGGGAACGGGATGTATCAATCCCGGAGACGCGCACATCTATATGGGTTCGAGCGGCTGGCTGTCGGTGACGACTTCTCTTGACGACGAATCGTTCAGCTTTACACAGTTGCCCTCTGCCATTCCCGGCATTGGATACGAATATTTCTGCACCGATTCCGTCGGCACGACAATTGAATATTTGATTCGCGAGTTTTATCGCGATGTGCCAGATAATATAGACATTCACGCGCTGATCGAAGAAGAGGTTCGAGGCATCGAAGACGACGAGAAGGAAGTGCTTTTTCTTCCTTATCTTTACGGAGAAGAAGCTCCGATTGACGATCCCAATGTGCGCGCGACAATTCTGAATGTCGATCCTTCCGTCACGCGTGCCCATATTGTGAGGGCAGCTATGGAGGGGATTGCCTGTAATTTCCGTTGGATCAAGGAAAATCTCAAAGAGCAGGACATGTGGGATGTCAATTTCATTCGCGCGATCGGCGGCGCCGCACAGAGCGATGTGCATTTGCAAATCGTTGCCGACGTCATGGACGAGCCCATCACCAGACTGGCCAATATGCGTTTTGCAGGCAACATCGGCCTTTCCATGTGCGTCGATATTGGTTTGGGAGAGGCGGAAGATTTCTCCGCGCTGGGAAAATTTATCCGTGAGGATAAAACCTTTCGTCCGCGTAAGAAATTCAGGAAGCGGTATGACCGTCTGTTCGAATACTATAAGCGGTCATATGAAGCATTAAAAGATCTTTATACCGACATGAACGGCTGAAGAGAAACGCCTAAGAATGAACAGAGTGCATGTCGTTTAAAAAGTGCCGATGTAAACAACTAGAGACGAACGCATGATTTAAGCGCATGATGATTTAGTGTTGCATTTCATTCGAATCGCTGTTAGATGAAACATTACGTAGACAAAGCGATCTAAAAACAGAAACAAGGAGTATTTATTCATGGGTTCATATTTTGACGGCTTTGACTTCAAGGGTATTCACGAAAAATCAAAGGAGCTTTTACTTCATTCGAAAACACTGACCGATGAAGCAAGGGCTCGCTACATGGATTATTTTGAAAAAAAGTGTTCTGCTTCGAAGGCCTCTGTCGAAGCGGCAAAAGAACATATTCCTGGCGGTATTCAACACAATCTGGCCAACAGTTATCCGTTCGGGTTGAACTGTGTAAAAGCGGAAGGCCCCTATCTATACGATGTCGACGGTAATCGATACATTGATTTCTTGCAGGCAGGAGGTCCTACCATTCTGGGGAATGCCTATCGACCCGTTACAGATGCCGTGATCGAAATGCTGAATACGACGGGAAATGTAACCGGTCTATTCGGAGAATTCGAAGTCGATTTGGCCAAAAAAATTAAGCAGCATTATCCTTCTGTAGAGTTGTTCAGAATGTTGGCGAGCGGAACGGAAGCCGGTATGGTCGCCATTCGTGTAGCGCGTGCTTTCACAGGGAAGAGTGAAATCATCAAGATCAATGGCTGTTACCATGGGTGGAGCGATCAGCTCCTATATGACATGCGTGCCGTAAACACAGGGAACATGTTTGCTGTAGGCGTTCCGGACGACTGCCTTAATCACATGTGCTCTGTTTATCCCAACAATCTCGAGGAACTTGAACAGCGTTTTATTGAAAATGAAGCCAAGGGCGGAACAGCAGCGTTTATTATGGAACCGATCGGGCAAGATAGCGGCGCTTTGCCGATTACAAAGGAATTTCACGTGAGAGCAAGAGAGCTTTGTGACCGATACGGTGCTTTACTCATCTATGACGAGGTGGTGACCGCTTTCCGTTTGGGGATCGGTGGCGCAGAAGCCCACTACGGCATAAGACCTGATCTCACCATGTTCGGAAAAGCCATTACAGGCGGATATCCGGGTGCCGGAGGTCTCGGAGGACGGAAGGATGTCATGAGCGCGCTTTCAGCGGGGATCGCGAGCACAGGCGGAAAGGTTATGGTCGGCGGTACGCTTTCCGCTAACCCCATCAGCTGTGTCGCCGGATATACAGCCATTTGCGAAATGGAACGCACCAATGCTCACGAAAAATTAAAAAAGGCAGCAGACCGTTTTACCCGTCAAGTCGCCGACCTCGCAGACAAGCATAGAGTTCCTGCCGCTATTTTCAATCAGCATTCCATTTTGCATATCGATCTTTGCGGTATACAGCACTTAACGAGTCATGCGGATGATTTCGAGATTCTCGGACGCATTTTCGAAATACTGCCTGATGCCAACAAGAGGATGAAAGAGTTTGCCATGGCGCTTGCCGCGGAGGGCTTAATTGTTGCAGGTGGAAACAAATCATTTATCAGTCTAGCAACGATTCCCGTGCTGGATGACGCACTGGAGATTTTTGACAGGACTTTTGCCAATTACGCTTAACTCTATACGTTATCCGTCTTTAAGTCAGATTGGCTCGAGAATCACTGATGCCAACACCATTAAGGCAAATGATGCAGATATTGAACATTTGACATAAATGATGCAGATATTGAATATTTGATAAAAGAACAAAACAATAAGAATTAAAGATCTTATAATTCGCTACAGTCCGGGGCCTTTAACTTCCCGGACTTTTTTAAGAAAAAACAGCCATCAACAAGAGAGCGTTGACGGCTGTTTCAGGTTTGGTGCCCAGAATCGGAATCGAACCAACGACACACGGATTTTCAGTCCGTTGCTCTACCAACTGAGCTATCTGGGCAGAAGGCTGTGGCATATCTTGAATACAAAACAGCCTTTCTTATCAAAAGGAGTTGTCCTTTTGGGACAACTCCCTGTGGCGACGCAGATGGGACTCGAACCCACGACCTCCAGCGTGACAGGCTGGCATTCTAACCAACTGAACTACTGCGCCACGCCGCGATTAGACACGGCTTCGCAAGTTTAACAGATAAGTGAAACGATTGTCAACTACGATGATTTCATCGTCAATATCATACGTATATTAGCTGGAAAGTAATCAAAAATGCTGGTAACGTACGATAGGCGTTTACACCTGTAAGGGGATGGGGTTCCCCATAGCTAAAGGAGATGGGGTTCCCCCAAAACTAAATTAGAAATATTATTTGTTAAAGGTCCTTCTCAACCAAGAAATCAAGGGGTGTTTTCTTTTTCTGAAGTCTTTTGCGACACATTCGTTGTTGCAATAACAATTTCACAGTTAGGGCAGTAGAAGGCTTTCGCATGATGCCCGAATGGGCCGGAATACTCAAGAGCCAGTCTCAATCCCGCTTTAGGAACTACAAATCTGAATGGAGGTGAATTCTTACCATCGGGTAACCAATACGGGTGTGTTTCGTTTGGTAACGTTCCTTTTTGCATTTCATTTCCGCAATAGGGACAAATATTGAGTTCCATTCGGTATCCCTCCGCAAGTTATGGTGTGTCTCTATTATATAATTTTTACTTCAGAGCGCAAAAAAAGAACGTCTCGGCCAACAACCGATTTGACGTTCTTTTGTTATGGCGAGCATAGCAGGATTCGAACCTGCGACCCACAGCTTAGAAGGCTGTTGCTCTATCCAGCTGAGCTATATGCCCAACAGTCGTTTAAAATGGAGCGGGTGAAGAGAATCGAACTCTCACGATCAGCTTGGAAGGCTGATGTTCTACCACTAAACTACACCCGCATATCTTCAAAAAGAAGCATGGACATCATACCGCAGCAAAAGAGTTTTGTAAAATGCAATTAATTCGATGGCTTGGTATTCGGATAAAGGAGCTCCATCAACACATATCCTGTACGTCCATCCTCAAGGCGAATCAGCACCCAGTCTTTTTCCGGCTTTTTAAGCTGTGTCACCTTGTCACCGCGTTTTACCGTTGCCACGAGGATTGTTCCGTCCGGTTCGGATAAAACGCGAAGGCTGGATGCTTCGACGACGACTTCTACTTCAAATTCATACGACTGTACATGAGAATGCACAGGCGCTGTAATAAGCGGCCGTGATTCTGTCGTATCGGCATTTTGTCGACGTCCGGCTAACGTGATGATCGCGATCGCTATAACTAGTACGACAAGCCACATCGCGATATAGGCAAGAATTGAAAGGCCTCGCGATTCAGGAAAAAGATGCATGAGCCGATGATGCCATCCGTCGAATGTGCGTCTGATGCCGTCCGCATTCCATAATTTGATTCGCTCTAAGCGCGACGGTTGCGCCAGTGTGTCGATGTCTAAATCCTTGAATTGCTGCCTTTGTTCAGAATATTCATCGTCATCGGCGCGAATGCGAAGCGCGGGATCTTCCGTTTGCAGAACATCACTCTCCAATGGCCGAAAGGACGGAGGCTTGACAGGGGAGAATGCTATAGAGTTGTCCTCGGATAACCCCTCTTGCGACGTAAGACGCGGAGGGAGAACACGCACATTCCCGTCCTGTAGCGGTACGACTTTCGATCGCACCAAGCGGTATGGCCAGTCTTCGCGACCTTTTCTTTTTGTTCTTGATTTGCCTGCTGCACGTTCGCGAGCATCGGCGCTCAACGCTTCAGGTTCATGCTCCAATTTTTGAACTTGGCAGGAAAACCAAGTCGTATCCGAGGGGTACCCTGAGAGTGCGGCAAGTCGTGTCAACTCGGACATCGAGACATTAAGTTGCCGTGTATCAGAGAACATCTCTTCAAGTTCTGCAGGAACAAAAAGATCGATAAACGCAGGGTCAATGATAAGGATATTGTCATTCTCAGCGGGTCGGAACGTATAGAAGTCAAGTGAACGGCAGAAAGGGGCAAGATCAGGATGAGAAGGGGGGTGCGTCGGTTGTTGACGATAGAGACGATCGCCGCGGTGTAGATAAACGCCAAAGGAGTCATCGCACCAGACAAACACAGCCTCGGAATCCATGAGGAAACAGAAATCAGACGAAAGGCGGTTGCGGTCGACGCATTGAGGAAAGCGTGTCAGACCGCTAATCTGGAGTTCACGGAACGTCATGAGCCAAAGCCGCAAAAGCGCGCGCGTCGCCATCACGGAATCGTAATTATCTCGATCCGTTTCCAGTCCGGCGATCAACTGAACACGACGATTGCCGGACATGACGTAATGTTTCTGGCGCTGTGAAGCCAGAAGACCGATTTCTCGGTCATTGAGCTGTAAAGTAAGCTCTTGTTTGTCAATTTCCGCAAGGTGCGCGGTCATTGTCGAGCGAATCATCCGACCGATCAGATCCTTTCCATATGATTAAGTTCACGGAGGGCAATTACTCTGCCGAGTGAACTTCTTGTTATTCTACCATGAGTGCACATGACAAAAGCAGATTCTTTTTAGTAATGTGATCGCTTCGGGGGCGGATCCGACGTTGGCACCATTGCAGACATTTTTCACTTTGAACCGTTCGTAGAAAAGACTTGTAAAGGGTGCTTTTTCCACTAAAGCGAATGTCCCTTTCGTATTACGGAATGTACTGTGAAGATGCGTCTTTACCGGATGTTCAAATTAACTTAACGCTCTCCTTGATAGGATTTGTTGCCGTTTAAGCAGAATTCATCATCACTACATTTTGCTTGCCGGTATTCATCCTCCAAAAGACCGTAGAGCAGGAGATCGACGTATCCGTCGCCACGTCGCATGGCGTCTCGGATGCGCCCTTCTTTCTGAAAGCCGAAAGCTTCAAAAAGCCTGAGCGACGTGTGATTCTCAGGCGCGACACGGACATAAAGACGATGGAGTCGCAACTCGCCAAATGCATAGTCTAAGATCAGGCCAATGGCTTCGCGCGCATACCCTTTCTTGCGAAACGAGGCCGCAGCAAGCATGATGCCGAGCTCAGCATTGCCGGAGAACGGGTCCAGATCGGCAAGTGTCACCAGACCGATCGTCTGATCGTCAAGCCTGCATGCGAATGCGAAATTGTTGACGCCATCGTTCCAGTCCTTCATCATCGCGTCAAGTTGATGGCGATTGCGAGGCAGCAAGACGTCCGGAAGGTAATAATAAAGCTCCGAGACATCACCGAAGAAGGCGGCTACTTGGTCGATGTCGCGCTCTTCAATAGGAGTCAATGCAAGTCGCGGACCTTGCATAGGCAGGATGTGATCGTTGTTTTGTGCAGGCATAGATAATTTTTTCCTTATTTTTTCTTTAGATAATTCTAGCACGTGCGCTAATAATAACGATAATAAAACAAGTCCTTGTGTAATTAAAAAGCGAAAGTATCGATCAGCAAGACAGAAAAACGGTCACAAAAAGTGGAAAAATGACGTAAAAGACAAAAGGTGATGAGTAACAGTTTGATAGGAGTTTGATAGGAAACGAATGACGCGGATCATACGACTTTAGATGCTATCTCGATGAGCGTTATTTGTTCCATAATGATGCAATGAAATAATGACATTATGATGTTGAATAAGTACATATCCAAGGCACATAACCGTTTAGCTCCGAGATGATTATAAAATGAGCATTACAGCGCTCGAATCGTCTAGGATATTATTTAAGCTATAGCCAACGGGCAATTCGTATGGCATTCTTTAATTGAAGAAAAGTGGCAAAGTAGCCATTAATATTCAATATGAGGATAGAAGATATGGAGATTAAGAGACCAAATTATCTGAATCAATTAATTAGAAAACGAGAGAATGGATTAATTAAGGTGATTACCGGTATTCGTAGATCCGGAAAATCGTATTTATTAGATCCTCTCTTTAAAAACTATTTAATAGCGGATGGAGTTCCCGAGGATCATATTATTAAAATTGAATTCGATCGGGTGGAGAACTTGATATTTCATAGAGACGTTTGGAAACTTAATGACTATATAC
>JAAZJH010000076.1 GCA_012800435.1 Clostridiaceae bacterium | reverse complement strand
CTATGGCGTTTTCCGTCTGCGTCAAACGCATAGCGTTCGCGGCGCGCAATCTGTTTGACACGTGGGTTGTCTTGGCGATCTTCTTGGAGTACGTCGGGTTTCCCTTCGCGGCATTTCGGAACGTGAAGGTTTGAAAACATCACAGATTCTATCTGATCGGGAACCTTAGCGAGATCCATCCGTGGCGACACCACAGGATCAATGGCGAGCACCATTGCACGTTCAATAACGTCAATGACGCGTGTCTCAATGGCATCAAGCTCCTCTTGGGTTGTTATACCTGCCTCGATCAAGCTATTGGCAAATGTGACAATCGAATCTACATTTTGCCACGCGTCCTTCTCGTCTTTTGTTCGATAGGAATCCGCATCACTGGGAGAATGCCCGGCAAAGCGATACGTCAGCGTCTCTAACAGAACAGGACCTTTTTTCTCGCACAGAATATCGCGCTTTCGTGAAATGGCATCAATGACAGCGAGCGGGTTATATCCATCTACACGCTCGGCGTGCATGTTATAGGTGTTAAGACCGGCACCAGATCTGGCAGGGAATTCATAACCCATGGTTTCGCCTCTTGTTTGTCCGCCCATCGCGTATTGGTTGTTCATGATGTTGAATACGAGTGGCAAACCGCCGCGCATATCGCCTTCCCAGAGCTGTTCGTATTGATCCATCACAGACATTTGAAATGCTTCCCAGACAGGGCCGCATCCTAGTGATCCGTCGCCGATATTCGCGATGACGATGCCTTTCTCACGGTTGATCTTTTTGTACAGAGCGGCACCTAATGCGATGTCTGCCGATCCGCCTACAATCGCGTTATTGGGGAAGATGCCGAAAGGGAGGGAAAAAACGTGCATGGAGCCTCCCAATCCTTTGTTAAACCCTGTTTCCTTGGCGAATATCTCAGCGAGGATACCGTAAATGAAAAAGCGTATCGCAATATCTTTCACACTGTCGTTTTCGCCTAAGCTCGTCTGCACAATGTCAAAAATACGACCGTCCATGTAAGACTTCATGATGTTCTTGAGTTTGTCATCAGGCATCTTGCGAATGGCGGAGCACGCTTTGGCGATGACTTCGCCGTGGCTACGGTGCGAGCCAAAGATATAATCGTTTTCATCGAGCAAGTAGGCTTGCCCCACGGCAGAGGCTTCCTGTCCGATGGAAAGGTGTGCAGGTCCCGGGTTGCTGTACTCGTGTCCACGGTATTGGCTATGTGTTTTCACCGAGAGCAACATTTCCTCAAATTCTCGAATCAAGCGCATGTCGTGCCAGATATTTAGAAAGTCCTCAGTCGTGTAATTCTCTTTTTCTTCTTCGATGCTTTTGTTGTACTGGCAGACCGGGATGTCGTTGAAACGAATTGCTCCCGCCTGACGGACGTCTGTCGGTGATATGAATTGTGAGCGTGGCATAGTTATCTCCTTTGAATGATGTATCAGTTGGTCGCGCGCAACTGGAATATAGCTTCGCGCAAAACTTCAGAAACGGTAGGATGTGGGAAAATGATTTCTTTCATCTCGTCTACCGTCATCTCTTTTTCAATAAACACACTGGCGATCGTAATGAATTCTGATGTGTATGGTCCTAGCAAGTGGCAGCCAATGAGATATTTTTGATCGGCACTAAAAAGCATCTGACATAAGCTGGACTCGCCCGCTGTTTCTGCCATAAACCGTCCACTGTACTGGAAGGGAATGCTGATCTTTTTGTAGGCAATGCCTTTAAGCTTCGCCTCCTCTTCGGTCATACCGACCGACGCAACCTCAGGTTGTGTGTAAATTACCGATGGGACCGCATCATAACGCATGGTGTCTCTGCGTGAAAGGATGGTGTTAACGGCGACGTGCGCTTCGCGATAAGCAACATGCGCAAGCATACACCGCCCATTTACATCGCCGATCGCATAGACACCGGGTATGTTGGTACGGCACTGCCGGTCTGTTACGATACGCCCTTTATCCGTATAAAGTTGGATCGTCTCAAAGCCATTGTTTTCGATTGATGGCCGCCTGCCAACAGAAAGGAGAACAAAGTCGGACTGTGTAGTAAATGTCTCTCCGTTCTGCTCATAAATGACTCGGTCTTCGTGAATTTCCATCGCTTTCGCCCCGAGGGCAATTTGGATACCCTTTTTCTCGAGCGATCGCTGAAGCAAGGCAGCAATTGTGCGATCGATTGCGCCCCCGATATGGTCGAGCATCTCAATGACGATAACGTCACTTCCCGCTGAATGGTAGTAACTTGCCATTTCCAGTCCGATGGCTCCGCCTCCAATGACTACAAGCCGTTGCGGGATGACCTGAAGATCCAGTGCTTCTCGATTGGTTAAGAGATAACCTTTCGCAATACCGTCATCTATTCCCTGTATTGGAGGGATGATCGGTATAGAGCCGGTCGCAATGATTAGGTTGGTAGCGGTGTAGAGCTGATCGGAAACGCTAAGATGGATACGCCCGTTGGAACGTCCGACAACCCTCGCTTCATCTTCGAGAACTGTGACATGACCTTGTCGCATCTGCATTTTGACGCCCTGAACGAGGGTATTGACGATTTTGTTTTTACGCTTTATGACTGCTTTTTGATCTAATACAAGAGGGGCACCAGTAATTCCATATTCGAGAGCGTCTTTAGAATGCGAACAAATTTTTGCTGAGTGAAGAAGTGACTTAGATGGAATACACCCTTCGTTTAGACAGACTCCGCCAATCTTATTCTTCTCCGCCAAAACGACGTTGAGGCCCTCTTGTCCTGCAAGCCCCGCTGCGAAATACCCGCCGGGACCGCCACCGAGTACGAATAGATCGACTGTGATTTGATCACTCTCATTCTCCATCTTCATTTGCCCAGGCATTTGGCATGACCTCCTTTAGAATTGTTTTTCACCCGCTAGGAAAAGGGTAAAATTTTCTAGGGCGTAGACGAGGTCCCGCAGAAACCTAGCAGCAGGCGCCCCATCGTATGCTCGATGATCGTGAGTGAGCGAGAGTCCCATGGCGGGATACGACACGATTTGCCCATGGACTTCGCGAATATTCGTGGTGGTTGCGCAAATGCCGAGGATGGTCGTTTCAGGCGGGTTGATGATCGGGGTGAATTGTTCGATACCGAACTGACCGAGATTTGATACAGTGAACGTCCCGCCTGTTAAGGCATCAGGATTGATGCTCCCACTTCGTGCGTCTGCTGCCAACTTGATCCGCTGTTTAGATAGCTCTGTCAGCGATAATTGATCCGCGTAGCGGATGACAGGAACCATGAGTCCGCGTGGCGTGTCGACCGCACAACCTACGTGTACGTGATTAAAGTAGCGTATATGATCTTCCAGAAAATGCGCGTTGCTTTCGGGGTGTTTTGGCGCGATTCGCGACACAACGAATAAAATGATGTCCGTGACTGTGGGAATATTGCCAGCTAAGTCAAAATTGAAGAGATTATCATCATCAGATTTCGCTTTCTTTAGACGGTCTCGGAAACGGAAGATGTCGGTTGCGTCGAAGCTTGAATGGTATGTCAACTGAGCCATAGAGTGAAGCGACTCATGCATACGCTGGGCGATCACCCTGCGTATTAACGGAAGTTTTTTATCGATAAAGTCAGGTGTGCTCTCCGTATAAGGTAACGGGGCGACACCGTCAATATGCTGACTTACCGGCAAGATATCGACAGGCAGTACACTACTATCAATTCTCGCTTCCGATGTCAATGGAGTATAAGAGGACGCTTCCGGCGAGATCGTCTGTCTCTGCTCGATGAGGCGGCGCACGTCGCGTTCAATGATGCGACCGTCCGGACCTGTGGGGGAAGCGAATCTAATGTCGGTACCTGCGCGCTCGGCCAGCCTTTTTGCTCGAGGGCTCACCTTTGTTGCTACCCCTAGTTGGATAGCAGGATCGGGCATATCGACCTCATACGCTTGTTGAGTAGTAAAGGGTTGCGGCGTGGAGATCGCAGGTATAGCGGTGGAAACGATTGTGGGGGGGCTCTTTTCCGTCGAAGATGACGTTTGATCGCACGAAGGAGTGTGCCCATCAGTTGTCGCATCCTCTGGAATGAACGTTGACCATTCTTCACCCTCATCTCCGATGACGCAGACATTGGTCAGGCATGCGACATCGTCGCCATCAGCGAAAAAAACAGCTAGCAACGTGCCTTCAACACGAGCCTCCTCATCAAAAGTGGCTTTGTCAGTCTCGTAGGTGAATAACAAATCCCCAACACGAACGGCATCGCCTTTCTTCTTGTGCCATTCACCTATGACGCAACTGTCAACTGACTGACCTTGACGAGGCATAATTACAGGAGTGGCCATCTTCATGATCCTTTCTTTTTCAATTCTTTCTGCGAATGTATCGCTTTGAATCGTTTCGTCTTCTCAAAACGTAAGCTGAAGCTGAAAACGATATGGAGAGCAATCTCTATTAACTCACCTATAATTATTATACATCCGTCATAAATAAGAGCAAATCATTTTTCAATTGATTCGTTGGCAATTCTGATTTGCCTAAACGTCACTCTTGTTCGCGCACGGATCCGTGTATATTCTGTCATCGGGTTTGAGTATAATAGGATTATTGAAGACGAGGTCTATTTGAATTATCGTCTTGGTTTCGCAGGCATTTGTGTTAAGGTGCGATAAAGTCAAAGGCCGGTATTGTCTGTTTTTACAGCGAACCAGATAAGTGACAGCGAGTGAAAAGAAGAACAGCTGATGCTAAAGGGTTTTTGCGTAAGCAAGGTGAGTGGCTTAGAAAGATCATAGACTCAATGCTCGCGAATATGCGGTACAATGGTGTATTATAATATAACAAAATAAATAAAAACGGGGGAGAAGTAAATGGTAACGAACAAATATCTGAAATGGTTAAGTGAGACAGATAGCTATTGGTGGAATGACAGCGCTGTCTTGCAGGACATGGATGAGGCAATCAATAATGGTGCAACCGGCGTTACGACGAACCCAATACTCGTAAGCAGATCTTTGTACGCGAATGACGATTTTTGGCGTCCTTACCTGCAAAGCGCGAAGGGATTGAAAAAAAGTGATAAAGTAGAAGAGATCATCCGTTGCATCACAGTTAAAATTGCATCGAAATTTCTACCCATTTATGAGACGACCGGAGGGCAACAAGGGTACGTGTGTGCCCAAGTCGATCCCACGAAGCAAAGTGACACCGAAGCAATGATAGCCATGGGCAAACGACTTGTTCAATGGGCGCCTAATATTGCGTTGAAATTGCCTGCCACTAAAGCCGGTTTGGACGCGATTGAAGAGCTGGCCTCGCTTGGTTACACAACCGTTGGAACCGTCAGCTTTACAACGCCGCAAGCCGTTGAGATTGCGCGCCGACAGCAGTTGGGGATTGAGCGTGCGAAGGCTGCAGGCATTCATACGAAAGCGGCGTTTTCTGTTATCATGGTCGGCAGACTTGATGACTACCTTCGTGATGTCATACGCGATAATGGTATCGACGTTAATGAAAGCGACATTATCCAAGCTGGTACTGCCTGTATTAAGAATGCTTACCGTATTTGCAGGGAAAGGGGCTATGCATCTCAACTCCTACCCGCGGGAATGCGGG
>JAAZJH010000038.1 GCA_012800435.1 Clostridiaceae bacterium | reverse complement strand
TGATATTGACATATGTTCGGCAAAAACCATCTCTTTCATTGTTGCCAAAAATGAGCATCGGCGATTCAAAGCTGTTATAACGCCCATCCGACACCGGCTTACAGGGGTATAGGAGAATGCCCTCAACGCGCCTTCCCAAAAGTGATTTCATCAGTTTAAACTCAAGTTCAACATCCCAGTCCGAGTTACAGATCAAAAGCTTGTAACCTAATGAATGCGTCCTCTTTTTGATCGCAACCATGAGTGAGGAAAAATAAGGATTTGACAAGGCAGGTACGACAAGCCCGAGGGTGTTGGTTTGACGTTTCACCAAACTCGCCGCGACATCATTTCGGCGATATCCCATTTCAGATGCGATCTTATGTACTCTTTCGTATGTCTGTTTGCTGACACCCGGAAGTCCGTTCAGCGCGCGTGATACCGTCGCGGTTGATACGCGTGCTTTGCGGGCAATGTCAATGATTGTAACGTCTTTCACTTAGCCTCTCCCGGTTTCCAGTATTCAGGATTATCCGCCAGAAGCCACGTGTGCTCTTCATCATCAATACGAGTTTTTTCCCAGGGATTTCCGGGCAGATGACGAATACCCCAGATGTACATACAAGGATATCCGGGAGCCATGACCTGCTGATGAGATTTGTCATTGTTAATAACAAGCAAACCGTGATGGCGAACCGTATAGACTTTTGATCCTCCGTTCCATCCGGCTCCAAAACCTTCAGGGTGCTGAAAATAGTAGAAATAGACTTCCGGCTGCGGATGATGATGGGGCGGATACGATGACCAAATTCCGCCCGGATTTACGACTTCTCCAAGAACCATATTACTGTCCGGTCTTGTTTCATAATCAAATACCGTGCGGACATCACGGCGCATTGTTCCATCCAGCTCGCTGACGCCGCGAGCCCACGTGTCAATTTCTTCCGGTTTATAAAGGTGTACAGGATATGTATGATCAATCAGGGTTTTTTGAATAAAGAATTCACAAGACTTTATTCCTGTCAGGCGAGCCTGTTTTCCTTTCGGCAGAAGCAAACAGTACGGAGCACAGTCAAAAGGATTCGGTCGACTGATTTCCTCCGACACATCGTCAAACTGAATCAAGGCTTCACCGCATATTAAATGCACAGCAGTTTCCTTGTCACGTTCCTCGATGGTATACACATCACCGGGTTCTAAAATCAAGAGCCCTACATCCATAAATGTGTTCTCGCCATCATTTTCCTCGAGTTTGAGATAGCTGTTATAACCGCGTGTGGTTTTTTTATTAAAGTACATATTTGTTTCTCCCCTTATTTGATTGCGTTTACCGATTTTATATTGCTACCGATTATTTGCCGTTTCCGACGTTATTAGATATGTTATTTGCCGTTTCCGATGTTGTTAGACATGTTATTTGCCGTTTCCGACGTTGTGTTGCGAATTACAAGTTCCGGAAACAACAACACCTGCATCCCGAACTTTTTGTTGGTACCATTCATCAATCTAAGCAAAAGCTTCATTCCAACCGAACCAATCTCTTCACACGGAACTCGAATGGTTGTAAGCATGATTTGGGGGAGCGCTGCGTATAACACATCATCATAGCCAATGATGCCCAAATCGTTTGGAACCGAAATTCCGAGCTCTGAAGCCGCTTGCATCGCACCTAAAGCAATAAGGTCATCTCCGCAGATAATACCGTCCGGCGGTGATTTGGAACCCAACGCATTTAATCCGCGTTCATAACCACTCTTTATGGAATACTCATCCTCGCTGATATCGATATCCGACAAATGCAGATTTTGATTCCGCGCAGCCTCCTTAAAAGCATTAAGCCGGACATGCGCGGTCGGTGAATGAGCGTTTCCTCCAAAATAAGCAATCTTCTTGTATCCACACTCAATAAGATGATGAACAGACAGGGCAAGACTGCGATGATGATCAATGTTTACAAAATTGATTTCAGGAAAGCTGGATGATTGTTGCCCGCTGACTACAAGAGGAACACGGATATTTGATACCGTTTCTTTTTTCAGTCTTGCACACGGATAAAAGAAAATTCCGTCAACTCTGGATTCAAGCAGCACATTTAACTCTTCCTGCTCTATTTCCTGATCCCAAAAAGAGCAGGAGATAAGAACAGAGTAGCCTGCTTCATTCGCGATGGTTTCCATTGCGGACAATATCGTAATGAAAAAAGGGTTCGTCAAGTCGGGAAGAAGCAGTCCAATTGTTTTTGTCTGGCGTGTAACCAAGCTACGCGCTAGCGCATTGCGGTCATATCCGAGCTCTTTTGCAATTTTGCGAATACGTTTGCGCACATCAGCATTCGTGCCTTTAAAATCCCCAAGAGCACGCGATACAGTTGAACAAGAAACTCCGGCAATTTGGGCAATATCGAATAGGGTAACCAATTGAGCACACTCTTCTGCAAACGTTTACTCAATTTTATCATTTGATGATAGTTTGTCAAATAAGCTGTTTATTCAACGAGGATTTGTTATTCACATTGTCAAAGTGTCAGGAAATTCGACAGTTGGTCTAGAAGTGCCGTGCTATTCAGACTGATGCTCTTACTTTCCACAGCGTTTTTTCATGAAGTTGTGTAAAATAGCTTTAAGGAGTACCGCTATGCATGACATTCTCGATCTAAAAAAAGCTATGGAAAAAGGCAACCGCGCACGAGGTCTTGTCTATATAAAAGAAAAACCGGAGATGCGATCAGGAAAACGCAATGATTACATGAACGGGTTTTTTCATCTCAAGGAAAAAGATTACCCCTTTAGGGTCTGGGAAAGTGATGTCTACGACATCATTCTCGAATACGGGACAGGGATTTACATTGTCGATACTGTCGGCTCTGAGTTTCGCGGCGCCTACCTCACGGTCACAAACATTGATATTTATCCCGGCACAGCTATTACGCAAGATGACTTCTTTGCCGGAATTCCGCGACATCGGTTAGAACAGACGCTGGCAGACGTTGCTGCCGAACTTATGCAACGCGGTACAACAGAAAAATGTTGGGAGCTGATCGACTATACGCTTCGACATGCGGACTTGGAAGACCGGTTTATGGTGGAAGGCGCCGCGATCCGACATCACGACAACATTGTCGGAGGACTGGCTCACCACACGATTAAAATGCTCCGCATTCTTTCCGCGCTACTGATTAACAATCCGCAGCTTATTGAAAGCGCAGATCTCCTCACTTACGCCATCGTCATGCATGACATCGGCAAAGTTTTTGAATATCGCGACCTCACCACGTCTGAATATTGGTATGCCAATCATCGAGTCCGCGGCATCGAATTTTTGAGTCATCTTAAGGATGAAATCATCGCGCGCTACGACGAAGAATTCTACCGCCAAGTCCAGTCTGTCATCGCGGGCCATCACGGTCTTTACGGTGATCATCCAACCACCGTGGCCGCGACAATTGTCCATTACATAGACATGCTTGAAAGCCAGACGACTGAACTAGTCTCGCAACAGCTGGCTGCGCCGGGCGACCGTCTTCGCCACCCGGATTTCGGATTTCTCCATATGATTCCGTTGACCGGCGAGTCCGGCGAGCCGGAAGTCAGGGAAGAGAAAGACTCTAACTATCGCACATAGAAGGTGATTCTCTTCTTCGAAGCTTGTTCTCTAAGAAGCTTTTCTCTGTCGCCCGCACACAGAGGGTATTTTTGACATCAGACACGATGCAAATAATAAAATCCGTCAAGAAAGAGGAACTTCTTTTACATTCCCATAACAATTACAGCTCCTTTCCCCAACAGAACGGGAGATGTTTTATACCACTTTCTACCCAACAAAACGGGAGACGTTTTTTGCCACTTTCTACCCAACAAAACTCGAGGCGAGGTGTTCCGTAGCGCCTTGTTTCCGACAAAGACAAAACGGGAACTATTTTGTACCACTCCCTTCCGACAAAAAGACAGCTACAGGCAGTTCTTGACGGAAAGATGTCGAAAAACAACGTCAATTACTCCGTTACACTTGTCACATGGCAACCTATCTTCGAAAATATCTCTGCGGCAAGAAAGCCCTCGACTACTGGAAAGTCCCCAACCTCCGAGGCGTAATCGAACCCGAAAAGGCCGAGTTCCCTCTGGAACACGTCCTCTTCACCGAGCGATCACTCTACCGACCCCAAGGGATAAAGATCCATACCTGCCGCATCAAAGGCGCCGAGCAATACACCCAAAAAGA
>JAAZJH010000037.1 GCA_012800435.1 Clostridiaceae bacterium | reverse complement strand
GCCATATCGTGCAGGATTGGAATGTCATGATCGCGGAAGGCGATATAACGCACTACATCGGCGATTCGGTAGCGCTTGCGGTCAGCAAGAAGCGCGAAAGCCTTCCCGAAATTTTGGAACTCATCGATGTTGATTACACGCCGTTTGAGCCGATTGTTGATCCTTTTGAGGCGATGAAAGAAGATGCTCCGAAGATCCACCCCAAAGGGAACATTCTCTCCTCTGAACATTTGCGCCGCGGAGATCCGGAGAAGGCCATAAAAGAAGCAGCGTATACCGTGACGGAAACGTATCACGTCTCTTGGCAGGAGCACGCTTTTCTCGAAACGGAGTGCGCGATCGCATGGCCGTCGGAAGATGGCGGTGTCCATCTGATTACTGCGTCGCAGTCGATCTATGATGAACAGCGCGAAGTTTCGAACATGCTTCAATTGCCCAGAGAGAAAGTACATGTCCGTTCAGGGCTTGTTGGCGGCGCCTTCGGCGGCCGCGAGGATATGAGCGTACAGCATCATGCGGCGTTAATCGCATGGAAAACGGGACGTCGCGTGAATGTAAGACTGTCTCGTTCGGACAGCACCCTCGTCCACACTAAACGTCACCCCATGACGATGAAAATGACAACGTCGTGCGACGCCGAAGGACGCGTGACAGCATTGATTGCCGAAATTGTTTCCGATACGGGCGCTTATGCTTCGCTTGGCGGACCGGTAACGCAGCGTGCCTGCACGCATGCCGGCGGTCCTTACAATTTCCAAAATATCGACATCAAGGGCTACGCCGTTTACACAAACAATGTGGTATCGGGCGCGTTTCGCGGTTTTGGCGTGACACAGAGCTGTTATGCCATGGAGTGCAATTTGAATCTTCTGGCGGAAAAATGCGGCATCGACCCGTGGGAGTTCCGCTATAAGAACGTCGTGCGTCCGGGCGATACGTTGCCGAACGGACAAATTGTGGACGAAAGTTGCGGCATCGCGGAGTGTCTTGAGGCCGTCAAGGAGGCCTACGACTCGAGTCCGAGAGCCGGCATCGCCTGCGCGTTCAAAAACAGCGGTTTAGGGGTCGGCGTGCCGGATATCGGCCGTTGTCGCCTCACCGTAAAAGAAGGCAAAATTTATGTCCTTACGTCAGCTGCCTGCACGGGTCAGGGTATTGCGCAGACTGTGGTCTCTATCACGTGTGAAACGCTCGGCTGTCCGCCCTCCATGACGGTTTACGTACAGCCTGACACCGATCTTACGCCTGACGCCGGCACCAGTACGGCCTCACGCCAAACGCTCTTTACAGGGGAAGCGACGCGCATTGCCGCGTTGCAATTAAAGAAAGCGCTTGAAGAAGCAGGCGGTGATCTTAATGCCCTTGAAGGCAAGCAGTTCGACGGCGAATTCGGGCCTCCGACCGATCCTTTGGGCTCGGATAAGAAGAACCCCATAAGCCATATCGGTTACAGCTACGGTTGCGAAGTAGCGATCATCGATGAAAAAGGCGAGTTAGAAAAAATGGTCGGCGCTTACGATGTCGGTACGCCCATTAACATTACGGCTGTCGAAGGTCAGATTGAAGGCGGCTGCGTTATGGGGCTCGGTTACGCGCTGACGGAAGATTTTGTCAATCCGGACGGCGTACCGAAATTTAAGCTCGGCACCTACGGTCTGTTCCGTGCGCGCCAAGTGCCGATTTTGGAGACGCATATTGTTCGCGGTCCGGGTGTTAAGGAAGCTGCCTACGGTGCGCGCGGCATAGGTGAACTCGCCTGTATTCCTATTGCTCCGGCCGTCGCACATGCGTACAGTCGCCTTGACGGCATCATGCGAAAGTCGCTTCCGATGGAGAACACCTTCTATCGGAAAAAAGCGCGCAAGTCGTAACGACAACTCTAAAATACTTTAACTCTTAGAGGTGCCGTAGAAAGAGATGTCGTTGAAAGAAAGGGCAATACAAATTAGAATCAAGGAATTTTACGGCGCTTTTCATAGGAAGGCGCCGTATGATATAAAGGCAATTAATCAGTAGAAACATTGCTTTTCTGACGTTTTTGATTTGTAACGCCGTAGAATATAATCGGTAGCAAGGGAGGCTTCTCATGGACGATAACAGTCAATTAAAAAGTGAAACGATACCGCGCGGGGCAGCCGTAATCGTTGCGTCAAAACCGCTCGTCCGAAGGGACACCTCTGAAGCCTATTTGCCCGCGATGCATTCTGCCGGTGATGTTACATATATCGAAAGCCTGATCATACGATTTCAACTTGCGGGCGCGATGCCTATTGTTGTCGTCACCGGCTTCGGAAATGATTTGCTGGAACGTCACTTAGGAAAAATGGGGACAGTTTGCCTTTACAGTCCGGAATGGTCGGAAACATCAATCGGCGAAGACGTGATGCAAGGGCTTGAATATATTGAAAAAACCTGTAGCGCGTGCGACAAGATCTGGATAGCGACGCCGCATGTTCCTAATGTTGAAGTCGACACATTGATCCGGCTTTTGGGTGATGATAGCGGCGCGCTGATTCCTCTTTTCGAAGAACAAGAAGGTGAGCCGATCGTCGTTAGCCGAGCTACAGTATCTCTTTTAGCGCAGCGTCTTAATGAAGGATATGGGCGCGATCTTATAGATCTTATGCCTCCCGATACACATCGTCTTCCGGTAGATGATCCCGGGATAAAGCCGCTTTTTGAAGATGAGGCTTGGGCGTCTTCCCGTGTGTCGGATGACGGTGACATTATGCCGTTTCGTATTAATCAGAAGCTGATTCTTGCGCGCGGAAAACCTTTCTTCGGTCCTGGTCCGGCAACACTTCTACGCCTGATCGACCAGTATGGCAACGTTCGCAGCGCTTGTCTTCGTATGAAGCTTTCCTATAGCAAAGGATGGCAAATCATTAATTTATTGGAGAAGCAGCTTGGTGCGGAAGTCATCGCCCGTCAACCCGGCGGCGTGGAAGGGGGAAGCAGTCAATTGACGGAAAAAGGCCGCGCCCTTCTTCGAGCCTATGAAAGCTTAGTAGCGGCGAGTCAGATACAGGTTAACGCTCTTTTTGAGCAAATATTCACGCCGTTTTTACAAGAACTTCGCAATGATCTGAAAATTAAATGTAATGATTAGGCATGTCGATTTGCGTATGCACATCTGCGTCATTTTAAGATTTAGTATCGCGCTTATGCTCCGAATGCGGTAAAATAATAGCTGTATCGATTTTGTATATAATGTCGTAATCGAAGAATAAGCTAAACACTGAAGATTCGAAGCCGGCATCGTCACATCCAGTGAGTACGATAAAGCGTGTTTGCGCTGATTATACAGATAGAGCTATAAAACCGGAATAATTATGCAAAGGACCTTGAAGCTATGACAATTATTAAGACACGACGCAAGATACGAGTGGGGCGTGTATGGTATGAGGCGCCTCCTGTCTATGAACTTCGCGATGTTTTGATACGAGGCAATCGACTTTTCAGTGACCGCGTTGCCGTGCGTTGGCGTATTCGTTCTCAAGACAAAACGGTGCAAGAGCGAACGTACAAGGAGTTCTCCCGAGATGTCGTTGCGGTACAGTCTTGCTTGGCGGCGCGTTTGCCGAAAGGAAGTCGAATTGCCTTGGTGGGCGACAACAGCTATCTCTGGATGGTAGTCTGGCTTGCAGTCGCGTCAGGATTCGGCGTCATCGTTCCTATCGATCGTCTGCTTAATGTCCACGAAGTAAAGGCGATTCTTCGCCGTTCCGGCGCTCCCATGTTGATTTATGATGCGGCTTGGCACGACATGGTCGGTGATTTTATGGAGGATGTGCTTAGTCTTGAATGGCGTGGTGTTATGGATCGCGGTCTGATGAAAGATGAACAACGCCAAACGCTGCGTGATGAGATAGCGAACGATTCCAAACTCTTCCTTCTTGATGATGCGCTTTCTAGTGAGGAAATCGCGCACTCGCCTAACGTCACTACTGTTTCAGAAGTCTCTCAAAATGTATTATCTTCCGGTTCCAAAAGCGAAGAAGAGGACTACGGGCTATTGCCGCTTGCCTCTGTTGAAGATGACGCCGCAATTCTCTTCACATCGGGGACAAGCGCTACATCCAAGGCGGTCATTCTTACCAATAAATCCATCGCTGCGGATCTCCGCGCTCTTTTGGGCTCCGTTTCTTTTCCGGATCCCCTGCAAACGCTATCAATGCTTCCGTTGCATCACGCCTTTGAAAATACGTGCGGCTTCCTGACAGTAATGACCTTGGGAGGCACCATTCACCTCAATGACGGTCTGCGCTACATCGGTCGTAATCTTAAAGAATATAAGGTTCAATTAACGGTTGCGGTACCGGCGATTTTAGACGCTATGAAGCGTAGGATTCTAAACGAAGCCGAGAAACAAGGTAGTTTGAAAAAACTAAAATTTGGACTTAAACTCTCCACTCTGCTTTACAAACTCGGCATTGATAAGCGCCGCGCGATTTTCCGCGATGTTCTTGATCAGCTAGGCGGACAGTTTAAATATGTTATTTGCGGTGCCGCGCCTGTGTCACGTGATACGCTCTACTTTTTCCGCGCGATCGGTGTCGAGGTGTTAGCCGGTTACGGTTTGACTGAGGCGTCCCCTGTTGTCGGTGGCGGTAACACCAAAGTCAACCGGTACGGCACGACGGGAGAACCGCTTGCAGGCGTTGAAGTCGCCATAGATGATGATGGATCAGGCACCGGTGAAATATTGGTGCGTTCCGATATTGTGATGAAAGGCTATCTTGACGATCCGGAGGCGACGGCGGAAGCAATCGATGAAGACGGATGGTTGCATACGGCCGATGTGGGACGTTGGACACGCCACGGGAGCTTGATAATTACCGGCCGGAGCAAATCGATGATCGTTCTGGCGAACGGCAAAAAAGTATTTCCTGAAGAGATTGAAGCGCTGTTAAATCAAGATGCGTTGATTCGCGACGCGTTGGTGTTTGGGCATGAGTGTTCGTCGGGCGATATGGTGGTAACGGCGAAATTGGTGCTGGATCGGCAAGTGCTCCAAGACATTTTGCAACGGGAGCCTACAGAAGATGATTACTCGAATGCCGTAGAAGCGTTGATCGCGAAAGTCAACCGTATGCTGCCCTCATTCAAGGTGATTCGCTCTTATTTTTACAGTTTTCAAGACATGGTGAAGACGACAACATTGAAGGTACGCCGCCATATCGAAATGTCCCGCCTAGAAGAATTTATACGCAATTCAAAGGCAACGTGGCAACAGCTTCGCGGAAAAAACATCGATCTTTTGATGGAGCACCAGCAAAGTAAAAAGTAACGGCTATCGATATCGCAGAACACTCGAATATCGATAAATATCACAGGATACTCGAATATCGATAAATATCAAAGAATACTCGAATGTCGATAACTTAATTCAGCTTCTAGCCCCGAGCTCTGCAGAAGGCGGGGGGAGACTTGTTGAGCAAACCGTCTCTCTGTTTGGTTTAGTTGGGAATACAGGATGGGTTGGGAGACATAGGTTACCGGATGAATTATTAGTTGATTTTGAAATGCGCCCTGATTATAATAACTCCAAATGGCCTTGATGGAGACGAAACCGGGAAGCGGCGGATCAGAGAATGGCACCTTGGCTGGAAGTGCCTGCGTGCGCACCGGCATAACCACTCCGGAGCTGCCCGCGAAATAAGCGGGACGGGTGCTCCCGTGATAGAGCATGCGAGTGGCGGAATGTATCATTCCGCAAGCAGGGTGGAACCGTGGAGTCTTGACTTCACCCCTGAATTCGGGGGTGAATTTTTTAAAAGGAAAGGGATTAGTTTATGAAGGAAAAAAGCATTTATTCTTTTGAGAATGAGGCATACAAAAAAACATATTGGCACAGCTGTTCCCATGTTCTCGCACAAGCTGTGAAACGACTTTTTCCGGAGGCAAAACTTGGGATCGGTCCTGCTATCGAAGCAGGGTTTTATTACGATTTTGATGTCGAGAAACCCTTCACGCGGGATGATCTTGATGCTATAGAAGTCGAAATGAGTAAGATTTGCAAGGAAAAGCTTCCGATAGAAAGATTTGAGCTTCCGAAAGACGAGGCGCTTCATTTGATGCAAGAGCGCGGCGAACCGTACAAGGTTGAGATTATTAACGATTTGCCGGAAGGCGAACACATCTCTTTTTATCGACAAGGTGAGTTTATCGATCTTTGTGCGGGTCCTCATATCGATTCTACGGGCAGAATCAAGCATAACGGCATTAAGCTTCTGTCGTCATCCGGCGCTTACTGGCACGGTGATTCTAAGAATAAGATGCTCCAGCGTATTTACGGCATCGCGTTCCCGAAGAAAAGCGAACTTGATGAATGGCTCGTAAAACGCGAAGAAGCGTTAAAGAATGACCACAATAAATTGGGGCGTGAGCTGGAATACTTCACAACGGTGGACTACATCGGTCAAGGTCTGCCGATCCTGCTTCCCAAAGGCGCGCGCGTTATTCAGATCCTGTCGCGATGGGTTGAGGATGAAGAACAAAAACGCGGTTACCATCTGACCAAGACGCCGTATATGGCAAAACGCGAACTTTATAAAATTTCAGGCCACTGGGATCATTACCGAGACGGCATGTTTATCATCGGCGATCCGGACGATGAAACGAAGGATTGTTATGCGCTGAGGCCGATGACGTGTCCATTCCAATATCAAGTATTCCTGAACCGGAAGCGTTCTTACAAAGACTTACCCATGCGCCTCAACGAAACGTCCACGTTATTTCGCAATGAGGAGAGCGGAGAGATGCACGGACTCATTCGCGTGCGTCAGTTTACGATTTCGGAAGCGCATCTGATCATCCGGCCGGATCAGCTGGAAGAGGAATTCAAGGCTTGTATTGAGCTTGCAAACTTCATGCTTGAAACGCTAGGTCTCAAAGAGGACTGCTATTACCAGTTCTCGAGATGGGATCCGGCAAATGAGGGGAAAAAATATCAGGGAACTGCGGAGCAGTGGGAGAAGGCGGAATCCGCCATGCAAATGATCCTCGATAACCTTGATCTGGATTACAAAGTGGGCATTGATGAAGCGGCTTTCTACGGCCCAAAACTTGACATCCAATTCAGAAATGTATTTGGGAAAGAAGATACGCTGATTACTATTCAGATTGATATGCTGCTCGCGCAACAATTCGGTATGCAATACACGGACAGCAACAACGAAATGCAAACGCCATATATCATTCACCGCACGTCCATCGGCTGTTACGAGCGCACGCTAGCCCTGCTCATTGAGAAATACGGCGGCGCGCTGCCGACATGGATGGCTCCCGAGCAGGTGCGGGTCCTTCCGATTACAGATCGCGTCCACGACTACGCTGAGGACATTGCCGACGCATTGAAAGAGGAAGGCTACCGCGTGACAGTGGATGATCGAAGCGAAAAAGTCGGGAAAAAAATCCGCGAAGCACAAGTGGAGAAAATCCCATTTATGCTCATTGTCGGCGACAAGGAAAGAGAAAACGGGCACGTTTCCGTCAGACATCGCGCCAAAGGCGATATCGGCGTGATGCCGCAGAAAGAGTTCCTAGGAAAATTGCGTTCGATCGTCGATTCAAAATCAACCGAGTAATCGCGTCCAAAGCGATATCGGCGTGATGTCGCAGAAAGAGTTCCTAGAAAAATTGCGTGCGATCGTCGATTCAAAATCAACCGAGTAATCACATCCAAAGCGATATCGGCGTGATGTCGCAGAAACGCTGAAAATATTAATTCATTTGTGTGGGGGCTGTCTAGCATCAAGACAGCCTCCTTTTCGTACGTGACATTTTTAGGCAGTATGAAATTCGCGTTATTTTTTCAGAATTTTCATGTCCTAGATAAAAGTGAATCTTTTTTTGTGTCATGTCCCCTTTTACATGCTACATACGTAAACATGTCTTAAGTTTATTTTATGCTACCAGTCCTTGCACTATTAGCGATGCACGTAGATTCGGGGCATTTGTTTTCGACAAATTGACAGTTGAAAGGAGCTAAAGCGAGATAAAAGGTCGCAGAGGCGTTGATGTTTTATGGCGAACTGGAACAAACGAGAAAGGTTGGTTTGCTATGAAACGACAAATAATACGAAAAGACGGAAAAAAGACAAGGTTCGTTCGGACGATTTGGATTATCACGCTGATATTAATGTCGTTGATATCCGGAATAAATCGGCAGAACGTGTATGCCTACTGCAAAAATCCGGCCTACGGTATCCGTCAAATGGAAGAAATTGACGCGTCGGACGTCGATACGTCAAGGGATCGCATCATCGATGCTGCACGAGAAGTGGTGAAGCGTTCCGCGAGCACCTATGGCGGCAATGTCGGCGGGGTAGAGCGGCCAACGAATTTCGTTTTGCAAAATACCGTTTATTACAAATGGTACGGATATCAGGACGACGTGACGAAACATCAGTTCGATCTTTCTTGTGTCAATCAGACGACCCACATCATTTACCAGTCTACCGCGACCAAGCGACGCGTTGACATCCAGTGGGTGGCGGGAGAATGGGCAAACGGAGGTTGGACGGTCGGACGTTGGCAAGACGTCTCGCATCGCGATTTGCTGAGTAACAGCTACAGTTATTACGTGACCAACGGATTGGTGTTTCAGCAGCTTGCTGTTGACCGTTTTTGGGAAGAAATCAGACAATATCCGAATCTATACGATGTCCGGAGATACGACGTATTACGTCAGCAGAATTTTGACAAATCACGAGTGCGAATAGGAGATGTGCTCTTTACCGGTTATGAGCAGGCGGATGGGAGCATCAACCGTATGCACTGCATGTTTGTCATCGGAAAGCTTTCAGCTGAAGAAAAAGAAGGATTCGTCTTTGACGAGGCCTGTCCTTGGCGCGAGGACAAGATGTTCATGGCATCGACCGGCCCAGAAAAGAATGGCCGTTTGGTCTATACGGATCTGCTTGATACTCCGTTTGCGGATGATCCCGGGAAAGGTTATTACATTTATGCTGTAGCTCGTCCGCTCTTCATGAACCAACCGGCGTACGGCGGTTTTATGATTAAAAAAACCGGATCGGACGGGATAGCACTTGATGGCGCGGAATTCGAACTCGTCAATGAAGAAGGGGTGAAGTGCCGTCATTTTAAAGTATCTCAGGACGGCTATATCTCTGAGATGGATTTGATTCCCGGAAACTATAGTCTTGTTGAAACAAAAGCGCCCGAAGGATATGTACTTGACTCCACACCGTGTCCTTTAACGATCGTTGAAGACGATATCAATCGTCTTTACTGGGATAATCCGATTCCAAATGAAAAAGTGACCGGACGCATTAAAATCGTCAAAACTAATAAAGAGGGTTCGCCGATCTCCGGCGCCACATTTGATGTTCTCAATGGTTCAACAGTAATAGCAACACTTACAACGGACGATTCCGGTGAAGCAGTATCGACAAGTCTTCCATTTGGAACGTATACCATTCTGGAAACGCATGTGCCGTCACCTTACCTCTTGAAAGAACAGTCATATATCGTCTCTATCGCGGAGCATGGAAAGACGGAGATCCTTAATGTTCAAAATGAAAAGCTGGAAGTTCGCGTGCGTGCCATCAAGAAAGACACACTAACCGAAGTTCCAATTCACGGTGCTGTTTTTCAGGTTTTGGATTCACAAGGCAATGTTGTCTCTTTTAATGTTCTAGAAGACGATCACATCGTGAAGAAGGATCGCTTCACGACCAATCGGGATGGTGTGGCAGTCACAGAGGGCTTGCTTTCTGTGGGGACGTATACTTTGCGAGAGATAGAAGCGCCACAAGGCTACATCTTAATGGAAGACATATCGTTTGAAGTCACCGTCGACATGGAGATGACAATACTTCATGATCTGGGGCGTACAGTGACATTCGAGGTGGAGAATAAGCCAACAGAAGTCGTGATTTCGAAGAAGCTTCTTACAGGAGAGGAAGAACTTGCAGGCGCCCATCTTCAGGTAATCCATGAAGCAACCGGCGATCTTATCGACGAGTGGGTATCCGACAAATCGCCTCGCCTAATCCGTTATCTGACAGCGGGAGATACGTACATCCTCCGCGAAATTATGGCGCCCGAAGGCTATTCTCTCGCGGAAGACATCCGATTCATCGTCGAAGGAACAGATAAGGCACAGCACGTGACGATGCGAAACGACCGAACACGTGTCGACATCCTCAAGCAAGACGCTGATACAAACATGCCTCTTTCGGGCACAAAGTTTGCCATTTATCAAATAGGAGACGGTGAAGAGCAGGTTCCCTTATCTTTCACGTTAAACGATGGAGTCTATGTTTACGATTCGGAAGGCGACATCATTACACTTACTACAAATGACAATGGTCTAGTAACGATCGAAAAGCTTCCGATAGGTAAATACCTCTGTCAGGAAACAACAGCACCCGAGGGCTACTTCCAAGACGATACGCCGTACGAGTTAATCGTCGAAGCGACGTCAGAAAACGTGCCTCTCTTGATTGAAAATGAGGCTTTTCGTCTCCTGCCTGCCGTCGTAAAAACCGGAGAGAAAATGCCTAATGCGCTCATTCCTGTTGGCCTAGGCCTCGCTACATTATCAACCCTCGGCGGCGTCATTATCCTTCAAAGAAATGAGAGAAAAAGGAGCAAAACTGACAAAACACGTTGAAAACCTAGAGTGTTCCGGTGTTGAAGGCATCGTTGGCTCAAGAAGCCGCTATCACGGAAATCGATAAAGCGTCTGCAAGAAGCGGTTGCCGAGTATCCTTCTTCAAACATGCATCTTCGAGAGGAAGTACCATTTCGTGCACTAGACGTGATAACATAATTTCACCATACGGTTGTATGAGCAACAAAAGAGGAGCTTCGTGTTATGAGAATCATCGACTGTATCGACAAGAAAGTTGAGAAGCTGCCACTTACGACAGAAGAAATTCACTTTGTGGTAGAAAATTACACAAACGGCCGAATTCCGGACGAACAGATGGCAGCATTGTTGATGGCTGTTCGCCTCAACGGCATGGACGATCGTGAAACGGCAGATTTGACATATGCCATGATGCATTCAGGTGATGTTGTTGATTTATCGGGCATTGACGGAGTTAAAGTGGATAAGCACTCCACCGGCGGTGTAGGTGACACGACAACGCTTGTCATAGCACCGCTTGTCGCCGCTTGTGGCGGCGTAGTTGCTAAAATGTCCGGAAGAGGATTGTCATTTACGGGTGGTACGATTGATAAATTAGAGTCTTTCCCGGGGCTTAATGTTGAGCAAAGTCCAGATCAATTTCTTCGTATTGTCAACGAAGTAGGTGTTGCTGTAATAGGTCAAAGCGGAAACCTCGTGCCTGCGGATAAGCTCATCTATGCCTTGCGCGACGTAACGGGAACCGTCAGGAGCATCCCGCTTATTGCGTCAAGCATCATGTCGAAAAAACTAGCTGCCGGTTCGGATGCGATCGTTCTTGATGTCAAGACGGGCAATGGCGCATTTATGAGGACGACAAAAGAAGCCATTGATCTTGCAAGATTGATGGTTGCACTCGGAAAACATCTTGATAGAAGCGTTACGGCGGTCGTTACAGACATGAACCAACCCTTGGGTATGGCCATCGGCAATGCGCTGGAAGTGCGCGAAGCCATAGAACTGCTCTCAGATCGAATCGCTCCGGAAGATCCGCTCTTCCGACTCTGCCTGACGCTCGGTGCCGAGATGCTGATGCTCTCCGGACTGGCTCAAAATAAAGAAGAAGCTACAGACCGCTTACAAGAGGCTATTATCAGTGGTGCAGGACTGGCTAAATTTAAAGCGATGGTAAAGGCCATGGGCGGTGATGAGCGCTATTGCGATCCGTATCAAATCAATGAGCTTTGTAAAGTTGAGAAAAAAGTTCAAGTCTATGTAAGTAATGCCGGAATCATTCAAGCAATGGATACAGAGGAACTTGGTAAAGCGGCACAAGTATTGGGTGCTGGTAGAGCGAGAAAAGAAGATCCTATCGATCCTGCTGTAGGTATCATGATGCATGTACGTGTAGGGGATTCCGTTTCACAAGACACGCCTCTTTGCACGCTCTATATCAACGATGAAACGAATGAACAAGACTCAATCAACAGAGTATTAAGCGCCGTCCAAATCGGCTCAACGCCTCTGGAAAAATTTCCGCTAATCTATGAAATTATTCGAGGCGAAGATGTTTGAGCGTAATAGCGAAGGCTTAGTTGCCAAATCGAACATCAATCTGCCCCTATTTACATAAGGCTTACCGGAAGACTCCGCTAAGAATTATTTGCATACCTATCTGCCAAAACTCATTGCAGAGGTTTTATCGAGTATCTTTAGTAGATTTGTCCGCCAAAGCTCGTTCCAAGGTCTCCATCAAGATTTTTACGTAGATTAATCTGATAAAGCTCATGACAAAGGTTTGTCAAAGAACCTAGAATTATCTGCTGAATATCGAATAAAACATTCTCAAGAATCTTTCAAATTTAATCTCTTGAATATTTAAGGGACTCTCATCGATAGGTGAGTCCTTTAAAATATTCGAAATGATAGTTAAGCATACAATCTGATCTATAATAAAGTCAGAAGATCTCGATGTTATTTTAAGAAGATGATAGGAAGGAGTGTTTTTATGCTTGATTTCAGTTTTTATAGTCCGACGTATTTTGCATTCGGAAGGAATAGCGAGTCTCGTGTTGGGGAGCTGGTACAGCGTTTCGGCGCAACGAAAGTTTTGTTGCATTATGGGCAGGGATCGGTGATCCGATCAGGATTGCTTGACCGTGTTGATGAGTCGCTTCAAGAAGCGGGGATTGAAACGGTTCGCCTTGGCGGCGTTGTGCCAAATCCTGAAGCTTCCAAAGTGTACGAAGGTATTGAGCTTTCGAGAAGGGAAGGTGTCGATTTTATCATTGGTGTAGGTGGCGGAAGCGCCTGCGATTCGGCGAAAGCAATTGCTGTAGGTGTCCCATACGACGGTGATTTTTGGGATTTTTTCAAAGGAGAAAAGAAGGTGGAGTGCGTGCTGCCGATTGCAACAGTAATCACGCTTGCCGCAACAGGCACTGAGGGATCTAATTCCAGTGTGATCACGCATGTAGAGAACAATCGTTCAAAGTGGAGTATTCGTTCAGATCTCATACGCCCTGTTTTTTCAATTATGAATCCCGAATTGATGTTTACGTTACCGCCTTATCAGACGGCGTGCGGGATTACAGATATGATTGCTCATGTAATGGAGCGCTATCTTACGAATACGGAAGGTGTCGAATTAACGGATCGCATGTCTTTTGCCGTCATGAAAACTATTGTCCATCAGGGAGAGATCGCGATGAAGAATCCGTGTGATTATCAGGCGCGCGCTAACCTGATGTGGGCAGGAACCGTCGCGCACAACGATATTCTTGGTATGGATCGTGAACAGGATTGGTCAAGTCATAAGCTGGAACTCGAGCTATCTGCGTTGTACGGAGTTGCACATGGCGCCGGACTGGCCGTGATGTTACCGGCCTTTATGGAATATCAACTTGATCACAATCCGAAACGGCTAGCGGCGTTCGCATCGGAGGTTTTTGATGTTGAGCCTTCCGATGACTTGACTGCGATGGCAGAAGAAGGCATTTTCCGCTTTAGGGCATACCTAAAAAGCATTGGCATGCCGTTGACACTGCGGGATATTGCTGTGCCTGAAGAAGACATCCCTTTGTTAGCCTCTCGCATTCAGATGAATAATGGCGATCTTTTCGGCTTCTATCGTCCGCTCAATCGTCAGCAAATAGAGGAAGTTTATCGGCTAGCCTATTAAGTCTTGTTGCACAATCGCCAACAGATTGATGACGTGAACGGCTTGCCTATTATGTCTAGTCATTCCATCGCCAAAAGATCGAGGATGCGTATTGAATTGCCTATTAAGTCTAGTCGTACAAACGCCAACCGACTGACGGCGTGTGTTGGCTTGCCGATTAAATCTAGTCGTACAACCGTCAATTTTTTAAGGATGTCTATCGCCTTACATAGATAAATAAATATATTAAATGAAAACAGGCGCCGACAGCGGGCACAACAATCCGTTATCGGCGTTTCGTTTCGGTTAGATTCAATCGTTGAATGTGAACGACATTGTTATCATTATGTGCAGAGGATAACAATATCGTTCTTTATTATTAAACATAATCGAGAATGCGAAGTCTATTATCGGTTAATATGTCAGATCCAATCGATTAAATGGACATGGCGACATCCCATGCGCGCCAAATGACGGTGCGAAGATTCCCCACTTTTTTGCAATCGCCTACGAGGTGTACTTTCCTTGAAGAAGCGGCTAGAGGATCGGGCTCGTAGCCTACAGACATCAGGACGGTGTCGCCTTCAATTGTATATGCTGAACCGTCCTTGCGTTTGACGACGACACCGGTACCCGTCACTTCGATAAGTTTGCTGTTTAAATGCACTTCGACATCATGAAGAGCAAAATATTCGCGCAGATAGGATGAGTTTGCAAGGCAAACACCTTGTACGGCGATAAGATCGTTCATCATCTCCACGATAACGGGCTGTTTACCTTTATGGTGAAGATCCAGCGCGATTTCGCAGCCGGAAAGGCCGCCACCGATGATGATAACGCGGTCGCCGACGTCTTTAGTGCCGTCGAGATACTCGCATGCTTCTATCGTTTTTTCGATGCCGGGCACCCGGAGTTGACGAGGTTTTGCTCCGGTAGCGATAATAATCTCATCTGCTGTAAGAGTTGCTGTGTCGGTGACGTTGCTGTTGAAATGGATCGGAATGGCAAGATCTTGCATCTCTTTGTCATACCAAGCAAGGAGTTCGCGGTCTTTTTCCTTGAAAGAAGGTGCGGCAGCTGCGTTGAAAATGCCGCCGAGTTGATCCGTTTTTTCATAAATGACAGGTCTGTGACCTCGAAGTTTTAATACGCGAGCAGCCTCCATTCCGCCGATGCCTCCGCCAATGATAGCGACATCCTTCGGATTGGAGGTTGGCACGATTTTGTATTTTTTAGATTGCATCGTTTTCGGGTTGATCGCGCATCGCGCCATGCCTGCATTGTCGCTAAGAAGCTGGTCGTTGCCGACACCCTCGTAGCTTGCCATATTAAAGCAGGCGTTGTGGCAGCAGATACAGGGGCGTATCGAAGCCATGTCATCGTTGATGAGTTTGGTCACCCATTCAGGATCGCTTAAGAACGGGCGGGCAACTCCCATGGCATCAATCCTACCTTCGGCAATGGCATTAGCTGCAACATCGGGCTCCATACGTCCCGCGCAGACGACGGGGATATCGACGAAAGGTTTGATTTGTTCCGCGTCCGACAAATTGCAGTTCGTGGGCATATATGGCGCCGGGTGCGACCAGTACCACGCGTCGTACGTGCCGTTGTCGCAATTCAGCATGTCGTAACCGGCATCTTGCAGATATTTGGCCGCCTGCTTGCTTTCTTCCATATCACGTCCGACTTCAACATATTCTTCACCAGGAAGGGCTCCCTGGCCGAAGCCTTTCGTTTTCGATACGACAGAATAACGAAGCGAAACAGGAAAATCGTCGCCACACGCAGATTTTACTGCCTGCACGATCTCAACAGGAAAGCGGTAACGGTTTTCGAATGAGCCGCCGTATTCATCGGTGCGCTGGTTCGTATATTTCATCGTAAATTGGTCAAGCAGATACCCTTCATGTACTGCATGAACCTCAATCCCGTCCACGCCGGCATCTTTGCAGCGTTTGGCTGTTTTCGCAAAAGCATCCACCATTTCATGAATCTCTTCGACTGTCATTGGACGCGAATAGACCTCATCGTACCAGCGATTCGGTGTTGCGCTCGCGCTTGCAGTTAGATAGCTCACATCAATGACCGGTTTCACAAGCGCGCGAAGAACTTTATTTTGTAATGCTTTGATCATAATGTCGTTAATGGCGAGTGAACGCCCAAACCCTGCCGTCAACTGGATGAACAATTTGCATCCCGTCTTGTGAAAATCCTTCATAAAATCGGCAAGGCGTTCAAATTTGCGATCGCCTTTGTAAAGCCATTGACCAAAAAGAATATTTCGTACGGGCGCAATGCCGGGCAAAATCAATCCGACATTATTTTTCGCGCGTTCAAGCAGAAATCGGGCAGCTTCTTCATCAAAATGGTTCGGTTCCATCCAACCGAAAATAGAAGTGCCGCCCATGGAAGTCATGACAATGCGATTTTTAATTTCCAGATTGCCGATGTGCCACGGTGTAAACAAAGGTTCATAAATATCTTTCATCGATTTCTCCTCCCCCTCAAGAAAGAGACATTCTCACTCATGTCGCTAATATGGAACGAACAGTAAAAGTTTTGATCATCTTAATAGATCTGCTCACATTATACTGAACATCCGTAGGAAAACAGTGTTTAAACGTACTGAACCTTCTATTATCATGAATACGTTCTCTCAGAAAATATTACCCGTGTAATGAAAAAACATACAGCCCTATTCTCTTTATTTAGCAATGTATGGCACTGTAGAAATATCCTACTCATACTTTTGTCATTGCTAAATACTCTCAATGACAGTTATTTCTTTACCAAACTACTCTTGATGACAGTTTTTCAATTTGAACGGCATGTTGATCACAGCGATCACGCGTGCGTACAATTTTGGATTAAGATCCCGTCGAAACAGGAATGATTATGCCAACTACTTACGCACTTATGGACAGTTATTCATTTTTGATAGAAAAAAGTATTGCTGGTGGGACATACGTTAATAAGATGTGGGCAATTTTTCACTTTTTTACAGAAAAAAGGGCAACGGTGATCTCGCGCTACACCATTTTTATTAATTAACTGAATAATTGACCGCACTTTCTGCTTGTAAGAGCGGTCTTTCTCAGATAGCTGAAAAAATTATCACAAGAGATCCCTTGAATCGGGCATTTTTTCTCAACTAATTGAAAAACTGGCCAGAGATAATAACTGTGTTTAAGATCATTCGTTCCCAACAAAAACAAGATGAAATGCTATTGGCTGCTTTGACGAAGAGAGTAATGATGGATGCATCGGTTTTGATGGTTCGTGTTATTATTAAATCCAACTCGTATAACAGAGAAAGCCTAGTTTATCTGTTCATGATCGTTTTATATGAAAGGAGTCAAACGATGATTCAAGTCAATGCTATGGGCGATGCGTGCCCGCTTCCGGTTGTTAAAACGAAGAATGCGCTCGAGAGTCTGACAAGTGCCGATATTATTGAGACGCTTGTTGATAATGATGTTGCTGTCCAGAATCTATTAAGATTTGCGAAAAATAGAGGGTTGGTCGCCAAACAAAAAACGTTAGGGGAGAATGCGTTTGCAGTAGTAATTGAGGTGCCGGCATCATCATTTGAAGAAAGCGCTCCGGAAGGCGAAAAGGATGCTATTGAGGAGTATCTCTCATGCAGTCCTCTTGTGTGTGAAGACAAACCTAAAAAAGTAGTTGTCGTGATTGCATCTGATCGGATGGGTTCGGGTGATGACGCACTCGGCGAAACACTCATGAAAAGTTTTGTCTACGCGTTAACCCAGCAGGACCGTCTTCCTGATACTATTCTCACGTATAATGGCGGCGTAAAACTTGCATGTGAGGGATCGCCTGCACTCAATGATTTGAAAGAGATGAAATCGCGCGGTGTGACGATTTTCAGTTGTGGCACTTGCTTAAATTTTTATGATCTTTCCGATAAATTAGGTGTAGGTGAGTCGACCAACATGTACGAGATCGTCGCGATGATGTTGGAAGCTGATCGAATCGTCAAACCTTAATTATGAAACTCAAAGAAGACAGTGTCGTCATCACTTTCACATCTACGACAGATGCGATGGCAGCTGAGCTTTTTTTTAATAAAAAAGCACTTCGCGGACGTCTCATTCCTGTACCGACATCAATTACGGCAGGTTGTGGGATGGCATGGAAAGCTCCGGCAGAAGATCGTGATGAGCTCTTGACCGCACTAAGGAGAGAGGGACTTCGCTACGACAAGGACTACCGAATGCTCCTTTAATAACTGAATGTGTCGGCAACGGATGTAAGTTGTGCATGACATGTGCGTTCTTATTCGCCTCCAAAAGTGATGCGCAAGTGATATGGAGTAATTGTTGATGATTTATCTTGACAATGCAGCGACGACTATGCAAAAGCCGCGTGGAGTGATCGAGGCAGTTGTCCAAGCTATGAAAACTGCAGGAAATGCTGCACGGGGCATGGGAGAGGCTGCCTTATGGTCATCACGCCTTATATTCGAGGTTCGGGTTCAAGTCGCTACGTTTTTCAATGTGTCACGCCCCGATCATGTGATCTTTACCTCAAATGCGACCGAAGCACTCAATATTGTGCTTAACGGCCTTTTCATAAGAGGTGATCATGTCATAACGACAGATCTTGAGCACAACGCTGTGCTTCGGCCGCTTTACCGTCTGCAAGAGCGCGGAGATATCATGTTGAGCATCGTGCCTGCCGACTCTTGCGGCAATATTCATCTCGATGTGGTGGAGTCTCTGATACGCTCCTCAACGCGCGCGATCGTTATCACACATGCATCTAATTTAACAGGTAATGTTGTTGATGTACGCCGTATAGGTCAGCTCGCGCGAGCAAGAGATATTCTCTTTGTCGTTGATGCGGCACAGACGGCAGGTTCAATGCCCATCGATATGGAGAATCTCCACATCGATGTGTTGTGTGTGACGGGACATAAAGGACTTTTTGGACCGCAGGGCACCGGATGCCTGTGTCTTCGCGAGGGTATCGATATTCGTCCTTTTAAAGTGGGCGGCACCGGTGTTCAGTCCTTTAGCAAAACGCAGCCGCAGACCTATCCGGAGCGTCTTGAAGCCGGAACACTCAATACGCACGGAATTGCTGGACTTGCAGCCGGCATTTCCTTTGTCCAAAGTACCGGAATTGAAAAAATTCATCGGCATGAAATGTCTCTTACAAGGCGTTTTTACGATGGAGTCGTTTCGCTTCCCGATATACAGATCTACGGCGATTTTTCAGTTGATGATCGTGCGCCCATCGTGGCACTTAATCTGGGTAAGATCGATTCGGCCATTGTCGCAGATATTCTTAGTACGACATACGGTATCGCAACGCGAGCAGGTGCACATTGCGCTCCTAGAATGCATGAAGTGTTGGGCACCGTATCACAAGGAGCCGTGCGCTTCAGTTTTTCTTGGTTCAATACTGAGGATGAGGTTGATCGGGCAATTGAAGCACTGCGCGATATTTCACAGCACTTGGTATCCAACGCGCATGATTAGCGCATAAGTCTTATGAGACGGTGCCCGAGTTTGTTCTTCATGAGACGGTAGAGTCGATATAAGAACGGACGTACGGGGAGGTCGAATTCTCCTAGATAAGAAACGACATGTGGATCAAAGTGGCTTTTATATTCGAGAAGGCCGTCTTCCAAATCGCCCGAAATACCGCCCATGCCAACATAACCCGCACCTTTTCGAAAGGCCTCGTTCATAGTTGCTACGTAGGCCGCGTCTTGTGCAGCGAAACGTGTGTAATCACGGTTAAAGCCTGCGTACAGCAATTCACAGGAACGCCCGTAAAGCACCGACAAACAACCGGCGAGCAGCGCTCGATCACCTTCTTTCTTGCGCATTTCTTGATAGAGTTGTAACGATGCGTCACAAGCGTCGAGTTGCTCTTGATAGATGCGGCTTTTTTTCGGTGAATTTTCAGGAAGCGCGGCCATTCGCGCTTCGATGCCCTGCTTTTGTTTTTCTGCTTGAGCGATGGCTGTGGGTAGATCGATGCGCGCGATGTAAAGGATGCAATCATCACCATAGAGATCCATAAGCCTTTTGAAGTATGTTTTGTCACGCAATATGACGTCCTTAGCTTCTTCTGTCTTTTCAATGAGATAACAGAAGTCATCGAGATCATCAGTGTTACCGCGATGCACTTCAAGCATCCGCTTTTCAGCGTTTTTAATTGCGCGGCGACGTCGTGAAGTGAGGCGATCTTCAATCAGGAGTCCATTATCAAATGTGACTGCCTGATAGCGCGGTTGAAATGTATCGTATAATCCTTTAGCAAATCCCTGATGTCGAAATCCGAGCGATTCCAAAATCGCTTTAGTGTCGAGTGCCTCAGGATCGACGACATCCTCAAATGCTACAAGGGGCGCGGTGTGCGCGACTACAGGAGGGTCTATTTTGATAAAAACAGAGCGGTCAACGTAAGCTTGTTGTCTTAAGCCCTCCAAATAGAATGTAACGGCCTTCCGATCTTGATAGTCCATAATGGGGCCACGCGGGATGTACCAGAGCGTGTGACCGGACTTTATGCGACGGATGAGAACGAGAGCAGCAGCGATAAGCTTATCATGTTCGTCACGTAAGCCTGTTAGCCTATGCTCCCAATTGGATTTTACCTTGCCCCATTTGGAGGATTGCAAAAGGTTGCAGTAGGCATGCTGCTTAACGAATACGTCGAATTCAACAGGATCGACGTGATCGACATATGTATAAGTCATGTGAGCGATCTTCTTAATGGTATTTTCCTTTCACGTTGTCAGTTATCAGTTTTCTATCGCTAGGCCCTAATATGATCTCAGTTTTTTCTATTATATTGTTTAATTATTGTTGAGTTTTTAATATTCAAGCGGCTTTTTTTCAATGACTGACCGACTTTCTTCTTCGTCATTTTTAAGTTTTCTGTTATCAATACCTAGCGTGTCTAATCGATTTGGTTTGTCTAGTCGATTTGTCTTGTTTAGTGCTTAGCAGGATTGTTTTGTTCATCTGCGATCTTTATTCTTTTCCTTTGCCAATTTTTCTCCGTTCCTTCGCCGGGTTGCTCTCGCTTATTGTGTAAAGCCAATGATCCCCAATTCTTTAGTCCGTTGTCTCATTTTCTTGCGGCGCTTTTTCAACGATTGGATTCGATCGAAAACGGCGGCCGAGCAAAAGAGCAATGGGTTTATAGGTTAATAGACGCTTAGCGACGGGATGCGTAAGCAGAGGATCGATGACACCGGTGCGCCCGGCGAGCGGGAGATAGACAACGACACCGGCAAGCGCAAAAATGATCATTTGCAGTGTTTGGAAAAGTCTTCCATGTCCATCGGTCGGCCAGAGCCATCTCAAAAGGAAAAGACCGGCAGTCATCGCTCCAATCGGGAGTGACATTTTCTTTGCCATCTGTAACGATGGTTTTGCGCTAAAGCGGACCTCTCGATGGAGCGCGCGTGTCAGAATACCCAAAACGATTAATTGACCCAAAATGCTGGATGCTGAGGCGCCGGTATACGGACGCAGTCCTAGTCGATGGAACAGAAAAATCAATGGAAGGTCACACACTGCGTTGATCACAATGCCTGTAAGAGTGCTTGTGATAACCAGCTTTCCTTTTCCCATACTCTGCGCAGCCATGCTGAATACATTAACAAAACTATTAACCATAGTAAGTAGAAGTGTCATAACGAGGACACTGGGGCCATGCGGACTCGAGCCGTAAAAAATATTGTAGACAGTCGGTGAAAAAAGACTTAAGCCGATCGTCATAGGAAGATTGATACAAAAAATCACGCCGATCGCTTGATTCAATTTGACGTTAACATCAAGTAAATCTCGTTTCGCGTAACTGTTCGCTATATGTGGAGCGATACTGTTTGCCATGCCTATCGGGAGTGCTGCGGTGATCATAGCTATCTTAGGCGCCCAGTTGGAAACAATGCCGACGACCGTTTGTGTCTCGACAACGGAATAACCGATTTTATCGAGGCCGTAAAGCAGCAGTTTCATATCGACGACGGTGTAGATATGAATGGAAATGGTATAAATCACTACCGTACTGCAGTAACGAATCAATTTTTTAGCGATGACGCTCGCCGAATCCGGATGTCGTTCAACAGGAGGCAATGATACATCCGAAAGATCAATGTCGTTGATATTTTCATGTGAAAGCCGATGGAAAGTGTCTTTGTTAGAACGTTTTTTAATAAGAACATAAAGCCAAGCGACAAGCGCAGCGAATGCGGCGCCAAAAAGTGCAACATAGACAGCGCTTACTTGACTTTGACGGAGCACGTAAAGAGTCACATAGGCGCCGAATAAAACAAAAGCGATGCGAACTGCCTGCTCAATAATCTGGCTTACCGATGATACTCCGATGAATTTATGTCCTTGGAAATAACCGCGTTCAACACTCAGAAAAGGCACAATTAAAAGGCACAGTGATATCACGCGAAAAGCGATTGTAAGATCGCCGAGTTGTGCACCTGTTTCAGAACCGCTAATAAAGAATCGGCTTAGAGCAGGAGCGAAGATTTGAATAAGAACGAAACTAATAAATGAGACGAGCGCGACATAACGCCGTCCGAGACGATAGGCTCGCTGAGTCGATTTGAACTTGCCGAGCGCATTATATTCTCCGATTAGGATACTGATTGCGACGGGAATTCCCGAGGTAGAGACGGATAGAAAAAGGACGTAAATGCTGTAGGCGCAGGAATAAATAAACCCGCCTTCATCGCCAATCATCTGATAGAAGGGGATATTATACAAAAGCCCCATCACTTTAGTGAAGATGATGGCAAGATAGGCGATGAGCGAGCCCTCTACGAAACTGTTTTCCCTAAGCCTTTTTTTGCTCACAAATCCTCCTAAAATCTTATTAATTATAGCCCATTACGAAAGAGTGAAGACTATTACATTGTATGAACTTTAGAAAATGAAGATGTTTTTGTTTGGCAAGATGGAGTTTTGCTAGCGTGGCTTATGGGATGAACAGAAAGATGCCGCTATGGTACCAGGCCTTAGTGAACATCAATACGAGAGAAACACGGATCGGTCACATCGACGCGGCGGTCACAGAATAGACATTGCGACCAATGCGTAGGAATAGGAGCTGTGTTTTGCAACTCAAGTTTTCGACTTCCGTGAGCAGTTTTATTTTTGTGTAGAGAATGTTTGACTTAAAAAATCATCGACAGCACGATTAAAGGCGGTAGGATTCTTAAAAGCTACCGCGTGATCACCGGGAATCAGCGTTTTCACGGAACCGGAGATGCTTCGCGCGATGAGATCGGTATGCTCCGGTTTGATGAGATCTTCAGTTCCTGCGATAACTAGAGTCGGTACTTGAATTGCTTTAAGAGCTTTCGGGCGAATGTTGGGATCAAAAAGCATGAGGCGCTGTAGCTCGAGAATATGTTTCTCACGTTTGGATTTACGGGAGCGAAAAAGTGCCTTGGCATAGCGTTTTCCGATTTTATGACGTATAGACGCCTCAAGTCCCCAGACATTGAGGTTGCCGGCATTCAAAATTAATGCGCGAGTACGTTCCGGATAGTAAAGCGCGAATTTCATCGCGATATTTGCACCATCTGAAAAACCTAAAATAATAGCTTTTTCAAGATTATGCTCGTCCATGAAATCTTGGAGATCATCCGCGAATTGTTTGATCGTAAAAGGCGCGGTACCCCTTGGTGATTTCCCGTGTCCGCGCGTATCGACTGTGAAGACATGATAGTTTTCGGCAAAAAAGTCAATCTGATGGATAAAATAACCCGAGTCTTCACCGTTTCCATGGAGCAGAATCAGAGGCTCACCGCTTCCGTATGACTGATAATAGAGCGTAATATCCATCTTTTTGTTTTTCTTACATATTGTGAAAAGAGAGATATCAATCCTCTTAAACTAGCGGATTAAACAGAGGTAACCTACATAGACAAGTTAAGATTGCTTTTTAAAAAGTCGAGATACTTTAAGTCAGTTCCCCTAAAAAATTGCCGGTCTTCCATTTGGTAGGCGCGCCATAAATGGTCAATGGCTTCGTCGTGCTGTCCCGTTTCCAACAGGCACGCTCCAAGTCGTAAATGAACATAGGGATTTGATTTTCCCTTACCGGAAATATTTGAATAGGCAGATTGGAAAAAAGGCAATGCTTCTGCATATATCTGTGAACTGAAGAAAATGTCACCAAGAAAAATCTCAAGCCATACGGACTGCTCAAATTGATTTTTTGGTTCAGGAATTGCGTTGTATGCTCGACGCCAGATTTTTTCAGCTCGCTTTGCATTGCCATAGCTCTCAATCCGATTTCCTTTAGCTGTTTTTCGGATCACCTTCTTTGCAAAACGTGGAGAGAGCTTACCGTTCACTGTTTTTTTATTCCTGCGACCGTCGCGCAAATTAGCGAACAATGCCATAAAGCACATCCTCATTCCTTATTGCGCTGTGCTCGATGAAGCACAGCATCTTGAAATAACTACATTTTTAAAAGATCAATTCCATTATAGCAAGTAGCAGTTGTCCGTTGTCTGTAAACAGTTTTAAAAAAGTAAAAAACCGGTAAATGAAACACAGCAGTCTTAATTATAAGAAAGCCTGTTGTCAACAAAAATGAAGTTCGCTGTGATGCTTTCTATATCCAGTATTATCTCAAAATCCAAAAAGGAGAGGCATAACGATTATCACATAATTGCACAACAGACGATAGGCTTGATGAGGCATAATGAAATGTATTGAATTTATATTTTAATTGAAAATATGGATTCTGTTGATTGGCAGCTTATTACAGACACTTGTTTAGACAATCGAACGAGTGGTTTGCACTAGAGTAGAGCTTGGTGTACGCAAGGACACTCTATGTGGACCAAACTTAGCTGCGACAGATTGACAGCATGGCATGCGCAGGGACATCGAATATTAAATTATGTCGCGTTCCGCTGGACATTTCCATTATGCGGAGAGGATAACAAGGTATGAAATTTTATGACCGGAATAAGCGATGGCTTGTTTATGTGTTGTCGGCGGTGTTGCTTATTATTTGCGTGCTGATTTTCCTTCCTAGAAAAGATTCTGTTATTAAGTCCGACATGTGGCAAGGTGATTTCGATTTTGATGAGGCTGTGGTGTATTTTCTTCTGACAGATCGCTTCTTCAATGGAGATCCGTCGAATGATGATCCGAATGGTGAGAACTATGATGTAACACACCCGGAGACGTACCACGGAGGGGATTTGCAAGGGGTCATCAATCAGCTGGATTATTTGCAGGAGCTCGGTGTCAATACGATCTGGGTGAGTCCGATAGTCGATAATATTGATTTCAATGTCCGCTATGGAGAGAGCGCGCAGTATGGTTACCATGGGTACTGGGCGAAAGATTTTACATCAGTAGATGAGCATTTGGGAGATATTGAGACACTCAAAATGCTTGTGGACGAAGTACATGATCGCGGAATGAAGCTCATGGTAGACGTGGTGATCAACCACGCCGGTTACGGGATGAAAGAAATTGATAGAAACCCTGGAATCCCGAATTTTCCAACGAAGGAAGAGCAAGCAGTATTCAGAGAGATGCTTCGTCTTGAGCCCGGCGTGGGTGCAATAGAAGGAGAGCTTGCCGGCCTGCCCGATTTTATAACAGAAGACCCGGATGTCCTCAATCAAGTGATTGAATGGCAAGTCGGCTGGATTAAAAAAGCGACAACAGCGCAAGGGGGTACGATTGATTATTTTCGAGTTGATACAGTAAAACATGTACGCCTCGAAGAGCTCAAAGCTTTCAAAGATGCCGCCACGCTTGTCAAGCCTGATTTCAAGATGATCGGAGAATATTTTGACGGTGATATTGTGTCAAACGGCAAAGTACTTGAACTCGGCGGCATGGATTCCGTGCTTGACTTTTTTTTTTAAAACACTGTGCGTGGGTATCTTCGCGGTGATTTTGAACAGTGTGAAAAAATCCTCCAGAATCGTAATCAAATGCTGACTCCTGAGAAAACAGTTGGTCAATTCTTGTCGTCGCATGATGAAGACGGCTTTTTAGCTGTAAGACTTGGCGGTGATACAGGGCTTTTTAAGGTCGCAGCGACGCTACAAATCACTGCAAAAGGCCAACCCGTAATTTATTACGGTGAAGAAATCGGTCTTTCCGGAAAAACAGTGAGGAATATGGACAAAGGTGAATTCTCAGAGAACCGTTACGATTTTGACTGGAAAAAAACGAAAAACAATCCGATGCTGGATCACTACCGGACATTGCTTGCCGTCCGTCGTCAGTATTCGGAATTGTTCAGCAAGGGAGATCGCGAAACAGTTTTTATCGACGAAGAGGCAGGCATCAGCTTTTTCTCACGCACCTATGAAAGCGAGAAGATGGTAATTGGTGTGAATATCACGCCTGAAACACAAGTTCTTATGCTTTCCCTCGGTCTAGATAAGGGATGCAAGGTTGTGGATCTATATAACGGAAACAAATACAGCGCAGATGAGTGGGGGAAATTCCCCGTCACCATTCCCTCAAAAGACGATGGCGGCACGGTGATTTTGAGAATAGAAACGAACAAGCAATAGAAGATCGATAGGAGAATGACACCAATATCTTTCAAGGCAATTTTTGTGATTTTATCAAATTAGCAATAAATCACCGAGAGTATTATTTTCCCTTGTTCGACTGTCTAGTCTCGCTTTGCCAAGTCTAGCAGGTCAATAAATCCACTGTTGTATGAGGTGTCATGTAGCATTATTCACTATCCGCCTATCCTAGTCTCGCTTGCGATGACAGAAAAATACGAGAAAAGAAAAGAGGACACCTCCAAAAATATTCCCCAGAGTAACAGGGAGCATGTTGTTTAACAGAAATCCGCGCGTTGTCAGCCTAGAAATATCCATGCCGGCAGACATTGCCAGTTCTTGATAAAATGGCTGAATTCTTAAGAAAAGTCCGGCTGAAATGTAGTACATGTTGGCGACGCTTTGTTCAAAGCCTGCTATAACAAAGAAAGCGACCGGAAAATACGCCGCCGCAGCACGGCTGATGCCGTCCTTATTCATGAGAGCGCCCATTACAGCAATACAGACCAGTATGTTGCAAAAAAAGCCGAGAATGATAGCCTTCGTAAAAGGAAGCGCCGTTTTGTATGCAGCGGTTTCCATTATAGCGAGGGCAAGAGCATTATTTCCGAATTCGAAAAATATTCCCGCGTATACGTAGCCGGCCGCCAAGATAATTGAGCCGGCGAAGTTTCCGAGATATACAAACAACCAACTGCGGAGCATTTTGCCGACAGTGGTTTTGCCATTCAACACGGAAATAGTGATCAAGTTGTTGCCCGTAAATAACTCAGCGCCGGAATAAATAACCATAATCAGTCCAAAAGGAAAGATCAAGCTACCTGCGAGCCTTGCCGCAGAAACAGATTCTTGTGAATACGACGCGATGCCGTAAGCTATACCGGCCATCCCATTCAAAAAACCCGCAAGCATGCCAAGTGAAAAGAGTTTTCTGAAAGGCGAGGACGCTTTCTTTGCTCCCAGCTCAGCGTAAAGGTCAATAAAATCCGTAGCTGAAATCATATATAGCCCTCCCAAGTCCGGTTTAGCAATAACGCTAACAACAAGCCTAGTTTCTATTATTAAATTATTCTCACATGCATTCGACTATGCGCTCTAACCATATCATGCATAAGTTCTCGGTTTCAATGATGGTTGTAGATTGATACCTATACAGACGTTGTGTCTCATACACGCATATGTCAAGTATTCGTTCTATAATGAAGAACAAGAATTAAAGCTGAAAAACTGACATTGATCATATGCTCTCGTATATATGGTTGCCATTATGTACATGATGACCATCAGGCTTGGGATTAAATTTACAGAAAGCACAGGGTTAGACAGGCGGTTTCGTATATTTAGCTACCACTAAGCATTGCTTTACAGTTTCAGAAAATACGGCATTAAGCACGTATTTGCACGCACATGATTAACACCGCGTAGCGGGATAATCATTATTAACCTAACTTGCTTTAGAGAAAGGAATTAAAAAGGATGGATAAATTATTAACCATTTACCGTGGAAATGTAGCTGATCTTTTTGTTTTCGGAAGTTTAGTTGTAGTAGACACTTCAGGCAGGATCATTTACGCAAAAGGTGATCCGAATGAATTGGTATTCCCTCGATCGAGTGAGAAGCTTATACAAGCGCTTGCCACACTTAGTCTTGGAGCAAAGGATTCTTTTCAAATGACCGGGCAAGAAATCGCTCAAATCTGTTCGTCACATCGTGGCGAAGTTTTCCACGTCCGTACTATTCGAGAGCTTTTGCAAAAAGCAGGTCTAGATGAGTCCTATTTAAAATGCGGCGCTCATTATCCCTTTAAACCGGAAGTTGCATTAGAGATGAAAAAGAGAGGTATTGAAGCTGAAGCGATCCACAATAACTGCTCAGGCAAGCATACCGGCATGCTACTTGGCACTAAGTTGCTCGGAGCTTCGCTGAACGACTATTACATGCCTGAACATCCTATACAACAACGCATTCTTGAATTGCTCAGCATGCTCTGTGATTATCCGATTGCGGACGAGCAAATCGCCATTGATGGATGTGGTGTGCCAGTGCATGCGCTTCCCTTATACCACTTTGCTTATGGAATGGCGCGCTTCGCTGACACCGAGAATCTTCCTGAGTATTTAGCACCTCATGCAAAAGACATTATGGAAGCCATCATGAGCTATCCGGAATACATTAGCGGTACCGACGGCACGGAAAATTACATCATTAAAAAATACCCTAGAGAGTTAGTTCTAAAAGGCGGAGCAAATGGCTATTTTACAGGCATTTTAACTCATCAAAAGTATGGCTTTGCGCTCAAAACCTATGACGGAATCTCAGAATATAGAGATATCATTCTCCTTGAACTTTTGAAGAAAATGGGAGTCATTCGAAAAGAAGATGAGGACTATTTTGACCGGATTTTTGACAAGAAAATCCGTAACCATCGCGGCGAAGTTGTCGGCGAAACCAAAGTCAATTTCTAAGGACCTTCTTTAGATTAGACAAAAATTCAACTTTGTCTGAAAATATTTTGCTTGCTTCATATTTCTAGACAGTTTTTCTGACAAAAGTTGAAAAACTGCCTGTTCAGTTCGCATAAGAGATAAGCACGATAAGACGTCATGTTGTGTGCTCAAGAGATGTGCACGTCAAGAAAATCAATGATGTCGCGTATAACATCTTCACGATTTATTTCATTCAGAATTTCATGGCGAGCGCCGGGATATAACTTCATATTTACGTCGAGGACACCCGCATTCCGATAACGATTGTAAAGCTCAGTTACCCCTTTTCCAAAAGAACCGACCGGATCTTGATCTCCGGAAAGAATAATAATCGGAACGGACACCGGGATTTTATGGAAATGTTCTTGATTTTCAATGTAAAGAAGGGTGTCAAAAAATCCGGAAAAAAAGCTGGTCGGAAATATGGCGCCACACCAAGGATCGGAGATGTAGCGGTCAACGGATTCCTCATCGCGAGAAAGCCAGTCATAGGATGTCCGGTTAGGTGCGAATTTTTTATTATAAGCGCCGAAGGATAGGCGGTTAAGGAGATTTGATTTGGCTCGATCACCACGAAATATACGTTCAATGCCTGCAATCAAACGTCCGATCGACAGCACCGTTCCCTGTTTACCATTTGATCCGCTAAGGATCAGTCCGTCAATCATATCGTGATAATCCATGATAAAACGCTGTGAAGCGAAAGATCCCATACTATGTCCGAATAAGAACAAAGGAATATTCGGGTGATTTGAGCGTATGATCTGAGCTAGATGTGCCATATCTGCGATGAGTCGATCAAATCCATCTTTTCCGCCAAGATACCCCTGCTGTGATTCGCTTTCCGCCGTGCGACCATGTCCACGGTGATCATTGGCATAAACGGCGTAGCCGGCTTCATTCAAAGCGTGTGCGAAATCAGCGTATCGAGGTGCGTGTTCTGCCATTCCGTGCGCAATCTGTACAATGCCTTTTAGAGGTATTTCATCTGGCGATGAAGCGCAATGCTTTTCTTTAGTATCGGAGTTACCTGCTCCATGGACGTCAGACGCTCGCGTCGGCGAGTTAATAGACGAATCAGCCATTTTTTCTAAGATAGTTGCATTTTTGACGTTATTCGTAAACTTCAGTACCTCTGAAGAAAATGAGAAAGAAGAATGCGACGGAAACCAACAGTAACAAAATATTTCAAGACCGTCTTCTGATTGAAAGGTAAAATTTAATGAAGTATTCATCGCAAGCTATCCTTTCTTAAATCAATTCTAAAATCAATTATTTCCAATATGTACCTATAACTATTACAAGAAAAGTTCAACCGAGATCGCTCACAGATTGGAGCTACATCAACATCACTTGCTAAGTCAAATGTACGTAAGATCTTTCTTCAGCACTGTAAGCGCCATATCGCACAGAAGATATTACGCGAAAAGATTGGACAGCAAAATCACGACCAGCATAGGAATGGCTATCCACTTGATCATGATCTCATAAGCTTTCTTGGCCCTAAAATTACCTGACTTTAGCACTTCATGTTCTATGTAGTCCGGCTTTACCACATGACCCACCAAAATACAGGTAAAGATCGCGACAATGGGCATCATGACTGAATTGGTAATAAAGTCAAAAAAGTCGAGAAAAGCACGTCCTATAATTTGAATACCTGCAAGCGGGCCATACCCGAGACAGGATAAAGTGCCGATCAACACGGAAACGCCGATAACGGTTAAAGTTGCCGTCGTACGCTTAATTTTTGTGACATCCATAACGATTGAAACGACTGCTTCCATAAGAGAAATAGAGGACGTGAGTGCAGCAAAGAAAACGAGGATAAAGAAAGCGGCGCCAACGATATTACCTGCCGGCATATCAGCGAATACCTTGGGCAACGTTACGAACATCAAGCCAGGTCCCGCCTGCGAACGTATCAGAGTAGGATCTCCGCCGCTATATGCGACAACCGGCGGTATAATCATTAATCCGGCTAGAAATGCCACAAAGGTGTCCAAAGCAACAATTTGGGCAGAGGATTTTTGAAGATCATCTTCCTGTTTCATGTAGGAACCATACGTAATCATAATGGCCATCGCAAGCGAAAGCGAGTAAAAAAGCTGCCCTAATGCCAATAGCAATAAATTTGTAAAATCCTTAAATGATGAGATAAAAGAAAAATCGGGAACAAGGTAATATTTCAGTCCATTCGCTACGCCGGGAATTGTTAATACATAGACTACAATACCTACGGATATGATAATGAGCAAAGGCATCATAATTTTACTTGCTATTTCAATTCCTTTTTGTACACCAAACAAGATGATAACTGCTGTCACGCCAAGAAAGATAATGAACCAGAATTCGGCGTTATGGATGAGTCCGCGGCCTCCCATTGTAATAAATGTATTGAAATAATCTTCTGATTGCTCAGCAAGTTTTTGGCCTGAACCCACGATAAACTCATAGCCATATTTTGTGACCCACCCTCCGATTACACAGTAGTAAGAAAGAATAATCGTCGGTACAATCATGGCCAGTACGCCGAGAAAAGAAAATTTTGGATGCATTGCGGTATACGCGCTCATCGCTGATAACCTCGTGCGCCGACCGATGGCTACTTCCGTAATGAGCAAGGATAAACCAAAGGTCAGAGCAAAAAGAATATAGACTAGCAGAAAAACGCCACCGCCCTGCTGGGCCGCGAGATAAGGAAAACGCCATAAATTTCCAAGACCGACCGCAGAACCAGCCGCGGCCAATATAAACCCAATTCTGCTCGTAAATGATTCACGTTGTTGTGACATAAGTCCCCCTCATACATGACCGGTAACATTTCATCGAAACACACAGTTTCTAGAAGATATGATTCCGTTATAGTTTTTCAGGTGTTTTTTTTTCTCAGTAAATCTTGAATCTTCAGAAATTCCTTTTCTTTGAAAGAATTGCCTAATGCTACTATTTAAAACGTTATTTCCGTTTCCTAAAGTATATCAATTTCATGAAAATATTGTACTGTCGTAAATATAATTACAGAGAACTGCAACGTAATTGCGAAAACGAAATAATCACAGTGACTGTGCGAACAATGGGATGACTCATCCCATATGACCACAGGAATAATAAAGCCACCAAATATTCGAAAGATTATGAGAGCAAAAAGACGGATCATCCGTCAATTTGACGACTAAAGGGAGACATCGACGAAAACGCCATACAATGCCCATGGCAGGTAGAACTAAAATGAACATATGAATACAAAGAATGAACATTCGAATACAAAGCTGGAAAAATACTTGTGTGGTCGGGCAGCCCTCGAATATTGGCAAGTGCCAAATCTAAAGGGCGGGCTTGAACCGAGCGACATTGTAATACCTGAGGAGCATGTAATCTTTACTGATAGAACGATTTATAGACCTCAGGGTATTATTTTGCACACTTGTCGGATTAAGGGTGCAGATAAGTACACTCAAGAAGGAGTTTGCACCCTTCCGCTTGTTTTTTTGCAAATGGCAAATGAGTACAGCATACACAAGCTAATTTTTTTAGGACTACAAATCTGTTCCTGTCAACACGGTTACTATCCTCTTTGCTCCAAGAAAGAACTTCTCAATTGTGCAAAAGAACTCTATGGCCATCGAGGGAGAAGAAAAGCATTGCGTGCATTACGTTACATAGAAGAGGGCTCACGATCGCCAATGGAATCCTACCTATTTATGTTTTTACGCCTTCCGAATGCACTTGGTGGATGTGGTATCACCAATCTACAATTCAACGCTCAAATCACAACCGAGAAAACCGGCAAGCTCTATTATGCTGACTTATATGTGCCATCCCACAAACTCATTATTGAGTATGACAGCAAAGATTTTCATAATAACGATCAATCATTTTACCGCGATAAAATACGAGCAACGAATCTGTCCGTAGAAGGATATCAAGTTGTGTCCGTTTGTTACGAACAGCTTGCTAAGACACATCATTTTGAGATTCTTGCACTCGATATCGCATCCCGAATAGGCAAAAAAATACGTATTCGTGCCCGCAAATTCTTTGAAGGATTTATTGCTATTACTGACTTGCTTCTTAAAGGTGCCAGAGCATGTCGATCGCGGGCACAAAAAGTACTTTTTCATGAAGTCCCAAAATTTCCAGGCGTTCGGATAATCTATGAAATTTACGAAATAGCATGGAATAATCTTCGTAATTACCCGAAACACACTTTGTTCAAAGCGCGATAACATAAAACGCAAGAAGCTTCCTTAGCGCTATCTTTAAGCTGTCTTTTGAAATCATATTCGTTTTTTGAATCCTCAAAAAAAGAAATAATTTAGAAAATCATCTGCAAGTAGCAACGCACATTTTCTTTTAGCATTGTTTTCTAACGTGCAACTTGAAAAAATGACGACAAGCGGGCAAGCAAAGTATACTTCGGTTTCAGATATTAAAAAATCCTTGTTGTTCCGATGGGGCGAATTCTAACCCGATGCATAGCATGATCACCAAAAAGCATACTCATTCCGTTTTCGAAATCCTTAACCAGGTTGATCGGTACATAAGCTTGAAGCATACCACCGAATCCGCCGCCTTGTAGACGCCAAGCGCCCACTTCTCGAAGAATATTTTCAGCTAACATGAACGCAAGACTTAATGGTTGCGTGTGCCACTCTTTATTTGGATAGATGTTCTGACAATACATATAAGATGAACGACCGCTCTCAATTACAAGCTCCTTGAAACGGCACATATCTCCCGCTTTTAGTGCATTGAACTGAGCTAGAACGCGCTCATTTTCATTGAAGTAATGGTATGCGCGAAGCAAGGCGCGATCGCATATTTGTTCTCTTAAGTTGAATAATTGGCCTAGGAACTGTTCTTTAGAGCATTGTCGAAGCAACGATTTTCCTAGCACGTTGGCTACTTGTTTCATCTCACGTTCAACGGCTGCATATTCATCCGTTAGTCCTGTGTGAGATGTGCCGGTTTCAATCAAAAATAATGTATGGTCTAATTTTTCAAATCCAAAGATGTTCCATGTGCCGTCTATTTCATTGTTCTTACTGCCGCCGTTAGAAATGATCTTCGTAATTTTTGGGTTCTCGGGATTCTCAAAGTCGATAAGTATTATTCCTCCGACCGCACAAGCGAGCTGATCCATCAAACCGCACGGTTTCTCAAAAAAGTGATTTTCGGCGTATTGGGCGATTTTCGCGATGGTAATATGATCGATCTCACCTTCATTATAAAGATGATTGAGGATAGAGCACATTTCGACTTCGAAGGCAGCGGACGAAGAAATACCCACGCCCTGCCAAATATTAGACGTCAGCCAGCAATCGAACCCACCGATACGGTAACCTAATTGTTGCATCCGAGCCGCAACGCCTCGAAGCAATGCCTTAGAAGTATGTCGCTCCTCTGCATTAGGGTGCAGATTAGATGTTTCGACCTCAACAGGATCGTGATGATCGCTGTATATTCTCATGATGTTGTGATTATTTATTGCCGCGATGCCTATCATATCAAGATCAAGCGAAGCTGCTAAAACTAGGCCTGCATTATGATCTGTGTGGTTGCCTCCAATCTCCGTACGTCCAGGTGTTGATATAACGATGATATCTTCATCTTCGGGAAAACAACGTTCAAATTGCGAAAGTGCGTTGCTATAACGAAAGTAGTTATGATCAGTCGCGTCTTGTCCATATAGAAAAGCAAGGCGATTTTGAAGTGATTTTTCTGACAACAAAGAGCGAAAAGCACTGCGATTCATGATCGGATCCCCATCTATACATGTACACCATCATCATGTGGGTCATGGTAGACAGACTATAGCATAAAATTAACGATAAAGTGTTTGTGGTATGGCGTGTCATTGACGACATCATGGCATGAAAAGTCAGACAAAAAATCAAGTTTAAACGCGCAAGTGGGGTATAATTAGACATCGTACTCTCTAATGAAAAAAACTTGAAATTTTGCGGGTATTAAACTATGAAACGAAATTGGTGGCAAGACAAAATTGTTTATCAAATCTACCCGATGAGTTTTAGTGATTCTAATGGAGATGGAGTTGGCGATATCCTTGGGATTATTAACAGGCTCGATTATCTTGAACAACTTGGTGTAGATCTTTTATGGATTTCACCACTTTATCCATCGCCTAATCGCGACAACGGCTATGATATTAGTGATTATTGCGCGATTCATCCCAACTATGGAACGATGAATGACTTTGACCGTCTTGTTAAGCTTGCCGGTGAACGAGGCATTAAGATTTTGATGGATCTAGTAATCAACCATACGTCAGATCAGCACGTATGGTTCCAAAAAAGTCGTCAGCGAATTGATCCCTATACTGATTTTTATATTTGGCAACCGGGTCAAAACGACAATAATTCAACCTTTCCAGATAATGAAGGTAATGAACTGAAAAAAATCGAAGAACAAAGCAAAAATTCAACTTTATCAGTTGATTCGGCAAAGGAAGCGAAAGATAATACTAAAATTGAAAAAATGTCACCGGGTAAAGTACCTAACAACTGGGGCAATTTCTTCGGCGAGATTCCATGGACATATGATGAGATGCGCGGAGAATATTATTTACACCTTTTTGCAAAAGAACAGCCGGATCTCAATTATCGAAATGAAAAAGTAATTGAAGCGGTTGAAAAGGTTATGGAATTTTGGCTAGACCGTGGCGTCGTAGGTTTTCGATGCGACGTGATTAACATTCTTTACAAAAATACACTAAAAAACGGGAAACCAAAACCTGCATTGACAGGCATTGAGCATTATTTGTCGACACCGGGTTTGCATCAACTGCTTCGGCGTTTCAACCAAAATGTTTGGTCAAAGTACGACGCTTTTACGGTTGGCGAGACAGTGTTCATAACGACGAAAATGGCAGATGATTTGGCCAATCCTGCACGACAAGAATTAAGTGCTGTTTTTTCGTTTGAGCATATGGAAACTGACTGTTTCAAGATTAAATGGTTTTTGCGCCCATTTTCGCCAAATAGATTTTTCAAAACACTGTCAAGGTGGCAGGAAAACTTGTTCTGGAACACGATTTATTTTGAAAATCATGATCAGCCTAGGTCGGTGTCTCGTTTTGGGGATGCCGATCTATATCATCGGGAGAGTGCGAAGGCCTTGGCTCTTCTCCTAATGGGTCTGAAGGGTACAGTTTTTCTTTATCAGGGGCAGGAAATTGGGATGACGAATTTCGATTTTGCCTCGATGGATGAGCTTCGTGATATAGAATCACACAATATTTGGAAAATTGGCAAGCGATTACGCTTCCCTAAACGACTTCTTTGGAAAATGATGACAACCAAAAGTCGTGATAACGCGAGAACGCCGATGCAATGGAGTGATGAGCCGAACGCAGGTTTTACAACAGGGAAGCCATGGTTAGGTATAAACCGCAATTACAAACAAATTAATGTTAAAAGTGAAAAACTGGATGCTGAATCAATTTTACAATTTTATCAGAGGATCATTCGCTTCAGGAAAAAAAGTAAGGCGATGCGTTGTGGTGATTTTAGAGAGCTACATCGACGCGGATCAGTTTACGCTTTTGAACGTTCTTATTCACAGGTAGATCAAAAGTTGACAAACGTTCTAGAATCCATAAAGCATGTTGGGACTTCGTTGTCAGGAGAACATGAGCAAAAGGAAAAACTGATTATAGTTGTAAATTTGTCGGGCAAACGTAAAAAAAGTCCTTATCAAGGACCATGTCTTTTCTCTTCTTACGAGCGAGATGAGATTGGAAGCATGCTAGATCCTTATGAGGCCGCTATTCTAAAGGTTTTATGAGCAATTTTTTGATATGAAGGGGGCGCAGTTTGTCAGCAATAGAGATTCGTGATCGGACGTTTTTGTTGAATACGAAGAATACGTCATATCTTTTCATGGCTAATGAATATGGGCACATAGAGCGCATTCATTATGGAAAAAAGGTGCGAATTGAGGACGCTGAGGCATTACGCTATAAACGAACGATACCCTATGGTTCGTTGTTGGTTTATCCCGATCCCGTTTCGCACACCTGTCTTAGAGAGGATCAATCGCCACAGTTGCCACATGCGCTTGATTACCCATCTTCAGCATGTCTAGAAAGTATCGATCGAAAGTCCGATCAAACGTATTGCTTAGATAACGTACTTCTTGAATGGTCTGGTTGTGGACGCGGGGATTTTAGAACTTCACCTATTGAAGTTGAATTTTTGGACGGCACCTTCACCACCGACTTCTTATTTAACCGTTATGAAATAAAACGAGGCGTGTTTCCGGCTAAGACATTGCCTACAGCATATGATGATGCCTCTGGAAATGACGGCAAAGATACAAGTAGAAATGAATATAGAGATTACGTCGGAAGAGAACAAGGAAATGGCAGTAGAAACAAATATGGCGATGCTTGTGGAGACGAATACGATGATGTAATCATGACCGATCAGAGCGATGCCGATACTGCTGGGTGTGACATTACCGCTGGAATTACTCATTCTTCAGGAGTAGAGACGCTAAGTATTTTTTTGAAAGAGGCAGTCTGGCCGCTTGAGTTGCAACTTATCTATACCGTTTTCCCGGATGAAAATGTGATTTCGAGGCGTGCTGTTCTGTGGAACTGGGGCAAGGATCCGGTAAATCTGCGCAAAATGATGAGTCAAATGATGGATTTGCCGGGACGCGAGTTTAATGTGTTAACGATATGTGGTGACTGGAATGCTGAAGCGAACCTAGTCGTCACACCGCTGACGTATGGGCGATTTGTTAATGAAAGTAGAACCGGAAGTTCGTCCAATAGGCAAAATCCGGCTCTTGCCCTAGCTGATCAACGTGCGACTGAACACTATGGAGAGGTGTACGGTTTTAATTTAGTGTATAGCGGCAACCATCAAACGTCTGTAGAACGCTCAAGCCGCGGTTTTGTGCGAGTGATGTCCGGCATTCAACCGGAGAATTTCCAATGGAAACTTCAGCCAAGAACGTTTTTTGAAACGCCTGAAGCAGTGTTCACCTATTCCGATCAAGGCTTTAATGGGATGAGCTATCAGTTTCATCGTTTTATCCAGCGCCATATCGTCAGAGGCCCTTGGCGCGACTGCGAACGTCCCATTTTAATCAACAGCTGGGAAGCTTTCATGTTCGATTTCAATGAACGAAAGCTTTTAAAACTTGCGCGCCAAGCAAAAGAGCTTGGAATTGAGTTGTTTGTGCTTGATGACGGTTGGTTTGGAGCGCGTAATAATGATCTTGCCGGACTGGGAGATTATGAGGTCAACCGAAAAAAGTTACCATCTGGTCTGAAGGGTTTTTCTAAAAAAATTGAAAAATTGGGGATGAGTTTTGGACTTTGGTTTGAACCGGAATCTATTAATCCGAACAGTTCGCTTTACAGGGCGCATCCGGAATACGCAATTCAGATACCTGGTCGCACACCGGTTCAGGGACGACATCAACTGTTGTTGGATTTTACGAATCCTGACGTGCAGGATTATGTTGTAGATAATGTGACGAGAATCCTGGACGGAGCGCCTATTAAGTATGTCAAGTGGGACATGAACCGCCACATGAGCGATTTTTTTTCAAAGCAAACGCATGCGGGAGAATTTGCGCATCGATATGTTCTCGGGCTTTATCAAGTGTTAAAACGTATTTTCGGCTCGCGTCCGGAAATCCTCCTTGAAATGTGCTCCTCCGGAGGTAATCGCTTCGACTTAGGAATGCTTTGTTTCGCCGCACAAATTTGGGCGTCAGATAACACCGATCCGATAGAGCGACTGCGAATACAAAAAGGCCTTTCGTATTTTTATCCTCAAAACACAATGGGCGCACATATTTCAGCGGCACCACATACTCAGACACTCAGAAATACGCCGCTTAGCACGCGCTTTAATGTGGCGGCGTTCGGTGCCTTCGGATATGAGATGGATCTAACCGCGTTGAACCATGTTGAGCGCGAGGAGATCAAAGAGCAGATAATTTTTTATAAAAAGCACAGGGCACTTTTTCAATTTGGACGTTTTTATCGATATGATTGGCCACGACCGAACCAAGAAGCTTTTTCGGTCGTTTCCGAAGATCGACGACAGTCGATTGCGGTATTCGCGACGACACTTGCAAAATCAGGAGAAGAGAACGATTGGCTACGAGTGGTTGGACTTGATACGGACACGGTGTATAGATTGCGGACACGTCCTCAGAAAGTCCATATAGCTCGGTTTGGTCATTTGATCAATTTTGTGTCACCTGTTAAGTTGAAGGCGGATGGATTAGCGCTTACTCTTGCCAACCGTTATTACGCATTGTCAGACGGCTTGCTCGATTTAACGGCATGTGGATCTGCGTTAGAAAGTGGCATTGGATTAAATAATCAATATATTGGTACCGGTTACGATCCTGATTTGCGCTTATGGGGAGATTTTGGATCGCAGATGTATATCATAACGGCACAGCCAGTTGGTAATAACTCTCAAGAAGACGATACACCTAATATGTATCAGTCGAATTAACTTTGGACTTAGAACATAGAAGAAGACATATCAACAACGAGTTCTAATTCAGATAGTATTGACGTTGATTTTGCAAAAAGAGGTAAATGAGCTCGGTGCGTGGGTGATTTTGTCAACAATATCAATAATGGAGATCTTCACACGCAGGAGGAACAATGCAGGGTTCGTGTAATAGGGCAAAGTACCTGATGATAGCCAAACACAGAGGGAGAAGAAGGTCATGACAAATCTTCAACTTGAAAAAGAGAAATCGGAAAGTCCTACAGTGGCGCCGGCAGAAACTACAGTTGCTGTGCTACAAACAAGCAACAAAATGTCGGCATTTGATCGCCGAAATATGATCTATTTTGGGCTTGGAACTGTTGGAAGGGATATGTTTTATGCGCTAGAGGCAAACGCCCTGATTTACTATCTCTCCAATGTGCTGACATTGCCGCAATCGATTTTTGTTGCGACAAGTTTGGTGTTCACTGTTTTACGCATATTTGATGCATTGAATGATCCCGTCAGCGGTCTCATAATCGATAACGTACGATCTCGTTATGGAAAGTTTAAACCGCCTATGTTGGTTGGCGCGATTGTCGGTGCGCTTTGCTATATGGTATTTTTTACGGATTTTGGCCTTCGGGACTATCGATTTGTCGTTGTCTTCGGCATAGCCTATATCCTTTGGGATATTTTCTACGGACTCAATGACATCGCTTATTGGTCAATGTTGCCGTCACTTAGTCTTAATCAAAAAGTGCGTGAAAAGATGGGTGCTTTTGCGAGGATATGCGCCAATATCGGAATGTACATCATCATGGTCGCATGGCAACCCGTAACCACAGCACTGGGGAATACTCCAAAGGCTTGGACGAGCGTCGCGCTTGTCGTGACCATCTTAATGCTCCTTTTTCAACTTTTTACGATTTTCGGTGTCCGCGAAAAACGCGATGTCTTTGAGTCTACGCAAGAGAAAACGACATTCAGGGATATGTGGCATATCCTGACAAAAAATGATCAGCTGTTTTGGACGACGATTTCCATGTCGCTCTTTACGATTGGTTATGTCACGACGGCGACCATCTCTATTTATTTCATGGAATACGTGTTCGGCAACAAGGATCTTTACCCCATTCTGGCTCTAGTCGTAGGTGTAGCTCAAATCATAGCGCTTGTCATTTTTCCAGCAGTTTCTAAACACTTCAAACGTGCAAAATTGTATTTTTGGTCTACGATATTAGTGATTTGTTCCTACGGACTTTTTTTCTTCGCGGCATCAAACTTTATCATTTTGTTGGTGGCGGCCCTTTTCTTATTCATCGGGCAAGCGTTTATTCAACTTCTGATGTTGATGTTCCTTGAAGATACGATTGAATACGGACAGTGGAAACTGGGCAAGCGCAATGAAAGCATTACACTTTCAGTGCAACCGCTGATCAATAAGATCGGCGGCGCACTCGCAACGGGAATTGTGAGTGTAGCGCTTGTCATTTCCGGTATAAAGCAAGGTGATACGGCCGCCACAACAATCGACACACCAGGCAAAATGGTCATCCGAACCGCCATGGTTGTGATTCCTCTTGTTTTAATTGTGGTGGGTTATCTGATCTATCGTTGGAAATATAAAATCGACGAAGAGATGTACGTTAAGATGCTAAGGGATCTGAGCGATCGAGGCGAACTCAACCTAGACGCATAAAACGATAACCTTGCAATATTACGATTTTGTTCTTTGTATGGAGTGTAGGTGAGGGGATGAGCTGCGTGACGACGTTCCGTGTAAAAGCAAGGTTCGTAAATCTAAATTGATTGCGGAGTGGACAGCAAATGCTGTCAAGGTGGCATCAGTATGAAAGACAAGAATATATGAGGAGGCGTGATCTAATGACGAGAGCGTTTCAATTTAAACCGGGATTTCAACTAGGTGTTGCGACAGCAGCAGCACAGATTGAAGGGGGCAAGGTCGATTCCAACTGGTTTCATTTTTCAGAGATACCAGGAGCTATTTTAGATGGCTCACATGTTCAGCGCGCCAATCGGCACTGGGAGCTTTATGAGGAAGATATTGCGCTGTTGGAAGAGCTTGGTATCAAGCATTATCGGATGAGTCTTGACTGGGCGAGGATTGAACCCGAAGAAGGCGTTTTTGATGAAGCAGCATTCGAAAGATATAGGACAGAAATTCAAAAAATGTGTGATTTGGGTATCCACGTTTTTCTGACGTTTCATCATTTCAGCCATCCGCAATGGTTTGAGAAAAAAGGCGCTTTTCTGCATTATGAGAATCTGGATGCTTTTCTTCGATATGTAGAAAAAAGTCTTGACTACATTGCCGATTTGGTGTCCGATTACTGCACGGTAAATGAGCCTAATGTATACGCTGTTAATACTTATTTCTTTGGAGAGTGGATGCGATATAAAAAAAGCCTGCGGAATACACTCCAAATGATGAATGTGTTCATCGCTCTGCATATTCGCACATACGAACTCATTCATCAATTTCGAAAAAAGCGAGGGTACACGAACACGCGTGTGAGTTTGGCCCATCATGTGCGCCATTTTACACCGGCAACAGCGTGGCCGCACGATCGGTTGGGTGCGCGATTGCTGTCATATCTTTTTCAGGATGGGCTTTTTTGCGCAGCGGCGATGGGCGAATTTGCGTTCCCTTTTAAAAACTTGGCAAAAGCAGAAAAAGGCCGTTATATCGATTTCATCGCGTTGAATTATTACTCCCGCGGCGCCACGCGTTTCTTTCAAGATACGACATTGAGCGACGTGCCGAAAAACGATCTTGGCTGGGAAATCTACCCGAAGGGACTCATCGAAGAAGCCCGGCGCTGTTATGCACATTTGCCTCTTCCCATTGTGATCAGTGAAAATGGTTGCTGTGACAACGAAGATCTTTTCCGTCCGCGTTATATATACGATCACCTACTTCTGATGACGGATTCAGAGCTGCCTTTTGAGGCGTATTATCATTGGTGTTTTCTCGATAATTTCGAATGGGCGGTCGGCGAGTTGGCACGATTTGGTCTTGTGCACTGCGATTACGAGACCCAAAAGCGTACGCTCAAAAAAAGCGCGAAGTTCTACGCTCAAATGATTCGTGATCACGGTGTCACGGCATCCTCTTATGAGACTTACGTTAAACCATGCAGGTATCATCAAGATGAGGTCAATATTGTAAGGGATTACGTAGTCGATTAATCTCCATTGTTGTTTTGCAGCTTATGCGTTGAGATCAGGTTTATTATGTTTAGTCTTTTAGCTTCCACTTCGCTCCGAATTTGCTTATAGTCTCTGCGATGGGGATGTTTTGCGGACATGCGCTTTCGCAGGAACCGCAGGCAATACAGCGTCGCGGATCTCCCGCTTCGCCCACCTGTTGAAGCTTTCGAGGCACACTTGAGATTTGCTTAACAAAGGCGTATGTATTACATGTTTCTAAAATCACAGGTATGTCAAGCGATAGTGGACATTCAGGTACGCAGTAGCGACAAACTGTACACTGAACGACCATTTTTGCGAGTTTGTTTTCAGCTAAGGTGAGCAGTGCCTTATTTTCCTCCCTAGAGACAGGCTTGAATTGAGAGAATGTTTCAATGTTCTCCTTGAGCTGTGTCATCGTTGACATGCCGGATAAAATGACGCCAATTTCTGGAAATTGTTGTAAGTAGCGAAAGGACCAAGCAGGTATACTTTCATCCGGCCGCATTGTCCTCAACGTCGTTTCCTCATCTTCGGCAAGTGATGCAAGATAACCGCCGCGCAGTGGTTCCATGACCCAGACGGGAATACCGTAATTGTTAAGTATTTCCATCTTTTCCTTAGCGTTTTGGTACGTCCAATCGATCCAATTGATCTGAATTTGGCAGAATTCAACGGCGTCGTGATATTTTTTCAGAAAAAGTCTAAGATTGTCATTGCTGGCATGTGTTGAAAATCCAAGATGCCGAATGCGCCCCGCCTTTTTTTCTTTCAACAAATAATCCATCAGTCCGAGCTCATCATCCATATACAAGGCAATGTTGTTGTCCGAGACGGAATGCATTAAATAGAAGTCGAAGAAATCGACTTGACACTTGTCGAGCTGCTCTTGGAAAATCTCCTGCGACCGCAAGAATCGTTCACGATCAAAGCCGGGAAATTTCGTCGCCAAGAAAAACCGATCACGCGGGTATTCGTTTAGAAGCTCGCCTGCGACACGCTCTGATTGGCCATCATGATAGTTATATGCCGTGTCATAATAGTTGATACCGTGCTCCATCGCGTAATGCACCATTTCACGCACTTTCGTCATATTAAGTTGATTCCGGTTATCATCTAAGTAGGGAAGGCGCATCAGGCCAAACCCGAGCGCAGAAATATAAAGATCTTGAAATTTTCGATAAAGCATAATCCCTCCTTTGTGTAACATTTTTATCGTATCATACGACATACGGTGGCGTGTTTAAGATCTTCTTCGTCTCTTTCCAGTTTGAATCATAGCGCTCAACAAGAGCATAAAAACACTCGTTGTGGTTTTTTTCCACAAGATGCGCGAGTTCGTGCGTAATAATGGAAGCAAGACAAGCCACCGGTTTTTTTACAAGTTGGAGGTTGACCCATATCCGCTTTTTCTCGATGTTGCAGGTACCCCACCGCGTTTTCATGTTTTTTATACGGTATTCATGAGCGTGTAGTCCCATTTTCTCTTCAATGGGTTTTGCGATTTTCGGTAAAACGTTTTGGAGTTCTTGGCGGTACCATGCGTTAAAAGCTCGCTCTTTAGATTCTCTAGTTGCCCCTTTAGGAACGGTAAAAATGAGCTTAGACGATTCTTCTTGAATGAGGTATTGTCTGCCCTCCGTCACGACCTCAAGCATATAAGGTTTACCCCAAAGATAATGCGTTTCTCCCGAAATATATTCACGGAATGCGTGCCTGAATTCCGAACGAATCCGTTCCTGCGACGCTTTAATCCTTGGAAGCTTTTGCAAAACAAAAGATATTATTTTTTGATCAGGGTAATGTAGCGGTGCCGAAACGGTTACTTTTCCATCAGGCGGATGTACTCTCACATATAGATTTTTCTGGCGGTTCCTTTTTGTGATTTCTACAGAGAGACCGTCGATCAAGCGCAGGCTCGATATCGTGGTTGAAGTCTTTTTCCGAGAGCAGGCAGGTGGCATTGGATTCACTCTAGACAAATTTTTCAATGGTGCCGACGTCTTTTCCGGGCGAGGGGAAAAGGGTTACAAGGCCCAACGCGGCCAGCAATACAGCCGACGTCTTTTCCGGGCGTGAAAAAATGGTCCTTCAGTCAACGCCGCAAAAGATTTGGCTCATTCGTTTTTTCCGGGGGAGGGGAAATGGCATTACTCAATGCTTTCAGGTTTTCGGATGTCCGCTAGAAGCAGATTTTCAAAAAGATGCCATGATCCCTGCTTGCTTTGTTTTAACACAATCGGGCGAGGGCTATCCGCGCCGCTTGAACGAATGTACAGTTTCGCGTAACCGTCGTTATCATAACTGTAAGGGTTTTCGAGAACTTCAATGATGTAGGGTTGAGCTGGCTCATAGTCGTTTTCCGGCGATGTGCCCTTAAGGTAGGATCTTGGCACATAATCTTTTCCGGTTAGACGATCTCTTAAGAACTGCTTGTCAAACATGTTGAGCGGTTTTGGTCCCTTGAGTACGTTGAGCATTTTCTCGCCTTCAACAGGATCATCGACATAGCGCAAGCAGGCAAGCACTGTCATTGCGGCAGCTTCATGCGGTGTCCGGCAAGCAGACGCAGGAATACTCATGAAGTCTTCAAGTGTTTCAGGCAAAAAATCAAATGTTAACGTTGTGCTCATTAGTTTTCTCCTTATATTTGAGGTATATTGGGCGCTTCTTTTGCGTGACGCGAATACGTTTCTCTTTGCTAGTATACAGAAAATGAGCGGATCAAGCTATCCAGGAGACATCGGCTATGAGTGATTATTTGTTTCTCGAATTGCATATAGAAACGCATACAATTTTCTGCCAAATGTGGATTCTTTTAGAAAGCAAAACCCCTGCAAGCTTAGAGCCACAAGGGTTTTGCGTTTGGTTGCGGAGGCAGGATTCGAACCTACGACCTCCGGGTTATGAGCCCGACAAGCTACCAGCTGCTCCACTCCGCGGTATTCGTTGTATGGTGCTCGTGGCCGGACTCGAACCGGCAAGGATGGTGATCCCGCGGATTTTAAGTCCGCTGCGTCTGCCGATTCCGCCACACGAGCATCCTTCAAAACGCCTTGATACAATAGCACGTCGAAAAGGAAGTGTCAAGTTTTAAAAATAAAGGATGTATCACATATCTAGATAGCTAGATGCCAAAACAAGTTAGACAGTAAGACACCTTGGTCGTCCAGTTTACTTTGGCATTCAACAACTTATTAAGGTATGGCGCATGTATTATAAATTCATAGAACTTGATGCCAACGTAAAGCTGACGGTAAGGATCATGTGTCGTCAAATTGCTTTGCCAATCAGCGTTTTGAAGTAATAAAGGTGAATATCAAGCAAAACCGGACAACGGGAAGTGCGGGAGCCTCAGTTTTGTTTAATTTTTCTGTGTCGATCGAAAAGAGGAAAACGGTTACTTTGTATGGATGACTTCACAGACGTCCGGAAAAACAAGTACAATGAGATAACGATGTTGTCACAATATTGTTTAGCACAACGACAAAATGCCAGTAGTATAGAGTCCGGAAATAACAACATGCAGAGATGGCTAACAGTGCCTAGAGTGATGACAACGACAACTTTACAAATAGATAACCTAGAACCGGATAAGCTAGAATTAGCTCCAGCGGGCAACCTGGAAACAGATGAGGTGCGTCGATGGCAACAGTAACGCTCAAGGGGATCAAGAAAATCTACGATAAAGATGTGCTTGCGGTAAGTGACTTCGACTTGGAGATTGCGGATAAAGAATTTGTGGTACTGGTGGGTCCATCCGGATGCGGCAAGTCAACGACACTTCGAATGATCGCGGGGCTTGAGGAGATTACGGAAGGCGAGCTCTATATCGGTGATCGCTTGGTAAATAACGTGGCTCCGAAGGATCGAGATATTGCGATGGTCTTTCAAAATTATGCGCTATATCCTCACATGACGGTATATGACAACATGGCCTTCTCGCTGAAACTCCGAAAAATGGGAAAAAAGGAAATCGATAAGACGGTACGTCGGGCAGCGGAGATTCTCGATATTACGGAATATCTAAAAAGGAAGCCTAAAGCGCTTTCTGGAGGGCAAAAACAGCGTGTGGCGATCGGACGGGCAATTGTACGTGAGCCGCAGGTTTTTCTGATGGATGAACCGCTTTCCAATCTAGACGCAAAACTCAGAAATCAGATGCGAGCGGAGATCATCAAGCTACGCCAAAGAATTGACACAACGTTTGTGTATGTGACGCATGATCAGACGGAAGCGATGACGCTGGGCGATCGAATTGTAATCATGAAAGATGCCTTTATCCAACAGACGGGGACGCCGCACGAGGTGTTCAATCATCCGGCGAATCTTTTTGTAGCAGGTTTTATCGGTACTCCGCAGATGAATTTTTTCGACGGCGAACTCAAAAAAGATGACGCGTCGTATTCTGTTCGTGTAGGAGAAGCATATATTGAACTTCCTGAATCAAAACAGCGCGCGCTACGTGAAGCGGCACATGAAGAGAAGAAAATAACGGTCGGCGTTCGTCCGGAGCACATCGCGCTTTTAAGCGAAGACGATGTTGAAGAAGGACTATCCGGCACTCTGCTTTTCAGCGAGATGATGGGGAGTAGTGTGCATTTGCATATAAAAATGGGCGAACAGGAAGTAATAATTGTCCGTCCAACTGGAACGCGAGAGGGCGTCGGCCATGTTCCCTATGACGTCGGAGCGAACGTGAGTTTCCTGCTACCCGGCACTGACTGTCATCTGTTCGACAAAGAAACAGAAAATAATTTGATTGAGTTCATAGCTGATTAAGGTTTAGACGGCATCTGAAAGTTTGGTTAAGGACGCTGAGCAACCGTTTTAGTTAAAAGATTTTGATGGCATCTGAAAATT
>JAAZJH010000004.1 GCA_012800435.1 Clostridiaceae bacterium | reverse complement strand
TCCAGGCCCAGTTGTCGGCTGACGTCACCGTCTTACTCTCAACGAGCTCTTTCTCCGCCTCGCCTACCTTCTTATAAAGCTTGATCGTGATTGACCCAGGACGCAGTCCGTCTTGGTTATCCGCGTCATCCCACGTCTTCTCGCCGGAAACGTTGACGGTCTGGTAAGTATTGGTAACTACAAAGCCGTCGGTTACATTTCCGCCGTATTCTACGGTGTGATTATCCGGCACAGGCGATTCTACGACTCGGAATACGTAAGGATTCCCGTTTAGATCGTACATCGGAACATTTTTCCACGTAAAGATCCATGGTTCTAGTTCGCCGGAGCTGCCCTCCGGGGGCGTCTCAGCCGTTCCGTTAAGCTCACCGCGAATGGAATACACGTTCCACGTATCGGCGCTTGCTGTCTTATACTGCAACTGGAACTTCACAGCAGGATGCTGATATCCCTCAGTCGGAAAATTCCCTGCCCATACTTTTTCCGCCGTAATATCTTCTGTCGGCGGGATATAGATATTCTTAATCGTGAGCGTGCCTTCACCTGATTTGAAGTAATTCGCAGGCGTGAAATCATTACCGGCTGCATCAACTTCTTTCACACTGAAGATGTAGACGTTGCCATTGATATCAGTTTTTTCAAGACCCGTCCACTTAACACTCGTTATTCCATCCAGTTCCTTGATTAGAAGATTACCATTGCTATCCTTTACAGCTTCCGGCGTGCCGCCTTCGATTTTTCTGAACAGCTGGAACCAGACCGTCGGTCTCGGAGTCGGACCGTCTTCCCAGATCTTATTCGCCTCTGCTTCTCCATCAGTAGGAATCTGATACCGGTTAGTGATCGTCCACGCACCAGTTACGGGATCTACACCAGTATTGGCATCTGCGTAGTTGTTATTGTCGACAGTGTAATTCTCCGGCGCGCCGTAAATCAATGTCGGAGGGACACCCTGCTGGTAGCCGCCCTGTTGGCGAACCTCGCGGACATAATAGATATAGGCTACACCGTTAATATCTGTCGCCGGGAAGTGAGACCACTCTGCCGTTACATTCGTCTTATTGCTGATAACAACTGTTGTTGCACCCGAGACCGCATCCAGGATTGGATTTTCGTCATTGCGTTGGTCAGTTACGAGGTAGCGATGCAGACGCAGACCGATTGAAGGCACATTGTCGGGACCATCTACCCATGCCTTCTTAGCAGTAATCGGATCTATAGCAGGTGGCTTATAGGTGTTCGTGACCGTCAGGCCGGACTCTGTTTTCTCATAGTTTAAAGGAGTAAAGTTGGCACCTTGCGCATTGACTTCTCTCACGCTGAAGATATAGGCATTGCCGTTTTTGTCCGTCTGGTCAACATTTGTCCAAGTCACTTCTGTTGTTCCGTTGGGCAGATGTTCGATCCCGGCTTCGGGTACTTCCTCCACCAAGCCTCCTGAAATATTTCGATAAAGCTTGAACCAGACGTCAGGATGTTCTGACGGCCCGTCAACCCAGGTCTTCGTAGCCTTAACGGGAGCTGTTGGCGATTTGTACTTATTGGTAAGTATCAGTGTCCCTTCACCGCTGCTGAGCTCATAGTTCGTTGGAGGACCATATGTCGTGCCGTCTTCTGTTGTTTTTTCCTTAACGTAATAGGTATAAAGCTTTCCGTTATTATCTTCTTTCGGGAGATTCTGCCACTCGACGGCTTGCGTGCCGCCAGAAAGAGCTTTGACCTCCGCGAATGTACCATTTGAGTATGCAGCTTTTTCTTCTATTCCGCCGTCAATTTTCCTGAAGAGTTCAAAGTAGATAGTCGGACGTGGTGTTGTTCCGTCAACCCACAATTTCTTTGCCTCGATACGGCTTTCAATCTCCGGTTTATAGGTGTTCGTTACAGTCAATGTTTCGTCATCGACTGTCTTTTCATATTTATTCGGTATAAATTTCTCGTCAATCGTGTACTTATACGGAACACCATTCTCATCATACTTCTGTAAGCCGGTCCATGTATAGGTAAACATTTCTGCCGTGCCGCTCGCCGGTGAAACCGTATAACCCGGCTCCGGCTGTGGCTGTGGAACCATAAGCTCGCCATTGCGTTTCAGACACATTTCTACAGCAACATGATCCGATTCCGGTCCATTAACCCATTTCTTATAACCTGTAACTTCGATCGTTTGATCATCTTCTGCAGGTCTATTTGTCACCGTGACCGAATCCACTTTCTCAAGGATGGTTAGGGTGACCTTGCCGTCAGTAAATGTGCCGTTCGTATCATCTGTATCCACATATGTGGCAACAAAACCTTGTGAATCTGTTTCCGTAACGATGTATTCACCATAGGGAAGGTTTTTTAATACCGTGCTTGCTCCTGCAACGAGATTAAATGATTCGACTGTTCCATTTGGACGTGTTAACGTGAATTTAAATTCGGGAGCAGCCTTTGCACCCATCGTCAAGAGGTTCTTTAATGCCTTGGCATTCCCAGGAAGCAAAGGCTCAAAGACTTTGTTAACAGTAATCTCACCTAGAGCCTTTTCAGTATTTGTGACGAGTACAGGAGAATCGGGATCGTCTTGTTTTATCTTGAAGCTAGTCTGGTCGATATTATAAACATTGACTGTCGTCGTGTAATCGTCTAATGATCCTACGGTGCCACTATGTCCGCCGTATTTAACTTGCGTCTCAGCAACGGTATAGGTATCTTCCAGACGAAGATTCGTCATGATCCTCTTTTCACCGAGCCTCAAGTTGAAAATCTGGTGATAGGGTGGTAAACCGCCCTCCCCCGACAACACTCCATCAATCTCAATCGTAAAGACCCTGTCATAAGGATCACTTTCCACTTTTGTACCATGCGAGTCGTACAATACTTTCTCAACAATGAGAAGAATCGGATCGACCATTGGAATCGGGAATGCTATGTCTTCCTGGACATTTCCATTAGCGTCGGTGTAAGTGATCACAGCATCGCCGTTTGTTGGATACAGATTCCCCACCGGCGTCTGATTCAATATGTCATCGTTGATTTCGACCCTATATTTGAGTTCAGCGTATTTAATTGTGCTATCATCCGGAAGCGGCGTAGTTAACGTGCCGGGCTCCCAATTGATTGTCTTTGGACTTGGGGTCTGGACGTAAGTGTACTCTCCTTGAGATACGGTTATCTTAGAGATTTCACCAAGGGGAACCTCGAAACCGCCTCCCATGGGATCAGTTACTATAGCATCTTTGACTGCTGCACCGATTTGTCCGGCTATGGCTTCGAATACAGGAGTTAGCTGATCGACATCCGTAACTTCAGTAAAAGTGCCAGTTCCTCGTATCATATTTTCGAGCACACTACTACCCGTCTGATCCGTCTGTAAACCAACCGTGTAAACATTGATCCCTTTTGCCCAGGCAAAGCCAGCTTGCGCAATGGCAGAATTTCCGTGATTATAGTATTTATCATCTGAGGTTCCCGGCTGATCATCATACCGGTGGAACATATAATTTCCTGCACCTACTCTTGAAGTTGTATAAGCATTTGCCGGTGCTTCGGCAGTGGTTGCTGAGCGATATCCATTTACCCAATGACTACCGCTGCTACCGCTTGCACGACCATCAATATACTGAGAGGACAGATAATTGCTGGGATTAGTTAGCCCATACGAATACGTCGGCACACCATCAGATAGTAATACGATATGCTTGTTGTCGGCTGGCGGGTCGGCACTTGCCAACATGGCTTCCGCCTGCTTGACGCCGGCCTGAGTAAAAGTTCCACCGTTGGCATTAAGACCATTAATTGCAGTTTTCAAGTCTGACGCGTTATTCGAAAGAGCATGAGTGTCATGAGCATAGAAATCAAAATTGACTATGCCTATTCTTGTAGTAGTTGAGGGCAATAGTTTATCTATAAATCTATTGGCCGCACTCTTTGCGGCAGCCAAGCGAGTACCAGACATGCTGCCGGAGGTGTCTATCACCAAAATGATGTCACTTGTTACCGGCTTGTCTTTACCTTCGATCCGTAGGGTGATGTCCCAGGTGTTGACCATGCCTTCGACCGGTGTGGCCACTTTAAACAACATGACCTCACCTTCCTCCGTCGGATGGTCTGTTCCAATTATTGGCGGATTGTTTGCTTTGGTTCCGGATTTGGATGAACGCGATAATGGCGCGGACAAAAAGGGTGTCTCCGGATAGCTATTATAGTTGATCTTTCCCGCATAGGATGAGTCGTCCGGTTTTGACAAGTGATCAGGGTTGTCCTGCCCTACCGACTTGCTTTCAGGTTCTTTGTTATTCTCCGAACTATCTGCTGCCGGCAGGGCTTCCGGACCCCCCTCTATCGAACCGGCATGTGATTCTTCCCCCTCTGGAGAATCATTATGCGGTTCTTCCCCCTCTGTTGAACCTGCATGTGATTCTTCCCCCTCTGTAGAACCAACATGCGATTTTTCTCCCTCTGTTAAATCGGTATCAGACTCTTCCCCCTCTATCAGAGTCTCAGATCCTGTCTTTAATTCACTGCCTGCGTCATCCTTGAATGATGACGGCGCATTTCCTTCTAATAATTGATTCATTTCTTCGCTTGCATTATCAGATGTTTCTGCTATTGCAATTGCTGGCATCATACACAAAACCACAATAATGGAAAGGGTAAGAGCCAACAGGCGACGTCCGCGTTGTTGTCTTTTCATGATAATTGCCCCCCTCTAATTTGCTTTGACTTGTGGTGTAAAACACGTACAAAGACAGGTACAAGTTAATATTAAGAAGTTTTATGCAGAATAACCAGTACAGAAAACGACATAACACCTAACGGTTTTCGTACTTGACTTTTTTTAAATAATGTGATAAGGGAATGTTTTTACGCCATCGGTCAGATAAAGCGTTCTAGAAGGTAGTTATGATCTCGCAAAGACAAATATCTCAATGGAATATCTAAAACGGTCTTGGCGCCGAAGTTTCTTTCGTTATAGAGATGATGGGCAGCTCTGGCAAAAGCGAGACAGATTGATGCAGTGAATTCCGGATTATGGTCGAATTGCAAAGAATACTCATATTTTGCTTTTGTTTGCTCAGAGGTTTCTCCTTGCCTGATAACATAACCTCCGTGCGGCATACCCTGATGATTGGCTGTAAAATCCGATTCCGAAATGATATGTACTGTCGTCTCATAAGGTGCAAAATAGTCAGGAATTTCTTTAATTTCCTTTGTAATTTTCTCTGTATCGACATTTTCTTCGAGAACGACGTACACGTCTCGTCGATGTGCCTTAGCTGGCGTATAATCCACCTTTTGTCCGGCTCGAATTTGTTCCATCATTTTGTCTGACGGAATCGTATATTGAACGCCGTATTTAACGCCGTCAATGCGCCTAACAATATCGCTATGCCCTTGGCTCATGCCGGGGCCCCAGAAAGTATATGTTTCAGCATTGGGCAATACGGCCTCCATCAGCATTCTCTGCATGGAAAAAAGCCCGGGATCCCAGCCGGATGCAATAACTGAAACCCTCCGGTTGGCTTGAGCTATTTCATCCATTTTCTTATAGTAAGTAGCGATCTTGTCATGATTATCGTAACAATCAACCGTATTAAAATCAGCGATTAAAAAAGGAGCCTGTTCCGGTATATCCTTTTGTGAACCGCCTGCTAAAATCAAAACATCAATATCATCTTTAAACTCATTGATACGATCGTACGACTCTACTCTCGAATGACTGGAAATCGAATTCGGATCTCTGCGCGTAAAAGTGGCAAACAGTTGCATATCAGGGAAATGAGCAATGCACTTTTCAATGGCTTTACCTAAATGGCCATAGCCTACAATGCCTATTTTTATCATCTTTTTTCCCTCTATCCAGCAAGCATTCGCCATCGAAATCAATAACCTTTTTATTTAAAAACATCACTCATGTTATAGAAGCCTGCATCTTGTTTGATCAAAAATTCAGCCGCCTTGATGGCTCCGTTGGCAAAAACAGCTCTGGAATTTGCTGTATGTTTGACTTCGATCAATTCATCTTCGCCTGCGAATAAGACCGTATGTTCACCGACGATCGTGCCGCCGCGAATGGCTGATATGCCAACTTCTTCGATCGATCTGCCGGGATAAAAGCCGGCTCTGCCCTCTAATGCTTTTAAGCATTGTTGACGGCCTTCATTAACCGATTCAAACAACATCTTTGCCGTACCGCTGGGCGAATCGGCTTTATAGCGATGATGTTTTTCTATGATCTCAATATCGAAATCCCACAGTTTGGCAGCCAATTGTTCGACAACGATCTGCATGATATTTATTCCCAAACTCATATTCTTCGAATGAAAGACCGGAATATGCTTCGCTGCCGTTGTGATCTCTATCTCCTGCGCGTCTGAAAATCCGGTCGTTGCAATGACGATCGGAATTTTATTTCGAAGAGAAAAGTCCAGTAATTTGTCTAGGGAATGAGGTGAAGAAAAATCGATAATAACATCAATCTTCTCCGCCTCCTGACAATCATTTATGTCCAAATACACCGGAAAAGGCAATGCCGGATCTTCTTCTGCCGCATAACCCGCCAAAACACTGTGTCCGGTGTCTTTCAGCATACGGACAAGTACGTGTCCCATTTTGCCGGTAGCGCCTGATAATAAAACATTCATATTCTGATCTCTTCTACTGTATTTACTTTAAAGATAACCTAAATCCTTCAAGCATTTTTCTAATAAATCAAAGGTTGCAGGCTCTGCTTTCGTCAATGGTAAGCGCAAATTCCCGGAAGGCAAGTTCATTAACTCCATAGCGGCCTTGACAGGAACGGGATTTACTTCACGGAACAAAGCGTTAATGAAAGGCGTTAATTTGACCTGCAATTCAGCTGCAGATTTAAAGTCTCCGTTCAGACAATATTTTGCCATATCGTGCGTTTCTTTGGGTAATACGTTTGCTAAAACTGATATGACGCCATGACCTCCTATCGACATTATGGGAACAATCACATCATCATTTCCGGAGTAAATGGCAAAATTCTTTGGTACGGCGTGTTTAACGGCGGCCGTATAAGCTAAATTACCTGTTGCATCCTTTATACCGACTATGTTTTTGATTTCAGATAATTCTTTGACCAAATTGACCGGTATTTCCACTGCCGTGCGACCCGGCACTGTGTATAGGATGGCCGGAATCTTCACGCTTTCCGCGATGGTTTTATAGTGTTCATATAAACCTCGCTTTGTCGCTTTGTTGTAATAAGGCGTGACCAATAATAGACCGTCTGCTCCGACCTTTTCCGCTTCAATGCTCAATTCGACAGCATGGTCGGTATGGTTAATTCCTGTTCCTCCAATGACCGGAATCCTACCCGCGACACGCTTAACGACATGAGCAATACATGCGATTTGTTCCGGATCTGAAGTTGTTGACGCCTCGCCCGTTGTTCCCATGACAATGATCGCATCCGTTTTATTCTCCAAATGAAAATCAACGAGTTGATCAATACTTGCAAAATCGATTTCATCGTTTTTTGTAAACGGTGTAATCAACGCGACACCTGATCCTGTAAATAACATAAGCTGACTCCTTATCAACGATATAAACTCTTTTGACATCGTCTATTGTTAAGACGTGTAGGGCATGTCATTTCTGATAAGATCCTCATAATCTTCTCTTTTTACGGCTAACGCGGTTTTCCCCTTATTGACAAAAACGACGGCCGGTTTCGGTATGCGATTATAATTAGAACTCATCGCATACGTATAAGCGCCTGTCGCAGGCACAATCAACAAATCACCCGTTTTCGGCCTCGGCAAAGCTACTTCCTGAATTAATACATCGCCGGACTCACAGCACTTGCCTGCAACACGATAAATATCATCCGGCTGATCATTCATGCGATTGGCCAAGCCTGCCTCATATTCAGCCGCATAAAGAACAGGGCGAATATTGTCGGTCATGCCTCCGTCAATAAAAACATAGGGTCTGCCTTGCAATGGATACTTGACGGAACCGACCGTATATAAAATGCTGCCGCTGTCATTGATCAAAGAACGACCCGGTTCAATGCTGATCGTATTAATGTTTAAGTCATATTTTTCGATGAGTTTTTCTATGACGCTTATATATTCCGTCAAAAATTCCGGCAAATCGAACGGGTTATCTTCAGCCGTGTAATACACACCGAAACCGCCGCCCAGATTCACTTCCGACATATTGATATTTAGCTTTGTCTTGACCTGACGAACAAAAGACAGTATTGCCTCAGCTTCTTCAACAAAAAAGTTTTTATCCAGTATTTGAGACCCGATGTGGCAATGAACACCTTTTAGATCAAGATAAGGGTCGGCATCGATTTTCTGAATCAGGGCAAAGATGTCAGGATCAGCTGTGTTCATGCCGAATTTTGAATCGTCTGTGGTCGTTTGAATGTATTCATGCGTTGTCGCCTGTATGCCGGGATTAATGCGTAATAAAACATCGATCTTTTGTTGTCTTTCCCGGCAAAGGTCAGATAATAAGGAAAATTCCGTCGGATGATCAATAATGATTCTTCCCACTCGATAATTCAACGCCATCATGAGTTCTCTCGGTAATTTGTTATTGCCGTGAAGACAGATTTTCTCCGGTGCTATACCTGCCTTCACGGCTGTATATAATTCACCTTCACTGACGACATCCACAGAAAGACCCAACTCTCTGATAAGCCCAAAAACATATAAATTAGAGAGAGCTTTCGCCGCATAGTAAATCGTAGTTGAAAATTGATTCGATCGAAAATAGTGTTGAAAAGATGTCGCCCTGTTGATCAAATTTTCTTCGTCAAAGATATATAGCGGAGTTCCAAACTCCTCTGCCAATGTCTTGACGGACACGCCACCGATATACAATTGATTCTTTTCAATTCGCATTGTGCCGTGTAATTTCATGCCGATCTCCATTCGCGATAGATTTCCAATGTCCCGGCTAATCGTAAGTGTTTTGCTTCAATTAATCACGGATTAAAAACTTACTTATAAGGATATTACTTGATTTATAAATATGCAAGTTAGATGAGAATACAAAAAAGGTCAATTTCAGGATGATCTTCTCTGAATCGTTCTTGCCTTAAGATCTTCGATGATGTGCTCTAAGACATTCCGCTCTATGGTATGCCGAGAATGGATTCAGAGGTATACGCGTGCATAGAATGCCAAACACACTCGGCGGCAGTAAACGGTTTACTCTACCCGTACATAAACTGAAGCCTGAAATACACCGTCCTTTTCCTCAAACTGTGCGTTTCCATCGTATTTTTCTGCTACCGTCGACACCGATGATAGACCTATTCCTTCTTCGTCTCGTTTTGAGGAAAGGAAAACACCGCCTTTTTTGCGTAATTCCCCTTCGTAACTATTATCAACAACAATCGTCAGAACCCCATGCTGTAAAACGCTGTTTACATGAACAAAACGCTCCTTCTCTTCTGTCATGCGGGCACACGCTTCAGCAGCGTTTTCCATTAGGTTGCCGATGATAATGCAAAGATCGCTTTCCAGTTCAGTAGTTAAAGTTGACGGAATCGACAAGTTTACCGAAACATCCGCTCCCGCTTGCCTTGCCATTTCAGCATAGTGGGAAGCAACAGCGTTAACGGCATAGTTATTACATAAGAGAGGTCCTCTATCGGAAGGCAGCTTCTTGCTCATAATACCGAGATAGCGATCAAATTTCTCCTTGTCATTCTGTTCGAATAGCACTCTTAAAACCGTAAGCTGGTGACGTAGATCGTGGCGTTGAGCTTTAACCATCGCATCATTCTCCGCGATCCTTTTATACTGTATCCGTTGAAGTTCAAGTTGGTGATTAACCTCTCCTAGCTGATATTCCAGCCGTTCTTTTTCTGCAGCAATCTTCAGTGAATCCAACACATAAGATCCGCTAATATTTCCCAACGTTATCATGAAACCAATTGCGCCGATCTGAAAGAACAGCAACGATCTCCCGGTAATTTGAAGATAATAATTGAGCAGCTCCATCATTACAAAAATAAAAAGAACCAAAACGCTGGGAATGAATTGTTTCGCTACCTGATTTTCATTACGTTTCCACTCCCAGAAGAGGAAGAATATGGCAATTAAAAAACTTAGAATGATAATCAATTGAAACCAATACAGGGTTCTCGTGAAGTCTATTTGACCCAACAGTTGCAATATGATGGCCACAGCAACAGAGACGCCGTGCAACCATAGGAGATGCAGCATAGGTCGTCTATTTCCGGGGCGGACAACAAGCAGTCCAAAGTGCAGTACCGAGAAGACGACAAGAAAGAGACCGAGATAACTCATGAAGTACAGCAGCACCGGATAGGGAAAAAGCAGTACAGAAAGATCACATTCTCCAAAGCTCCACATGCCCGCTAAAAAAGACGATAACCCTAACCTCAAAAAGGCAATGCCGGCCGGAATTTTCCGCACGAAGCCAAGGGCAACTAGAATCGTGAAAAGGCCGATGAAAATTAACACGAGAGAAAAGATAAAAGTAAATGCATCCTGAGCGAATTGCCTCTCCAGCAGAGCCCCTGTTGTTCCCATATATACGGCGGGCAAAGAGATATTGTTCCTTTGCGTTGGGGATAGATAAAATATGCGAAGGGAAAGCTTCCCTCCCATAGAGGGGAGCGAAAGAAACATCGAGACAGTGGGAGGATCGTTAAGAAATGACGGATAGCTGTCGGGCTCTCCATATTCTAATGCCAGCTCTTCGTTGATATACACTTTCATGGGAGAAAACACCGACTTTACAAGAAGGGCATTTCCCGGTTCGGCTTCGATTTCCGCAGTCAATGTAATACCGGTGCGCGGTGCAGGCATTCCTAGCTTTGCCGGTAACTCCAAGATACCGGAATCGCCTGCATCCGTATCGTATTTCACACGAGTAACCGCCGTTGTAATCCCTTGTTTCAGCGGCAACAAGTGGTAAGATGTCGAAACAACAACGATGGGGATCAGTGCAGCCAGCAGTAGAATTTTAGGTAGAAAGGAAATATATTTAATATATTTTTTCATATATTCCTTCCCTGGCAGTCGCAAACAGCTGGCGTTCATAAGCCTTGATCGCTTTACCAAGCGAAGAACGGCGTATGTATACCGGATCTCCATTCTGCATACGGAATAATCGCAGTTCTCGATCTAACTCCTTTACGTAGCGGAGATTGGCAATATAACTTTGGTGACAGCGGAAAAAACCGATCGGCAGCTGAGGCTGGATATCTTTTAGACTCACCGTTTGGCTGGTACGAAAGACATCGGATAGAGTATTCACGAAAACAGAGCGGTTTTTATGTTCAAAGTACATAATGGTCTGTAATGGTATTTCCTGACTTTTTCCCCCTATGGGAAGTTCGATGGCGGGAGCATTTTTCCGCTTGTTCGCAGCGTGTTCTATCACCTCTCGCACATCATCAGATTGTACAGGCTTCTCCAAGTATGCGATGGCCTTCAGACGGTAACCTTCTAATGCGTGTTCCTCGCTATAAGTAGTAAAAGCCAGTGTTACCATGGCATCGGTTTCTCGTATTTTGGCGGCAGCATCTATCCCCTGCTGCACATTGCCCATATAAATATCTAGGAAAATAAGGTCATACAGACCGGGTATGAAGTTCGCAATCAGCGCCTCACAGCTGGAAAAATGTTGACAATCTGTGGTGACACCGCTCTCGGAAATATACCGAAGAAGCAACTTTGCCTCCTCCGGTGTGTCCTCGCATACGGCGATTCGAAGTGGTGTTTCAAACACAATTTCACCCCCACTGGTCAATTGCTTTCCTATTATATCACGGATCGGTGCTTTTCGTTATCACACCGTTATAGGAAAGTCAAGTACAGAATTAGCGAGGCGACCTCGAGATATCGGTACTGGTTCTTGCACTTAAAAGATCTTAGAATATTAAGTTATTGTCTTTCACATGCCAGAATCAACATAAAAACAATGAACTTATCATACTCATAACTCACATATATTGGAATAAGCGAAATAATTATGACGGATAGGTCACCGCCTTACCGATAACAACGTCGCTTGAAAAAAGAGCATTAATCGGATTATCACGGTTTATGGCATCGTTCTTAACGCCGTATTCAACCATTCCCGCATCTAACGGGATATAGATGGCCTCCTCAAGCAACCAGAGCGTCAGGTCTTCCATATACGGAAGCAGATTATGATCAAGTGCGACGGCAAACGCCTGTTCTTTATCAAAAAAGAGAGCTGTATTGAGTTCAACTTGGCCTATGGCATTGTCTTCCTGTAAAGAAGGGATGGAACGTAAACGCTTCATCGCTCCTAACGGTGTTTCATCTACATCGGACACCATATAGATCAACTCATAGTCGCCACTTACACACTTTTCTTGCCAAATATTGCGCGCAACGGGATTGAAAGCAATATCGATCCCATACGATGCGCAGACTGAGGCGTAGTCTTTACAAAGGTTAAGCACTGATATTTCATCTGATGGATATGTGATTGAAAGTGAAGCAAGAGGCTCACCCCTAAAGAGAAGCTTGCCGGTTTCTTGATCACGGGTGAGTTTAGCTTCTTCCATGAGCTGTTGTACCGTTTCTTCCGAAAAAGGCATGATCGCGTCGTCAAGCGCATCTCGATCAAATTGGTCAACCGTGCTCGGAAGCGCGAAAACACAGGCAGCTGAATATTGCCCCTCATTCGAGTGATAAACGGTATGCTCTAATTCTGCTCTTCCCAACAAAGCCAGCAACTGACGGAAAGCACGTTGTCCATAACATGGACGGCTTTTCGTATTAATAGCGATCCCCGCGATTCGCTCACCGGCATATACAGGCGACAGTGATGCAGGACTTTTTTGTATCTCAAGCGGCGGATCTGCACATAGTTCATCTAAGGTTTCACCCTGAAGAACAAAATCAATGTCACCGCATGCTAGCGCTCGCGAAGATAGTTCCTTTTGCGCATACTTTGAAAGAACAAGCCAGGATGGAGTTCCTTCCGGCACATCTCTCTCTTTAAATAGCGAGAACGTCATAGCATACACATCGTTTCCAGCGTAAGCCCATATACCCGACCCATTGACAGGGACGACCGCAAGCGCACGCACCGCATCTAATGTCAGATGTTCACCGATGGCGGGCTGCCACGTATGACGGGGTAAAATCAGAAGATTTGTCAGTATCTCCATAAGGTCATGCGTATCATCCCGGATATCGGGAGTGAGAACAATTTCCATATTCAGCGGATCAAGAACATGTATCTCGCGAACAATGCGCGAAAGCGCTCTGCCTTGATCCGTCCCAAGATGTCGGTGGAGATCTATCGTATATAGAATGTCCTGACATGACAACGTATAGCCATCATGCCAAATCAAGTCAGGCTTCAATATGATCGAGACACTCCCCTCTTTTGCGATATAATCCTCGGCCAGAACACCTCGGTAGTTTGCCTTCTCTGGGTTAAAACGAAAGAGCGTTTCATACACGGGCTGATAAAAACCCGTTGGATCGACAGGAAAAAGTGACCCCCCTTCAGCAAAGGGATTAAGATTCAGAGACACATTTCCCGTATATGCCATGACATAGCACTCCTCGCGCGGAGCCGGATACCCCCGATGGACTTCAGGCGACGGCTTAAGCCCTTTCGTATCAGTCACTTCCGCACTTGTCTCTTCCGGCAGAATCGCTTCCTTTGTTTGCTCGGGCACAGTCAGTGAGCCGCCGTTGTTTGAACCGTAATAACGACATGCCGTTAAAAACATCAATGTTGCACAAAGCATGAGACAAAACACGCGTTGAAGTATAGGTTTGGACTTCAAAAAAATTGATTTACGGCACATAGCTCTCTCCTGATGGACTTTCATTTCGCTTTATTTTATCATGACCTGTATGCAGAAAAGATCAAATCAAAAAAACCTTACGTCGAGCAACTGGAAAGAGATCTTAAAACGCACTGCGTTTTTCCTCATTGGCCTTATTATGGCGTTCCCTTTCTGTCTTGTCTTGCTCTACGCCGTTATTTCGATCCGGAGCAATCGCTCTATCTTGCCGATCAACAAACTTTCACGACAGGTAGACTGCATCATCGTCCCCGGTGCACAAGTTATCGATAACATACGCCCCTCGGTTCTGCTGCAAGACCGTTTAGACTGTGCCATTGCCTTATATGAAGCGGGAATCTCAGATCGGATTTTGGTTTCGGGTGACCACCGCGTGGACAATTACAACGAACCGGCTGTCATGTGCGAGTATCTTATCTCGAATGGCATTCCCGACGAGGCGATTTTCATGGATCATTTTGGACTGGACACCTACGACACGATGCTACGCGCCCGAGACGTTTTTCAGGTAAAAACGGCAGTTGTCACAACACAGCTCTTCCACTTGCAACGCGCGCTTTACATCGCGGATAAACTTGGTCTTGACTGTGAAGGCTACGCGACCGTAAAACGCTACTCTGCGCAAATGGCCATGCATACTCTCCGCGAAACGGGTGCGCGGGTAAAAGCATTTTATGAAGCAAACACCAACGCGCCCGCAACACATATGAGTCCTCCTCGCCCGATCAGCGGCGATGGGCGCTCAACGCGAGATAAATGGTGATCTAATCGGATCTCCGTCGTAAAAACACACGTTCAAATCCGTGCCGATAAGAGACGCGTACTTTGACGCGTACTTTAGTATAAATTGTGACTAATTGGCAATAGCAACGCGAACGGCGCGCACATTCGCGACCAAAACGTTGATTGAGGTAAAACGTTCCACCCCTTCACTTATGATCGTCTGAGTTTCCGCGAGAACAGTGCGCGCACTGGCACCATAATAAACGGCAAGATCAATATCAAGAATAACTCCATAGGGTTCCTTTTTTATTTTGGATTCCACAACGTCACTTATGCCGGGAACTTGAAGTGCAAGCAGACGGATGAGATCTTTCATAGCCTGATCCGTCATCGCATAATGACCTAATGTCGAAAAAGTGGGACGCACCACCGTATGTTCTTCACCGTAAGGTGTTTGGCTGGAAGATGTGCCAAACACATTCCCGAAGCCAATTCTCTGCCACCACTTGGCAAGCGGCTCTGCCAGATAGCCGGAGAACTCATGCTTAATCTCCATGCTGGGCACAGGGATCGTGTGCATGCCTTCGCTCATACGGGTATTGCGGGCAAGATTACGTTCCTCTTCGGTAGTCACATCTTCAATACGGATTTTAATCGAAGGCGGCGTAAGCCAAAGATGTTGACAAATTCGAAGCAACATGGCATCCGATGTGCCGAGAATCATGAGGGCGCTCGGCAGGTGCTCTACCAGCGCACGACGCATGTTCTCCGCGCGCACCGGATCTAGAAACATGGCCTGACGAACAGAATCCATTTTTGTTTCAGCACGTTTAGCCGACGTACCGGCAATAATCGAACTTCCCCGAATCAGCAACCCGTCATCAATGATGTATTCGATTCGGTACGCTCGAGCAACCTGAATCGCGCGCGTAGATTTCCCGCTGCCGCTTTCGCCGACAAAAGAAATAACGGCAATATGCGATAACAATTCTTTGATCTCGTTTTGCGTTTTCTCTTCGTATGCCGTCGCGCGCTCATTCATCTGCGTAATAACCGCGTCGGCAAAACGTCCAAATGGATTAAAAAAAGGATCAGGAGATTCATGAGGAGAAGACGCTTTTTCCTCAGGCGGAACGGCAGATGCCGGCTTTTTACGAAGTGCTTTGAAAAATCGCTTCAACCGCCAACCCACGTGCCTGTTCTCCTTTCTCCTCAATAACAACGATTATCTATGCTGACATGACGTCTTGCTTTAAGATTGTAATGAGACATCTCTTTTTATTCGTCATTTTGCTCCCAATTGTGGTAGACGTCTTGTACGTCATCGTTTTCTTCCAATGCATCAATAAGCTTTGTCATGTTTACTTGAATGCTCTCCTCATCCGGACTGATCCACGAGATCGGCACGTATTCAATTCCGTGCTCCGCGAAGACGTAATGATTCTTTTTTAGTGCATCGAATACTTGATGATAGGATACAGGTGACGTGATGATTTCGATCGCCTCGCTACCGTGTACAACGACATCCTCCGCGCCGGCATCCACCGCGTCCATGAATACACGATCATCATCGGTATCCTCATCGCGCTCTATAATCAAAAGTCCCTTCTGCTCAAATTGAAAGGCAACACAGCCATCCGTTCCCAGATTGCCGCCATATCGATCGAAAAGATGACGCACATCTCCGGCGGTGCGGTGGCGATTGTCGGTCAGCGCGCGCACCATCACGGCAACGCCGCCCGGCCCATAGCCTTCGTAGTACACTTCCTCAAAGTGCTCCTCGTTGCCAATGCCTGCCGCACGCTCGATTGATCGATTAATGCTGTCGTTCGGCATATTAAATGATTTTGCGCGGTCAATCGCGTCACGCAGCGCCGCATTAATGTTAGGGTCAGGACCTCCCGTTTTTACCGCTACTTGCAGTTCGCGGCCAAGTTTCGAGAATATTTTCCCTCGTTTATCATCCGCCGCGCCTTTTCTGCGCTTGATATTGCTCCATTTCGAATGTCCTGCCATACTATGCCCCCTGCCTAATTCACCATATACTTGGCCATTTCAGACGATCTTTCATCTATTATATAACGATCTTCATCGTGTTTTCTAAAGAGATCACGATAGGAGTTGGTTGTGGATGCTCGAGAGTGAATTAAATCGGTTCTGCTTGATCACCGGATAGGCGATCTTCCAGCCAAACCGTTCCGGCAGGCGTCATCATCGCATCACCGGACGACAAATCCATAATGCGTTGATGAAGCAGTTCGACATTTTGGTCCGGCGCACCAACGTGCCAACGCACCGTTTCACCGAATTCGGGATCGCGCTGTTCATATCCTAAGCGTTCAAGTTGACTGATTAGTCGGTTATACGATGCGTAATCCGATTCTACAAGAAACATCGGACACGAGATATATCTCACCGGTTCAGCGGCGCGCACGGCCTCAAGCGCCGTCGAACCGTAGGCGCGTGTAAGACCGCTCGCACCAAGCAGAATTCCCCCGAAATAGCGAACAACTACCACGCCGCCACGGTCAATATTCTCCGAAAGCAATGCGCTCAAAACAGGCAAGCCTCCCGTACCGGAAGGCTCCCCATCATCTGAATGGCGCTGTAAGTTGACAGGATGATTCGTGCGCCATGCATACACATAATGACGAGCACCGGGATAGTCGTTTTTTACATCCTCCAGCAGGCGCCTCGCGTCGTCTTCGGTCACGATTGGCCGGCAAATCCCGATGAAGCGCGATCGCCTGATCGTCTGCTCCCAAATGCCGGTTTTTCGAACGGTCGTCAGCCGGTCATCCGGCATCAGCGCCCTCCTTTTTTAGGATAAATAACGTCAATGCCATACATCCACGGAGCCAAAACCTCCGGCACTCGAATTGAACCGTCTTCTTGCTGGCATTGTTCCGCGATAGCGGGCATGACGCGCGATGTAGCTAAGCCCGATCCGTTCAGTGTATGAAGGAACTCTATTTTCCCCGTTGCTTCACGACGAAAACGGCTGTTGCCGCGACGTGCCTGATAATCGTTTGCGGTAGAAACGGAGCTAACTTCCTTATAAATTTGCATGCTGGGGATCCAGACTTCAACGTCGTACGTTTTCTGCATGGATGCCGAACAGTCTCCGGCAGCAAGACGGCTGACTCTATAAGAAAGGCCTAGTTTCTGAACGAGCTTTGCCGCTTTGTTCACCATCTCTTCGAAAGCAGCCGGCGCATCTTCCGGTCGCGCAAATTGGAACATTTCGACTTTATTAAACTGATGGCCGCGGATCATGCCGCGTTCTTCGGCGCGATAAGAACCTGCCTCTTTCCGGTAGCAGGGCGTATAAGCGAAATATTTTTTCGGAAGTTCCGTTTCATTTAGAATTTCATCGGCATGTACGCTGACCAATGCCGTCTCCGATGTCGGCAACAGAAACTGGAATGCTTCCGATCCGCCGCGCAACTGAAATACATCGTCCTCAAACTTCGGAAACTGACCGCTGTTATAGCCGCAGTAATAATTCAGAATGTGAGGCGTAAGCATCATTTTGTAGCCGTCGCGCAAATGCTCTTGGATAAAGTAATTAAGCAGCGCCCACTCGAGAATCGCACCTTCATACGTGTAGAGCCAGTAACCGCTCCCCGAAAGTTTGACGCCGCGGGCATAATCGACCATGCCGCATGATTCTAAAAGCTCGACGTGATCTTTCATGCCGGCGCGCAGCATCTGCGGTTCACCCCAAACGGAGACAACTTCGTTGTTTTCTTTCCCGCCTGACGGAATATTGTCATCTGGGATATTGGGGATACCTGCCAGGAATTTCTGTTGCTCAGCGTCCATGCGATTGATCTCAATATCGTTATCTTTGATCTGATCGCTCAGGGTCTTAAGTTCGGCTAGCGCCTTTTCAACGTCGCCCCTATTCTTTCTGATGACCGGAATGTCAGCTGATTTACGATTGCGCTCTGCTCTCATTTTTTCCGTTTCATGCAACAAGGCTCTGCGCTTGGCGTCTTCCTCAAGAAAAGACGTAAAGTCAACCTCAAAGCCTCGACGTGCAAGTTTGGCGCTAACTTCTTCCGGATTATTTCGAATGTAAACTAGATCAAGCATGTTCTCTCCTCTTTCGTAAAATTATGTGGTCAGGGCGATGTCTCCGTTATCTCCTCTGTGGATTCAGGATTCAACATACGCTCAATAAACGCATCCATCAGTTGGCGCGAGAGCGCAGCGGGCACAAAGCCGATTACCTCTCCTGATTGATCAATCAAATAAGTCGTAGGAAGACTGTCTATCTTATAATCATCGAATATTTTTCCTTTGAGGTCCATCAATGTTGGAACGCGATAATCATTCTCCCAAAGGAACGCACGAATGTCCTCCGTCGTCTTTTCCTGTTGGCCTATAGGATACGTGTCACCTTCTTTAAGTGGATAAACAACGCTCAACACCGCTACATCAGCCGTATTTTCTTCATGATCCAAGTAAAGCTGATTGATGTCCGGAAATTCCTCTAAACAAGGTGTACACCAAGTCGCCCAGAACGTCAGAAAAACGATCTTCCCCCTGTAGCCTGAAAGCGTATGCTGAACACCGTTTTGATCCTGTAATGTGAAATCCGGCGCAATGATCACATCTTTTGGCATCTCTCCGCCACTCGATGCGGGATCCACGGTAGTCTTCGGATCTTTATTCGTGCGACAGCCAACAAGAGAGAGCGCAAGAATGACAACTACAAACACACTCAATAACTTGCCATAATGGAACCGACGTCCCCGAGAAGAATGTTTTGCGTCCGGTTTCGCCGTCTTTTCATTCGTTGTGATTACATGACGCATAAGTTAGATACCTTTCATGAAAGCGTTCCTCATACAATGTCAGCCCCCTTCGATAGGAAGGAATCCCTCGCCGTAAACTTCGTCGTAAGAGAGTACCATCATCAGCGCATCAAGATCGATTCGACGCACAATACGACGCATAACGGGAATCTGTGATCGACTGCACGCACAGAGTATCACAGGACGCGGTTCTTTTGAATACCCGCCCTTTCCCATGAGCAACGTCGATCCTCGACCGAGTTCGGTACCGATAGCCTGCATGACTTCCTCGTTTTTCTCCGTTATGATCAGCGCGATTTTACCCGAGACAAAACCGAACATCAGTTTGTCAATGATGAGAACTTGGGTAATGCTGTAAACGATACCGTATAAAACAGCGTCGATCTCATGGAAGACGAAGCCGCCCGCGATAACAATGATACCGTCCACCAGCATTGTGATCTGACCGACCGACATATGAGGTTTCACCTTGCGCATCGTCATAACAACAAGATCCGATCCGCCGGTACAGCTTTTATTCTGATAGATGAGCACCAGACCGATCCCGGACAAGATACCCGCAAAAAGCGACGCAAGCAACGGATTGCCGTGATATACAGGAAAAAGCGGACTTATGATATCAAGAAAAAGCGTATTGATGATCACCGTCACAAAGGTACGGAACAGATAACGCTTCCCTAAAAACCGAAGTGCGATCAAAATCAGCGGAATATTAATGATAAACGACAGCAAGCCGATGGGAAGTACGGTGTAATAGTTTAAGATGATTGCGATGCCGGTCACGCCTCCCGGCGCAAAATCGGCCGGCGCGGCAAAATTATAGATACCGACAGCAAACATGAGGGAGCCGACCACATCATAGAAAAGGCTTCGCGCTACCTGCAAAAATATATCCCGGCTTGCGCTATTCATCTTCGCCGTTCCCCTCCCACCTCCGCACCGCCTCATCCGGAGCCGAAGCTCAACATCAGTTCATAAGAAAATTGTAGATCCGATCGGCTGTTTTCTGTTTATCATACAGCGGCCAGACCTCCTGACCATACCGATTGGTGGCTCTGTACGATTCTTTTCCGGCACCGTACCATATCGGCACCTGCATTTGCCGCCTTGAATAACGGAGCAGCGTTTGCGCGTTCATTACGTATGAGTTAAGGTTCAAATTCGTCGCCGAGTTGGCCAAGACGACCGTCGCCGCGTTATAAAGTGTCGTCGCGTTGCCTTCGGCTACTCGGTTCAGGATCGCCTCTATCACGTTGCGCTGGCGTTGGTTCCGATGAAAGTCCGTATCGATTTTGCGAAGTCTGGCGTACTGCAAAGCGCCCCAGCCTGTGACTAAATTGAGACCCTGTGACGCGTCGAGCGCTCGCGCCTCCGCAGCCGTCATCGTGATTTTCACACCCCCGACCGCGTCGACCAACTTTTGCAATGACGCGAAATTAAATGTCAAAAATCCCGTGATCGGGATACCGAAATTGGCTTCAACAGTCTGAATGGCAAGCCGCGGACCGCCGTAAGCATACGCGGCATTGAGCAGTGTCGGCTCGGAATAACCGGGTATCTTGACTTCAATAGCGCGGAAGAAGGATACAAACGTGATGGTGCGAGTGTTATGGTTGATTGACGCGACGATGATGGTATCTGAGCGTCCGCGATAATTTTGTCCCCGTGAATCAACACCGAACAATAGGATATTTTCCACATTGTTCATCGTTCGTACTTTTACCTCTCCTTGACTTCTCGGGATATTCTGCCATTCACTTGGTACCGGCCCTTGCTCGGGCAGAGTCTGCTCGGCCTCTGTTTGTTCGATACTCGGGTCAATAGTTTCTATCGGGTCTACAGTTACTTCCGGATCATCAGGCATATTATTTGCCAGCAGAATTTCAGGAAATTCTGTAAGCAGCAAATTGGGAGCAGAAAGAATCGCATCATCGACAGGATCGAAATGTGTTACACGCGACATCATATCTGCATAGATGATATAAACGCCTGAAGCAGCAGAAATCAAAAGACCTAGGATAACACCTAAGATTGCCCATACAACGTTTGGTACTCGACGTCTTGTTTCTTGCAAGCTCGACGGTTGCTTGCGAGAGTTCTTCTCACGTAGCGACGTTGTACGTTGAGGCGTTTGCCTCTGTCGTCTTCTCGAAGTATTCATAATCGAACCGACCCTCTCCTATCAAACCGTCAACCGATGTCTTCCGATCGACACTATTCCTTAATTTGCGTCCTTATCTTTGTTACCACAAAGGTCAAAACAATCAAACGGTTTTTGACGCACCAAATCCGCCGTTGACACGGCGGCATTGAAGTTGCGGTGCCGTATTCTTCGAATAATACGGCACCGATGATTTATTTAGCAATCACGCCATTGGCACCGTCCGTGTCTTTTTGGATCGGATCGCCAAAGTCGTATTTTACCACAGATCAAAGATGCTCTTATAGGCCCAGCGAATACCGAGGCCGAGGAACAGATCTGCCAGATACACCAGAATGATATAAGCTACGAACAGGATCATGACAATCTGCCACATCCGTTTGATCGTACTTTGATCACGCGGAGCAAAAAGACACATCAATGCGGCACCTAAAGACAGTAGACGCACATAAGAGAAAAGATTCGTTACCAATGTGGTGCCGCCCGCGGCAAGACCGAGCACCATGACGACAAGCATGATCAACGCCGGTATTGTGTGGTAAGACGCATACTCGGTACATACCGCCTTCAGATCGGAAGGCTGCTTCATCAGTTTGGTCTTTAATAGCCAAGCAACGACCGGAAGACCGGCAATCATGACGATATTAAAGAGCCACGTCAGAAAAAATCCGCCGGCATGCCATGACATCCATCCCGCTCTTCCGAGTGTAAAGAAAAATGCTACTAGGAATGGGGCAATGGACGCGAAGAGAAGATGTATCGGCTCCAGTGTTCCGAAGATACCATTCTTCAACCAGCCAAAATAACGTTTGCTGTCAAGTGCCAACGCTGAGGGCGGTTTTGGCGGCTGGTAAGGCGGCGGCACATAGCCTTGTCCTTGCTGCGGAGGAGGATAAGCTCCTTGAGGCGTTGGTGGCATCTGTCCACCGGGTGCCTGTGGCGCATCGTGGGGTTGCGGTGCCTGATAGGGCGTACCGGGTATTCCGGCAGGCGGAGCCTGCGGATAACCTGATGCAGGGCTTTGTGTATATCCGGGATACGGTACGTTCGGCATCGTTTGCGGTGAATATGCTTGAGCGCTTTGCTGATACGAAGGCATCGTTACCGGTTCAGCGCTCGGTGAGACCTGCGGCATGGACACCGGCGTCGGAGAAACGCCGGGTTCTTGAAATGAAGCGACCGCTTGGTCTGCCTCAGGCTCCACGCTCTCGCGGGGTACGTCTTCTGACAGATCAGCTTTTACGGTCGGTTCTTCGACCGCTTGAAACGTTTCTGCTGGTTCCTGTTTACGGCCGCACGATCCGCAAAATAGTGCGCTATCGTCTAATTCGGCTTGGCAATATGGACACTTTTTCATGTTGATATCTCCTCTTCTTCATTTTTTTATGTCCGGAAACCGTAAGCAGAACCGAACAATTATTGCTTTTTTCTATGCACATAGTAACACATCTAGGCGTTATTTGATTTATGGTGATAACATGTAAAAAACAAGGGAGGTTCTTTCACTTCATGCGTGCTCTTATTCAACGTGTCAGCTCAGCTTCCGTTGTCATTGACGGTCAAGAGATTTCCCGGATCGGAACAGGTCTCATGATCCTTCTAGGCGCAGGTTCCGACGATGACGAAATAACTTGTGCCAAACTCTGGAACAAGGTCAGAAAACTTCGTATCTTTCCGGACGCTGACGGCAAGACAAATCTTGACCTGGCCGCTGTCGGAGGAAGCGTGCTCATTGTCTCGCAATTCACACTCTTCGCGAACTGCCGCCGGGGCAATCGCCCGAGTTTCATTGAAGCAGCGGATCCCGAGACAGGCAACCGTCTCTACGAACTTTTTGTGAGTCTTGCTAAAAAAGATGTTGATGTCGTTCAAACAGGGGAATTTGGCGCTTCTATGGACGTCACCTTGACAAATAGCGGACCTTTTACCATTTGGCTGGACACCGACGAATTTTAACTCAAATTAAGCACGTCTTCTTCCGGCGAGAGCGTCGTATTTATAAAACGTACATTCGGGAAAAGCTTTTGCAGCCGGAGCTTTGCCGTTCTGCAGGCTTCCCTTTCTTCGAAGAGCGCGTAACATGCGGGGCCGCTGCCGGAAAGCGACACGATCGGCGCGCCTGTATCTTGAAGGGCAGTAAACAGACGGATCATTGCCGGATTCTGACGCACCGTAACGTCCACAAAATCATTATTAACTAGCGGCGCGATGGCCGTCAGAGCATCCTTATTAAAGGCGTCCTGCCATGCCTCTATGAGTGCCTCACGATTTGAAAAGCGTGCTTGTTGTGGTTGAAGACGCACATCGGACTCGTGTCGAGCGCGATGGAGGCGCTTGTACGCATCCGCCGTTTTAACCGCTAATGGCGGAATAGCAAGCAGCACAGGATAGCTTGACCTCAGAGTAAGAGGAGTCATGCGTTCTCCGACGCCTTCACAGAAAGCGATGCCGCCGCGAAGACAAAACGGCACGTCAGCGCCGGTTGTACATGCCGCCTTCTCAAGCACTGTATGTGTAAGATGATGAGGATCAATCCCGAATGCGTTCGCTCCTACACGATGCCACATGCGATAAAGATAACGCAGCACGGCCGCTGCGTTTGCGCTCCCGCCGCCTAATCCGGCTTCTTGCGGAATATTTTTTACAATATCAACGGAAAAAATCATTGCTGCAGGCGAAATACCGACCGCGCGACAAAACGCAAGTGCCGCTTTCCAAGCGATATTATCTTGATTGTCCGGAATAGTAGGTTGATTTGTACTAACGCGCCAATCAAGCGCTGTCGCTTCACCCGAAAATGATCTTTCCGCGTCGGCATCAAATCCGGTCATCGAATCTAATGCCGCGCGAGTGCTCTTTTGAGATCCATCGGCTATTTCGTCGCGTTGTGTTGAATGATCGAATTGTGCTGTCAGAATACGCACTTCATCCGTGAGCGCCAACGTCACCATGACTGATTGTAGATCATGATAGCCATCAGCACGGCGTCCGAGAACGGACAACGATAAGTTCAGTTTTGCCCGAGCGGGAAGAACGTGTTTCGCAGAATACAAAAGCGACGCTTCCGATTCTGCACTAAGCATCTTCTTTCATGAGCTCTTTAAGCTCTTCATCATTGAAAGCGACCTCTACAACCTTTGTCAGGAGATCAATATAGCTGAAACAGACATGCTCACTGTAAACAGGACTTACAGGACAACACACCGTAAAGACGTTGGAAGAACAATTCTCAAGATATCCTTCATGAATAACGGTTCGGCGACGACCGCCGTTTGACTTCAAAATAATACGCTGACCAAGCTTCGATTCAAGCTGCTCGCGGCAAGAAACCAAGTCTGATTTTTCAATCAATTAAACCACCTCAATCTTAACTATGTTTAAAAAGGCGCACATTCCGCCATTTTACACTATTCTACCATATCGGCGTCTATCTTACAACCGAAGAAGGCGAGTGACGATGCCTCCGCCAAGCAGACGATCATCTTCATAAAATACCGCGGATTGCCCTGGCGACGACAGACGAACCGGCCCATCAAAACGCGCCATAATCTCCTTGTTAGACACTTTCTCGACGTGTACATGAAGCGGGATGCCCTGCGAACGGAGTTTCACCGTAGCATCGAATTTTTGAGGCATATCATAAGGGAAATAACAATCTTCAAGTATCACGGCATCCATCACAGCGTCAGACTCGTCACCAAGAGTGACTGCACGACGCTCAGGATCGAGCGCCACTACTGTCATTCGTCGACCGAATGTCTCCCCGAGGCGACGCCGCTGACCGATCGTAAACTGCCAAATGCCGCGGTGTTCACCTATCGCGCGCCCCTGAAGATCTAGAAAAGGCCCCGGCTCGTTTAAAGCGACATGATCTCTGAGATAATCCCTAAGTGGCTTGCCGCCAAGGAAACAAAGATCTTGGCTGTCCGCTTCCGTCGCTGCGCTAAGCCCTTCTTCCGCTACGATCGCGCGCGCCTCATCCTTGCTGAGTCCGCCCAACGGAAAAATGACGCGTCGCAGTACTTCGGGGGGCAGTCGATACATAAAATAGCTCTGATCACGTCGAGGATCGGCTGCACGGTAGAGAAAAACCGGAGACTCGCTTCTCTGCATCTTATTCACTTTTACGAGATCAACAGCATCTGAGTACTCGGAAGTAGAGTGTGCACCGGCCGGAACATTCACGGCATATTCGTTAACATCGCGTCGCGGTGGCGAATAATTCATCTCAATACCGCTGAAATTGTTTCCTTTGCCTACGCGCGCATAATGTCCTGTTGCGATAAAATCACAATCTAACTTGAAGGCTAACGTCATCAATGCCTTGAATTTAACGTGAGGATTACAGACGACACAGGGGTTGGGAGTCTTGCCTGAGCGCCAAGCGTCAAGAAAAGGTTGAAGTACCTGTTCATGGAAAAGCTGTGTCAAATCCAGAACATGATGTGAAATCCCTAACATTTGGGCAACTTCCGACGCTTTAGCCGTTTGCTCTTCTTGTTGCGCTATATTGCCGGTCATTAGAAACGTCACCGTTTCAACCTCGTATACACGCTTTAACAGAATGGCCGACGCCACACTGTCTACACCGCCGGACAAGGCAAGTAATACTTTCTGTTTTTCATTCTTCGAATCTTGTGACATATCTGTACGATAGATGCTTAATATCTGCAAAAGAGTACGTTTGAGAGGAAATTTCATCAAATGAAACGGGCAGTCTCCGGCGTCATACTACACTGCGGAGCTAGCTGCCCGTCTCTTCGAGGTGTACTTTCAAAGTACGGCCTCCTTCCTCGCCTCTTTGTTTGTCGACCGCTGACCGGTTTGAAGTCCGATGTCTTCTTGAATACATCCGGTCTGAGATCCTGCTGTGGCACATGGGCTCTACCGTAAGATGCTCCGCCGAAAGTAAGTGAAACAGGGGTTAGCGACCCATCGCTGCGGAGATCTTATCTGCCCGAATGCGGTCTATCGAGGCTTTTATCCTCATCCAGTCATCGCAGAAACATATCACTCTTATTCGGCGACCGTTCAGCCTGATGTCTTTTGAGGTGTTTTTATACTACCATCACAAGCTAACCCTGTCAAACTGTATGTCTTATCGTGCAAATGCAATGAGCCGAGTGTTAATACGCATCACTTGTATAAAAAATGAGTGATCTTAATCTTCAGCGACAACTTCTTCCGTTAACGACTCTTCGCACGTCGAATCAGCTGCCGATACATGAACGGATGACAATTGTTGTTCCTTCGCCGCATTATCGGCCTCACAACACTGAACTTCATAATAAATTTCCGCCCGGTCAATTACGCGTTGACGCGCAAGTGGCGATAGTTTATCCATTAGTTCAATTAAGCGCATTTTTTGTTCAAGTAAAACGACCTCATCTTCGTCAAGATCATCTCTTTTTTCCAAAATAATGCGTCTTTCACTTGGCGACAGCAACAGATCGTTTTTCGGCATTTCGACAGTTCCTAGAATTTGATCCAAAGATGCAGAGAAAAGATCTGCCAGTTGCTTTGCCCTCTTGATATCCGGGAAATTCCGTCCGCTCTCCCACTGGCTAACAGACGTCTGGGTTACTCCTAGCATCTTCGCCAGAGTACTTTGTGTCATCCGATTCTTTTTTCTGAAATACTTAATACCGTTCATCTAAAATTACTCCTTACCCTTTGTTTTATTGATTCAACGGTTACTACCATTTCTTTTATGATTATAGAAGAATAACATACTTTTGATAATATATTATGGAATATTACAACGACATTCTCTTCCAAACAAAATGTTTTATAATCTGAGAACATTAGAATTATAATCTATTGAATTACATCTACGCAAGTGAAGGAAATAAACAAATAATTGTATACAATAATGCGTTTTGTATTATTAAATAGACATAACTTTAATAAATACCCATTTCAGGAACACTTTATGTATCGCTTTAGCTGAAAAATCAGGTTATCTGCCTCGGAGATGAGACTGATTATCGAGAAGAACTGATGACTATTCGAGAGGTTTATACCAGACAGGCACGGGCGTTCGAAAACCTTCTCGTGTCTCGGAAAATAAACGCAGTTCATGTCGAGCAATTTGATCTTCCCTTGATCCTTTTTCGCTGTCGTCAATTTGCTCTAATAGGCTCGTCATATGCCGATGGGAAAGATACGTAAAAAATTGATTCGGCACATCCATATCAAAATAGAAATCAACAAGATACTGTTTGTTTTGTGAGGACTGCTTCCTAAAAAGAAATAAAAGACTGCAAAGATCGTCACTGCGAGTACCCGGCGAAAAAGAAAAAGCACCTTCAAGATAAAAGGTCTCACATTCCGAACAATACACCAAACATTTTGAAAGATAATCACCTATCGAAAAAACTGGCGTAAAATCGTGGGTTCGCGCCACATTCTCCGCGTTGCGCTGATAAAAACTTTCCCAGCGTTTCGATATTTCAGAGGCGTTATGAAGTCTCGGAGCGACTCTATCTGACAACGCAGCTGCCTTATCAAGCAATTTTTCTCTATTCAAGCCATTGCACGTGAAAGGCCATACATCACACTCTAAAAAACGTAATAATGCTGTGACATAAACCATATTAAGAATTAAACTTGAGCGGTTGGAGAAGGGCGCAGCTTCAATCACAGGCCGCAAACCGCGATCGGGTGTAATGCCAAAGAAGAACATGCCGGATCGTTTCCACGAAAGCTGTTGGATCATCGGCTCACAGGCATTGTAACGAAAAGAGCCATGCGCAAGTGCGTCATTCACCCACTTAATATGCTGGAGAATTCGCTCTTCTTTACTCCATGCACGGATTGGTGTGACATAAAGCAAAAAAGGAAGTCCATCACGATCCTCCGCCCGATAGATAGCCAAAAGACCTTCTCGTTCGGCAACAATACATTCACCTAATGTCCAATCTTGAAAAGATGATAGATCACGAAAATAACAACGAACCGCATCATAATCCGTCGCGGCGTAAGAGGACTGTTTGTGACCGATTTTGTGCATATGTAAAACTCCGACTTCGTCTTCCGACGGACAGATACAGACAGCCTCGACATGAAACACTCTGTCGAACTGTACTTAGGCTCTTAGATCGAAAAATTCTTGATTCCGAGACATTAGCGTGATGCAATCATCCCCTCACATCAACTCTACGTACGTCGACAACGAGCCATAGACGCCTTCTCAGAAAAATACGCTAAAATTATACCGTCAAATCATACTATGAACATTGTATGCCACGGATTGGATCATGCCTAATCGGAATTTTTCTCGATTGGCGCTTCATCTGAATGATGGTGTGATGTGTCAACGCAGAACTCTGCCGGGATATTTTTTCAACGCACGATCAAGAACGCGCATGGCATCCGAGAGATCGTCTGTGTTCAAGACATATGCTAGGCGTACTTCGTCTATACCTTGATCCGGCGTCTGATAAAAATGTTCTGCCGGCGCGACCATGACCGTCTTTCCATCTTCTTGAAAATTATTCAAAAGCCAGAGCGCGAATTTCTCAGCGCTATCAACCGGCAGCTTCGCAATCGCATAAAAAGCACCGCCCGGCTTTTCACAGAGAACTCCCTCCATCTTTTGCAACGCGTCGATCATGATATTGCGGCGAGTTTCATAACGTTCGCGAATGGGCACGAAATAGTCTGACTCCAAATCATACAGCGCTTTGGCTCCGATCATTTCCAGCGTCGGACAACATAGTCTCGCTTGACCGAGTTTTAGCGCGGCATCAATGACTTCGCGGTTCTTGCTCGCGATCGAGCCAATGCGTGCACCGCAAGCGGAGAAACGCTTCGAAACACTGTCACAAAGGATGATGCGATCAAGCGCGTCAGTCATTGACGCGAAACTCGTCGCTTCTTGGCCGTCGTAACAAAACTCCCGATACACTTCATCGGCAATGATGAACAGATTGTATCGAATAGCGATATCAGTGATGCGTCGCACTTCTTCCTCTGAATAGACGACACCGGTCGGATTGCCCGGATTGGAAAGCGCGATACCGCGTGTCTTCTCCGTAATCTGAGCTTCTAACATCGCATTATCGGGAAGTGCAAAAGCATTTTCCGGTCTCGTCGGAATCGGTTTGAGTTCCACGGTATATGGCAGCGCGAAACCGCGATAATTCGTGTAAAAAGGTTCCGGCACGAGTATCTCTTCGCCGGGATCACAACAGATCATGAAAGCCCATTGTAATGCCTCACTTCCGCCGTTCGTTATAATGATGTCCTTTGTTTCATACGTCAGGCCAATTCGCTGATAATACGCCGCGATACTATTACGAAGCGGTTCCCAGCCATGTGAATCAGCGTAAGCCAGGACAGAAAAATCGCTTTTCTTGACGGCTTCCATAAAGACTTTAGGCGTCTCAATATCAGGTTGCCCAATGTTGAGATGGTATACATGTACACCGCGCTTTTTTGCCTCATTGGCGTAAGGAACAAGCTTTCTAATGGGAGAAGCCTGTAACGCAGCACTACGTTTTGAAATAATCATAATTAACCTCCAATAAACGTAAATACCTGTGTGACTTAACCTTATCGATTTGAATATTGCTCGAACCACATGCTAGCCAAATCAATGTCTCGTTTGACTTGATCGCGCACGTCAATGATGCTTTCAAATTTGACGGTGGGTCGGATATAAGTAAGAATCTCCAATTTGACTTCTTCCCCATAAATGGCATCGTCAAAGTCTAAGATATGTGTTTCGATTGTCACTTTGCCGGAAGCGTCAACCGTTGGACGGTTGCCGATGTTTGTCAGACTTTTATACCAGCGATTTCGCACCCTGATCCGCGTTCCGTAGACGCCAAATGCAGGGAGCTGCAGCTCCGACGATACATTCATGTTGGCGGTTGGCATACCTACCGCTCTCCCGCGCCGAGCTCCCGGAATCACTCGACCGCAATAATGATGTGCTCGGCCAAGAAGGTCATTCACTTCTTCTATTTTCCCACATTGCAGAGCTTTCAAAATTCTGTCCGTCGTTACAGGAAAACCGTCCCGGTCGACCGTTTCGACACCAACTGTTCGAATACCTTCCAGCTCAGACTGCCTGGGATTTCCTGTGACGAGGATTTTAACACCGATCTGTTCAAGCAGCGCACGCATTTTATCATTCAAATGGTGATCACAATTGTTGCAACAAAAGGAGCCGTCGTTATTCGCAGATTCCTGCAATCTATAAGGTGAACTTTCGTTCCACGGCATTGTCAAAATGATATCGACACCGAACGCGAGGATCATCTCAGTGCAATCCTCAATTGTACAGAGTCTGCCGATGCCATTACGGTTAATTTGCGTTGTCTGTGGCGGCAATATCCGTTCTTCGGCTTCAGCTTCTTCTACGTTTCCGGTTTCCATTACTTCCTTGCTGCCGGCGTCTATTATTTCGTTGTCTTCGGCATCCATATCAGAATACTGTTGTGTGGACACGTCCGGATTTTTAATGAAAAAGTGATCCGCGGGAACCAATAACACGACGGCTGTTGGCAACGAAGCCTCTTGCGCTACATTAATGAGACGGCGAATCACCGCTTCGTGACCACGATGAATGCCATCAAAAAAACCGACCGCTGCGGCGCACGATTGATCCATCATTGAGTCAGAATCTGCACGTTCCATATCTTGAGCAGCATGTGTATTGAGATCACGCATAGTTATCGATCCGATCCTTCGGGAAACAGAACTTTATGATGGCTTCGGCAACACCGCTTTCATCACAGTCCGATGTAATGTAATCCGCAGCCTTCTTGACCTCCTCAGAATACGCATTTGCCATGGCGACACCAACACCGGCGGAATTAATCATGTCAAAATCGTTGATGCCATCGCCAATAGCCATCGTCATCTTCTGATCAATGCCGAGCAAATCGGCAAGCCGCAGAAGTGCGATACCCTTTTGAGCCGAGACAGCGTTAATCTCAACGTTATGACGAATCGATGACGTCGTGACAACATCCGGGAATATTTTGGGAATCTGAACGAGAAGATAATCAATCAATGTCGCGTCGTCCGAAAACAGTTGTATTTTCTGAACATCAGAATCACGGGAAGCGATCATATCATAGAGATTATCGGTCGTTTCGTTGAATGCTCGGATCAATTGCCGAAACTCAACTTCCGGCACGTAACGGTCGATCAGCTCCTTTGATTCAAGCGTCATCCACGACAAATCGTCCATATAACATCCGTAAATGCAAGGATAGGTGTCAAGAAATTTAAAAATCTCAAGAGCATGTTCGCGTGGAATTTCAGCGCGAAAGACATCACGATCTTCTTTCATATCGTAGACAACGGCTCCGTTCGCGAGAATCAAATAGCGTACACCATGGAGCGACTTGACCTCTTCAGGAACGGAATTATAAAGTCGCCCTGTTGCCGGAACAATGTAAACTCCGGATTTGGCGGCTCTCTCAATCATTTTTTGATCTTTTGTAGATACTTTTTTCTCACTGTTGAGCAACGTACCATCGAGATCAATGGCTATCATTTTGATGGGCTTCATTATCTTTCCTTTTTGTCCACACATATATCTTGTGTTTACATCAAGAATATTAACAACTCCTTTTGTAGTCGAAACACTCGATCGTATGATCCCGGCGGTTTGATGGTTATTACACGGGATAGACCGTCAGGCAATCAAAACGAATCGTTTAACCTGCATCTTCACCACGCTTATTATACCGAATACCGCAAGAGCAAACAGACACACTCTCATTCTCTAACTGAAACAAATAAGGACGGAATCTTATTTATGATCTTAATCATTGGTATACACCAACGTTCTTCACAAATCCATTCGCTTGGATTAGCCTCTCGTCGCGGCTATCGCAGATAATGAGATGAACACTCACCAACAGAATAGAGAGAAATTATAGAGCAAATTAGCACTCTTCACACGAGAGTGCTAATTTTTCAAACGTTGTCACAATCGTATGATATTGTTGTCGCATCTTCTCTATACAATATAGTCAGTATAAAAGATTCCTTAGCCGCTTTCATATTAGACAGGCTGTGGATGCCCCTCTTAAAGAGCATCCTGCGGAACTATTCATGATGAGCGAACGAAGGGTAAAACGATGCCGGATATTTTAAAAATCAAAAAGCCGGCAAAATAACAAAAGAATACGCTGTGCCTCTCGCTCAGCGTTCATGAGACTACATCTACAATAAGAAAGGGGTATGATGATGTTTGATTTGATTCCTTACGGACGACGTAACCGCAATTTAAATTTATTTGACGAGATGGCCCGATTCTTAGACCGGCCTTTTTTCGGAACGGTATCCGGAGCACGGAGCTTTAATGTCGATGTCATTGATAAAGATGACCATTTCCTTTTGAAGGCAGACCTGCCGGGCGTAAAAAAAGAAGATATCAAGATTGAGCTCGACGGCAAATTCATGATGATCAGCGCGGAGCAAAATGTTGAAAAATCTGAAGAAACAGAGAACTACGTTTACAAAGAGCGTTCTTATGGCTCTTGCAGCCGCAGTTTCGACCTGACAGGCATCAATACGGATGACATCACCGGTAAATTCCGCAACGGAGTGCTGGAGCTCACACTTCCAAAGAAGGGTGAAGAGAAAAAGGCTAAGCAGACGATTGAAATCGACTTCGGTGATGACGACGAATAAGGCATTCCGATCCGCATAAAGCAGATCATACGTAATCTAAGTTAATACAGACCGATCAGCGCCCGACAGATGAGAATCTGCCGGGCGTTTACATGGTATTCAACGCCTGTTCACCGTCTTCAGGGAAAAATTGTTCGTGACATGCTGCGTGCATCGCACTACTACGATTGCTTTGCATGACGACGCAAGCAACGTCGGAAGGCGCTTTTAAGGTGACTCGGCACATTTGCACATAATTGCGAACGTGGTATGCTTACGATAGAAAAAGGAGCGCGGTCATCATGCAGAAAGAGACGAGCAATCAATCCGTAAAACGTCGTGACAAGACCAATTATTATCTTGATCTTGCCGAAGTAGTGAGTGAGCGTGCCACCTGCATTCGCAGGCATTTTGGCGCCGTGATTGTCAAGGATGACGAGGTCATTTCAACCGGCTATGTCGGATCGCCGAGAGGAAGAGCTAACTGTAACGAGCTCGGCTACTGCACGCGCGAGAAACTTCAAATCCCTCGCGGTGAGCGTTATGAACTTTGCCGCAGTGTCCACGCAGAAATGAACGCCATCATCAGTGCCGCTCGCCGCGATCTCATCGGCAGCACCCTCTATCTTGTCGGACGCGATGCGCGAACGGGTAGATATGTCGAACAAGCGATGCCCTGCGCGCTCTGCAAACGTTTGATCATCAATGCGGGCATTGAGCAGGTGATCATCCGGGACACACGTGATGCCTACCGCGTGATTCCGGTCGAACACTGGATCACGAACGATGAATCGCTCACAGGTGTCCTCGGATATTGATCAGTTTATTAATCGCTTATGTCGCGCTATCAGTACTGTAACGCGAGGTTGTCCGCTTCTTCTTTGCTCTGAAACGCAGGAACGACGGCACCTTCATATTTTGATTCGATATACTCTTTCACTTTATCGCTCTGTAGCACTTCAGCCAATTTCTTGAATGCCTCTTTGGCGGCATCGCCATTTCGAACGGCAACAATGTTGACGTAGGGACTGGACGTTCCTTCAACAGCGAGCGCATCCTTCATCGGGTTTAGTCCATGTTCAATCGCATAGTTTCCGTTGATGACCGCTCCGTCGGCGTCAGCATAGGCTTGCGGGATTGTCGCCGCCTCGAGCTCGGTGAATACGAGGTTTTTCGGATTGTCCGCGATGTCACGAGGTGTTGCAGTACCTCCGACCACACCTTCTTTTAGCGTGATGAGTCCCTTATCCTGCAAGAGAAGCAGCGCACGACCTTCGTTCGTCGTATCATTCGGGATCATAATTTCCGCGCCCTCGGGAATGTCATCCAATGATGTCAGCGTCTTCGAGTAGAATCCCATCGGCTCAATGTGAACGCCGCAGAGAATTTCAAGATTGTATTTCCCGACCCGGTTTTCGTCCGCAAAATACGGGATATGTTGGAAATAATTGGCATCGATATCTCCGTCGGAAAGCGCGATGTTGGGCGTCTTGTAGTCATTAAACTCTCTGATTTCGAGTGTCACGCCCTTTTCTGCAAGTTCTTCCTGGACAAGCTTCACAATTTCTGCATGGGGAGCCGGACTGACACCGATCACCAGCTTGCTGTCATCTTTCTTTGGAGCACAAGCGACCGTCAACAGCAGGGAGGCAATAACAAGCACTAAAATGAACCCCAACTTTGTTCTGTTCTTTTTCATGTTTTTCATCCTTTCTTATCTTCCAAAAGATTATTTATTTATTCAAAAACGGTATCTCAAAAACCGCCTTGATACTGTACGTTTTCAGGCGCTGACAGTCACCTTGCCGTCGCGCCGCAGACGTCGCTCGAGGTAACCGCCTAGCCATTGCACCAGCTGAACCAGCACAATAATGATGGCCACCGAAATATAGAGCATGAACGGTTCGCGCCTGTAAAGCCCGTAGCGCACCGCAAGGTCTCCCAGACCGCCGCCGCCGATCGCTCCCGCCATCGCTGAGTTGCCGATGATGTTGATGACAGTGATGGTGATCCCGTTTACAAGCGCAGGCAGCGCTTCCGGAATTAAAACGGTCCAGACCAGTTGACTGATCTTCGCGCCGGAAGCAAGCCCCGCTTCCAAAACACCGCCGTCAACCTCCAGCAGGCTCTGCTCCATGATTCGCGCGACAAATGGGATGGCCGCGACGGCAAGCGGTACAATCGTCGCAGTCGTTCCCGTCGCACGTCCCGTGACAAGGCGCGAAAGCGGAAACACCATGATCATCAGCACCAAAAAGGGCAGTGAGCGAAAGACATTAATGATCGCATCGAGCGCACGATAAAGTGCTGAACGGGGGCGAAGACCGCCGGGTCGCGATAGAACGAGCAAAACACCGAGAGGGAGCCCCAGCAAAACTGAAAACAAACTGCTGACGGTTACCATTTCCAGGGTTTCCAGCGTTGATTTCATCAATTCCAGTGTCATCATAATTGATCCCCTACTATTCATTCATTCTTAGAGCGTTTACAGATGGTTGACGGCATCCTCGGCCGTCAGCGGAACGAGTTCAACGCCGTTCTCGCGTAAAGCTTTCAGCGCGCCTTCCTCGTCCCCGGCATCCTCAAACGACACCACGAGGTAACCGACATCTCCTGTTTGCAGAACGTTGATGTCGCCGGCCAGTATATTGATGTCCACGTTATACTTACGTGAAATATGTGAGATAAGAGGCCGTCTCACCGACTCACGCCGAAAACCGAGGCGATAGATGTTCCCGGCGGTGATAGCTCCGCTATGCTTCACGGCAAACGTATCTTCTACACCGCGAATCAGACGTCGAGTCGCCTGATGCTTCGGGCTGAGGAATAATGTCTCTACATCGTTTTCTTCAATGATGAGGCCGTTTTCCATAACAGCGACGCGTCCGCACAGCGCTTTGGCGACTTCCATTTGATGCGTGATCAATACAATACCGATTCCGAAATCCTGGACGACTTGGCGCAGCATGCTTAACACCAACTCTGTATTGACCGGATCAAGCGCTGACGTCGCTTCATCGGACAAAAGCAGCTTCGGATTTAACGCCAACGCTCGCGCGATGGCGACACGCTGTTTCTGTCCGCCGGAAAGCTCTGCCGGATATGCTCGAGTATATTTTGAAAGCCCTATGTAGTCGATGAGTTCATGAGCACGTTTTTTGATTTCGTGGCGTTCGCGCCCCGCGATGCGAAGCGGGTAGGCAACGTTGTCCTCAACCGTCTTTCTCATGAAGAGATTGAAATGCTGAAAAATCATGCCCATTTCACGCCGCTTTTCGCGCACGACGGCTTCACTTTGTGTTGCAAGATCAATTCCGTCGAACCAAATCTCCCCTGAATCAGGACGCTCTAGTAGATTTAAGCAACGAATAAGCGTCGATTTTCCCGCGCCCGAAAGACCGATAAGGCCATAAATTTCGCCTTTATCGACGTGAAAAGATACACCGTTGACCGCGTGAATCGCTTCCTTCTCCTGAGCGAACGTTTTTCTCAGATTTTTAACCGTGAGAAGCCTCATCGCTTACCTCCAAAAGCCTCTATCAATTTTTATAAAATTCGCCTGCCTTAAACTCCCGTTCTCGACAGATGTCTTTCCTGACAGGCATCATTCCTGCAAAACACCTTTCCCAACAAAAAAATCCGTCCCGAAACCTTTTCGGTTCCGGGACGGACATTATCCGTGGTACCACCCAGATTCGCCTGTTTCTCACGAAACAGACCTCAAAGAGTACTATCATACTCCGGCGCGATAACGGGCGCACCCGTCGACACCTAACCTGATTCGCTGTTTCAGAGAGCGAATACTTGTTAATTCAACAAATATTCCTGTTATAAAACAGTCTGATCCAAGCTCAGCACCGCGGCTCAGGGGCCATGTTCAACTTTTCGGCTCGTCCCGCTTCCACCTTACCGGGTTCTCTGTCGATCACCGTTGAGTTTACTCTTCCCTTCACTGCCTTTGATTCTATTTCAGCTATTGTCGCCTTTTTTTTGCGATTCGTCAATTCGGCATTTTCGCCAATTCCTGTACGTCTCTTTATAAGGACACTGATCGCCTTCACTATTAAATGTGCTCATCCATGTGTTCACCATGACTCGATCGATTGATGCACTTAAATGAATAAGTGATTCTAAATACCATTTAAGCGTTCACATTGACGGACAAAAAAGTGTTATTCCAGTCTGTCCTTATTCTTTGCAGCCGCTCACGCTTTCACTGCAAAGTTAACGAGTCGTCCGGGTACGTAAATAGCCTTTAACTCTTGCTTCCCTGTAAGGTGAGACGCGACATCGTCATTCTCGCGGGCGAACTGCAAAACGTCGTCTTCAGGCATGTCGCGCGAGATCATCACACGCGCGCGAATTCTTCCATTGACTTGGATGACGATTTCGACTTCGTCTTCTTCTGTTTTCTCCTCGTCGTATGTAGGCCATGACTGATCGGTGACCCTGCCGCCATATGCCTGACGCTCCCATATTTCCTCCGTGATATGCGGAGCAAAAGGATTGAGGAGGAGAAGGAATGTTCTGTATTCTGCCCGATTGACGCTCCCCTTGTCGTAGAAACGGTTAATTAACGTCATCAGCTGTGCGATGGCCGTATTCCCCTTCAAATGGTCAATGTCGTACGATACTTTCTTAATCGTCTGATGCATCGATGTTTCCAGATCGCTGCGATAAGATTCACCCTCGACCAGTTTCTTCTGAAGATCGAAGACACGCTCCAAGAAGCGCGAACAGCCGCGAATCGATGATGTATTCCAAGGCGCCGCTTTCTCAAAATCACCGATAAACATCTCATACAGACGCAACGTGTCGGCACCGTATTCGCGAATGACATCATCCGGATTGACAACGTTGCCGCGAGATTTTGACATTTTCTCACCGTTTTCGCCAAGAATCATACCGTGACTCGTGCGGCGTCTATACGGCTCTTTGACCGGTACAACGCCTTGATCGTAGAGAAATTGATTCCAGAACCGCGAGTAAAGAAGATGTAGCGTCGTATGCTCCATGCCGCCGTTGTACCAGTCAACCGGAAGCCAGTAGTTCATCGCTTCTTCCGAGGCGATGCCCGTGTCGCATTGAGGATCCGTATACCGAATAAAATACCAAGATGAACCGGCCCATTGCGGCATCGTGTCGGTTTCGCGTTTTGCGGGTCCGCCGCAACAAGGGCACGTGGTGTTAACCCATTCCGTCAGGGAAGCCAGCGGTGATTCACCCGTATCGGTGGGTTCATAGGATTTCACTTCAGGTAACAGCAGGGGCAATTGATCTTCAGGCAACGGCTGCCATCCGCATGCATCGCAATACACCATCGGAATAGGTTCTCCCCAATAGCGCTGGCGGGAAAATACCCAGTCACGGAGTCTGAAATTGACGCGCCGATGACCGAGACCATTTTCCTCAAGCCAGTCGGTCATTATTACAATCGCATCTTTAACGTTTAGTCCGTTAAGGAAACCGGAGTTCATCATGATGCCGTTATCGATGTCGGTAAAGGCACATTCCGTGATGTCTCCGCCTTCAACAACACAGCGGATCGGAAGATCAAACACTTTCGCGAACTCGTAGTCGCGGTCATCGTGTCCCGGCACCGCCATGATCGCTCCCGTTCCGTAAGTAGTCAGCACGTAGTCTGAAATAAAGATTGGAATGACTTCATCGTTGACGGGATTAATGCCGTCTACTCCCTCAAGCCGGACACCGGTTTTCTCTTTATTAATCTCCGTACGCTCAAAGTCGGACTTGCGCATGGCTTCATGCTGATAGTCGCGAACGTCTTCTATATTTTGGATGTAGCCTTCGTTGAGCCACTTCTTAACCAGCTCATGTTCGGGTGACACGACCATATACGTTGCACCGAAAAGCGTATCCGGTCGCGTCGTATAGACGTTCATATGATCACCCGCCGTCGTCGCAAAATACACTTCCGCGCCGGTGCTGCGGCCTATCCAGTTGCGCTGCTGAGTTTTGACTCGTGAAATAAAGTCAACGTCGTCTAAGCCGTCCAGCAATTTTTGCGCATACTCCGTGATCCGAAGCATCCACTGGCTCTTGACCCGTTGCGTCGTTTCCGTACCGCAACGCTCACAACCACCCTCTACCACTTCTTCATTAGCAAGCACTATCTTGCACGACGGACACCAGTTGACGGACATCTCCTTCTTATACGCGAGACCGGCCTTGAAGAACTGTAAGAAAATCCACTGCGTAAAGCGATAATAGTTCGGATCTGTCGTATTGACCTCACGTGTCCAATCGAAGCTAAAGCCTAACGATTTCAGCTGTCTTCTAAAATGACGGATGTTATCACGCGTCACGGTCGCCGGATGTATACGATGCTGAATGGCATAGTTCTCCGTAGGCAGTCCGAAAGCGTCCCACCCCATCGGATATAACACATTGTAGCCTTCGAGGCGTTTTTTTCGCGCGACGAGGTCTAACGCCGTATAGCTTCTCGGATGCCCGACGTGAAGACCTTGGCCTGAAGGATAGGGAAATTCAATAAGACAATAAAATTTTGGTTTTTCAGGCACTTTGCCGTCGCGCGGCTGTTCCGCGTGAAAAACACCGGATGCTTCCCAGCGTTCCTGCCATTTTTTTTCGATTTCAGAAAAGCGATATTGATCCATTAACATGCCTCCAAACGTTGTCCTGCAAAGACAAACGCTGTTTTCAATAATACACGATAACCGAAAAGAATGCGCACTTCACCGCTAACGCTAGATACTGACGCGTTTGTCTACCGATAAATGCTATGTATGAGGTCACAAAGTTAGGGTTTAGGACGGATTTAAGTGCGGCTAGGATTTAATACTGATATTCAGGCGATGTGTCATTATGGTAAAATGCAAACGTTTGAGAAATGTACTTACACGAAGGGAACATAGTCTGTGACCAAAAAGCTGCTTTGGATTTTCTTTATCTCGATGCTTCCGATAGTGGAAATTCGCGGAGCTATGATTTATGCGTCCGCAAATAATGTACCGCTTCTTTGGGCAATGGTGATCGGTATACTCGGAAACATGTTGCCGGTTCCTGTCATCTTTTATCTTGCACGTAAATTTCTTATGTGGGGCAAAGATCTGCATTATATTTCCAAGATCTGTATCTTTTTCTTGGAGCGCGGTGCCGCCGCGGGACGAAAACTTACAGAAAAGGCAGGCTACGGTCTCTATGTCGCCCTTTTTGTTTTTGTCGCGATTCCGCTTCCCGGAACAGGCGCATGGACCGGAACTTTCGCCGCAAGTCTATTGGATATGGATTTCAAGAAAAGCGTCATCGCCGTTATGGGCGGAGTCGTCGTCGCCGGACTTCTGATCTACGCAGCTTCCATCGGGTTAATTTCAGCTTGGTTCGCTGTCACAACATAAAAATCGGATTTTACAGTTTTCAAACATTTTCTAATCCGATGCAGTCATGTCATCATGACGTCGCGATGATGTTATAAGGCGTCCTTCAGAAAACACTTGAACAGCCAGCGGTTCGATTGAATGTTTGAATTTCCTCCCTGATGAATAATAGAAAACTTAAGCGCTATCTACGCTTAGTTCGATTTTTGTTACGGTTACTCGTTCTCAACAAGACAAACGAAAGAGGCGATTTGTGTTGCAGAAAGTCTGTGACGCGATGATCTCCGTAGACACGCCGCGAAGTTTGGCGGCTTCTTCACCGATCCATGGGAGGTAGGACGATTCATTTCGGCGGCCGCGCTTTTGACGCGGCGAAAGCCAAGGCGCATCTGTTTCGAGAACGAGGCGATCGTCCGGCACTACAGCGATCGCCTCACGCGCTTTCTTGGCGTTATTGTACGTGATGGGACCGTCAAAACCGACCATAAACCCCATATCGAGGAAGATTTTTAGCATGTCTTCCGATTCCGAATAACAATGCATGACTCCAGCCGGATGGTCGTTAGAAAGAAGTCCCGTGGCGTGTGCGCGAGTCAACACATCAAGCGTGGCTTGCGTGGCATCTCGGAGATGAATGACAACCGGAAGGTCAAGCTCATGCGCTAGCATTAATTGTGCTTCAAGGGCTTGGCGTTGTTTATCACGAGGAGAAAAATCATAGTGAAAATCGAATCCGATCTCACCGATCGCAACGACCGGTGCGTCACGTCCGTTCTCCATTGCGCGACGATTCGTCTCATCTTTGAGCTCGCGAAGTTGAGAGGCCGTTTCCTGCTCCCACGAGACAGCTTCATGGGGATGTACACCGATCGCCACATAAAACATCGGTTCGTTGATAGCCAGTTCACAGGCTTTGTGTGCGTCTTCCAGATCAGAAGAAGGAAGGAGTACTCGCATCACACCGGCATCGCGGGCGCGCTGAAGGACGGCAGAACGATCGTCGTCGAACACCTCATCCTGAAGATGCGCATGGGAATCAAACCAGATCATTTCACTGACCTCCAAGGTATACCGTATCGCTTCTTTGGAAGATTAGGGAACGTACTGTTCCAGCGCCTCCAGTTCTTTCTCCGTATCGATACGCGGGAAAATAGCATTGCCTTTGTAAACATTCGGATTTGCAATGTAAAGATCGCGTTTTGCAGCCGATGCCCACGTCGCGTCGTCCGTTTCGGGAATGCCGAGACGATCGCGGATGAGGGCGGGTGTGCGCGTCATAAAAGGCGATATCATCACAGCAATACGGCGCAGATTGTCGGAGAGCGTATAAAGTACGGCAGCCAGTCGAGGATGGTCTTTCTCTTCCCTTGCGAGGATCCACGGCGTGGTGAGATCAATGTACTTATTGCACTGGCCGATCAACGCCCAGACCGCGTCTAACGCAAGACTAAACTCCAGTTTATCAAGGTGCAGTTCAACGGCAGATAGTGTTTTGTCGGCGAGATTGTCCAGCGATATATCAATGTCTTCTTCTATACGCTCGTCGGGGATGCCGTTCGGAAATGTTTTGACAATCATGGCAGCTGTACGGCTCACAAGATTGCCCAGATCGTTCGCAAGATCGCTGTTGATCCGTTCGATCAGCGCCTGGTTTGAAAAGTTGCCGTCTGAACCGAAAGGAACTTCGCGAAGTAGAAAATAGCGGATAGCGTCAACGCCGTAACGATCTGCCAATACGATCGGATCAACAACATTGCCTTTTGATTTTGACATTTTGCCTCCACCAAAAAGCAACCAGCCGTGAGAGAAGATACATTTCGGCACAGGGACGTCAAGCGCCATCAAGAGCGCCGGCCAGATCAGGGAGTGAAAACGGATGATATCCTTGCCGACTAAGTGGACATCGGCCGGCCAGAAACGGTTAAACAATTCCGGTTCATTGGGATAACCAAGCGCCGTGATGTAATTGCATAGCGCGTCAACCCAGACGTACACTACATGCTCCTGGTCAAACGGCGCGGGAATGCCCCAGTCAAATGCCGTACGCGTGATGGCCAAGTCATCAAGACCTGGCTCAAGAAAATTCCGGATCATTTCATTGGCGCTGGAAGAAGGAAGTACAAATGTACCGCTGCTGAAGAGTTCTTCTAACGGCTTCTGGTAATGTGAAAGACGGAAGAAATAGCAGTCTTCATCTGTTTTATGGAGTTCGCGCCCACAGTCGGGACACAAATGATCCGGAGCCTGCGCAGGTGCCCAAAATGATTCGCACGGCGTACAATAAAGTCCTTCATACACGCCTTTGTATATGTCACCCTGATCGTAAAGCTTTTGTACCATCGCCTGCACAGACGCCACATGATGCGCGTCTGTCGTTCGAATAAAACCGTCATATGAAATATCGAGAATCTCCCATAACGCCTTTACGCCGACCGCCATTTTATCGACGTAGGCCTGCGGGGTCATGCCCTCAGACTCTGCTGTCTGCTGGATTTTTTGCCCATGCTCGTCCATCCCCGTCAGAAAAAAAACATCTTTGCCCCGTAAGCGGTGGTAGCGCGCCATGGCATCAGCCGCAACCGTCGTATATGAATTGCCGATATGCAATTGACCGCTCGGATAGTAAATCGGAGTTGTAATGTAAAAAGTCTTTCTTGTCATGTGAATCTTTCTCCCCGTTAAAAGTCAACAGCAGACAAGTACCTGTACAAGGTGCCGTTGTTAATTAAAGCATCTCCTTTATCACCAGCCATCTCTCTATCAACGCTGTCAGAGAGCGCCGCCTATACATCATGATACGTATATATGCTTGTCAAAAGATGGCGCCTTAAAAGCAAGACTACGCTTCCTATCTTCTCATAATCTTTGAAAAGATGAAAGATGAGACCGGTGTTATATCACCTTGAGTGCCAAATCGTACAGACGGTTTCGCGCAACACCCGTCGCTACTGCGACGGTTTCCACCGCATCTTTCACGGAAAGCCCTTCAGCAAAGCAATCGCGAAGATGCTTTTCAAGGGCAGCATCATCTATACCATCATGTTGTTGCGCACCGGTTCTGCTCAACAACTCGGAACGCCCCTCAATAACAAGTGTAAACTCGCCTTTCGGCGTCATGTTTTCATAAAAGGTCGCGGCTTCTTTGATCGAAAAATATAAAAATTCCTCGTACTTTTTTGTAAGCTCTCTCGCTACAACCACTCTGCGCGAGGAAAGACCAATCTCTTCCAAATCGGCAAGCGTTTTCCGGATTCGGTGCGGCGCTTCGTAGAATACAACGGTACGAGCTTCTTTAGCAATGTCAGAGAGACGTTCTCGACGTGCCTTTCCTTTAACAGGAAGAAAACCTTCGAAGACAAAACGCGTCGTGTCCAAACCCGATGCGGCAACAGCGGCAAGAAGCGCGGAGGGACCCGGGATTACGGAAATCGGAATCCCGTGTTCAACAGCAAGCCTGACCAGCGCTTCTCCGGGATCCGAAATACAAGGCATACCGGCGTCAGAAATCAGAGCAACTGACTTCCCTTGACGGAGATCCTCTAATAATTGGACATGACGAAAGTGCTTGTTGTGCTCGAAATAGCTGATGATCCTATTCCCTATTCCAAGAGACGACATCAGACGCGCCGCACGACGCGTATCTTCAGCGGCGATGTAATCGACGCTTTCGAGTATTGCCTTCGCGCGAGGACTCAAATCGTCCCGATTACCTAGCGGTGTCGCTACTAGGTACAACGTACCCTCGCGCACCGTGCACTCCCCGATGTCAACAAATGTGTCCATCATCAGATCACATTATATTCTCTTCGACGGGCGCTTCCTTAACACGTCCTTTTCGGATGTCATCCAATTTGCGACCGCCCATCATGAGTCCCATTTCTTCTATGGTCGTTTCCGACGGTCGGACACACCCCATAGCACGTCCTTCATAGAGAACGATGATGCGATCGCTTAGCCGCATAATTTCTTCCATCTCGGTCGAGACGAGGAGGATGCCGACACCCTTGTCGCGCTGATCAATCAGTTGATTGTGGATATATTCTACGGCACCGACGTCGAGACCACGCGTCGGATGCATGGCAATAAGCAATTTAGGTTCACGACTGATCTCACGCGCCGCTACCACTTTCTGCTGATTGCCGCCGGAGAGGTTTTGAGCCAACTCATAGGTACTCGGCGTTTTTACAGAAAAATCTTTTATCAGCTTTGCGCTGCGGTCTTCAACCCCTATCCAGTCTAGAAAAATTCCTTTACCGAAATCTTTTTTGTAGTAGTCTTGCAGAGCAAAATTCTCAACAAGCGTCATGGGCATGACAAGACCTGTTTTTTGTCGATCCTGCGGGATGTGCGAGACGTCTTTAGACATAATGTCACGTGTCGAAAGTTTCAGAAGGTCATTTCCCTGATAAAGTGCTTCACCGCTTGATGCTCTTAAAATACCGGTTAAGCATTCGACAAGTTCAGCCTGTCCATTGCCGTCGACACCGGCGATCCCGAGCACTTCACCTTCACGCACCTCAAACGAAAGGTCGTCCAGCAACTTGCCTTCACTTGATTGTTGGCGATGCAAGGACAGATTATTTACCTCGAGCAGTGTGTCGCCGACCGCTTGTCGGCGCTCAATGACGTCAAAACGAATCTCGCGTCCGACCATCAGTCGTGCAAGTTCTTCAACCGAACATTGATCGATATCATAAGTGCCGACCACTGAGCCTTGACGAAGTACGGTTACACGGTCTGAAATCTCTTTGACTTCATCTAATTTATGGCTGATAAAAATGACTGTAAATTGATTATCCGTCAGCGCGCGAATCATCTTAAAAAGTGCGCGCGCCTCCTGTGGTGTAAGCACTGCGGTCGGCTCATCAAGGATCAAGATTTTAGCTCCACGGAATAACGCTTTAACGATTTCTACTCGCTGCATTTCGCCGACAGAAAGCGTGCCGACGATAGCATCAGGATCAATCTCCATACCATAGCGCTCAGCAAGCTCTTTCAATCGCTGTCCGGCTTCTTTGCGGTCGAGTTTGATAGCATTTCCTTCCTTGTCGCCGATTAAACAGTTTTCGGTCACCGTCATCGTCGGAATCAGCATGAAATGTTGGTGTACCATGCCGATACCGCGCTCCATCGCATCTCGTGCGGAGTTGAATCGAACGAGTTCACCCTCCAAGTGAATTTCTCCGGACGTCGGTTTATAAAGACCGCATAGAATATTCATCAATGTGCTCTTGCCGGCACCGTTTTCACCTAAAAGCGCGTGAACCTCCCCCTCTTTTACCGAGAGACAGACGCAGTCGTTAGCCAACACGCCGGGGAATTGTTTGCAGATATTCTCCATTTCAAGAATGACACTCATGATCTACTCCTTAACCACGCTTGTACGGTTTGCCGAGTGAGGCGGGTGCCACAGCACGGCTTGCGAAAATGGTCAGTGCAATAATCGTCAGGACATAAGGAATCATCGTCAGGAACGTATACGGAATCCCGACACCGGCCACCTGAAGAACATTGCTGACCACGTTGCCCGCCATGAAAATCATCGCGGCGACCATGATGCCGGTCGGTCTGTATTTGCCGAAGATCACCGCTGCCAACGCGATATAGCCTCTTCCGGCAACCATATCTTCCGCGAAGAAGTTCAAAAGTCCCGTCGAAAGAAATGCGCCGCCTGCGGCGATAATCATACTGCCGACGATCGTTGCCAGGTACTGCGTGCGATACACATTGATACCGAGCGTGTCCGCCACCCGCGGATTCTCACCGACAGATCGAAGATTAAGACCCGGTTTTGTCTTAAAAAGAAAATAATGTATCACGGGAACAAGTATGAAGGCGATGTAGACAATGGGCATCTGGGCGAAAAACGCGCGACCGATGACAGGTATTTTCGACAAGAGCGGAATCTCCAATACCTTATAGGCATCGACTTTAGTCACGGTCGTCTCAATGCCGAAGAAAACACGATTCAGCGTGGTTGAAAGACTCAGTCCGAGAATATTGAGAGCAGCGCCGACGACCGTTTGATTAGCGCGAAGCGTCACCGTGAGAACAGCAAAGAGCAGACCGAACACGGCACCTGCCAACATAGCAAGCAATAGCCCCATCCAAACGCTTCCAAAAAAGTGGGATCCGGCGACAGCGGCCAACGCAGCAATCAACATTATGCCCTCAGCACCGATATTCAAAAGACCGCTCCAATTCATAAGTAAAAGACCGAGTCCGGCCAATAGTACGGGGGCCGCCATGCGGATGTCCGTAAACAGATAGCCGCCAATGGTTTGAAGTAAATCCATACTATGCCTCCTCACTTTCCTGACGATGTATTTTTTTCATCTGATACTCATTCCACTTGTCAAGCAACATCTGGCTGGCAACCACAGCGAAAATAACGAGCGCCTGCACAACCGAGACAATGGCATTCGGCACTTTGGCTCTGATCTGCATTCTATTCCCGCCTGCGCGAAATGCGCCGAACAGCAACGCGCCGATCACAATACCGAACGGCGTGTTGTTGCCGATAAGAGACACCGCAATGCCGTCAAACCCGTAACCGGGTGAAATCTCAGGAATCATACGAATCTGTATACCGAGAATTTCATTGCATCCGGCGAGTCCGGCAAGACCGCCTGCTAAGAACATGACGAGCAGGATGTTTTTGTCCGTATGAATCCCCGAATAACGCGCCGCAGAAAGATTCAACCCGGCAACGCGCACTTCATAACCGCGTTTGCTTCGCCAAAGGAAAAGCCAGAAAAGCACGACAAAGGCGATGGCGATAACAAAGCCCCAATGTGCCCTCGTGCCTGAGAGGAGATTAGGCAGCTGTGCCGAACTTCGAACAGGCTGTGTCTGACAGTTGATGCCCGGCGGCTCAATCATCGGCCCGTTAACCATATAGTCGATGAAACTGATGGCGATCGTATTCAACATAACGGTTGTAATGATTTCGCTTGCCCCGAAACGCACCTTGAGCGCACCGGCGATCAGCCCCCAGAGAGCGCCACCTAGGAAGCCGGCCAGAATAGTCAGCGGCAAATGCAACACGGCTGGAAGTCCCGAAACATAAATGCCGGTTGCCGTTCCGGTAAGCGCGCCCATGTAGAGCTGGCCTTCCATACCAAGATTTGTCAGTCCGCATCGACTCGCTAGCGCGTAACTCATTCCGGTAAAGATTAAGGGCGTCATTTTCACAAGCGTTTCACCAAAGGCATTTTTGCTTCCGAAGGCACCGTCGACCATCGCTACACTGGCCGAAAAAGGATCAAAGCCAATCGCATAAATCAGAAGCATGCCCAGAGCCAGCGCGAAAACCGTCGCGCTGAATGAAACGAGGATCTGCTGCGCGCCTGCTTTTCCCTGAGTTTTCATTTTAGTTGTGATTAATGCTTTCACTTGAACGTCCCCATTTTTTCAGTTTTTATACTGCGTATCTTTTAAAAAACTCCGCTGTTCGCGGCTGCGGATTAGGCGGAGTACATGCATTCATCTGCCGCGTTCAAGGACAAAAGAGACAGGAACCGTTAGCGCTTCGCTGCGCACTTTTACGGCTTCATGACACACGTCAAAAAGGTCGAGGCGACAGGCGGCAGACCTCCCGCCCCGACCGAAAAGAGCTATATTAATAATCGCCAAGATCACCCTTGTAGAGTTTCTGGATCACGTCATTGATGGCATCGACTTTTTCTTTCGGGAGTTTCTCGTCCCATCCATGCCAATCCGATACGATCGTGCCATTATCTTTCAGTGTATACACCACCATGCCACTCTTCCATTTGCTCTCCGCAATGGAAAGGAAGACGTCCTCATAGATCGCCGGATAGTTGCGCATAACGGAGAGCACAACGGCGTCCGGAGCGACTCCGTACTGATCGCCATTGAATCCGAGCGCATATACGCCTTTCTCTTCTGCGGCATACAGGCAGCCGAGCTGGGCCGTGTTCGCACTCGCGGAGACCACGTCATAGCCGTCGTTGATAAACGCAGTCGCACGCTCTTTAGCAAGATCGGCATCAGTCAGCGTGCCGAGATAATCCGTCGTGACGACCGCTTCTTTGTTCGTCAGACGAACGCCTTCTTCAATCCCTGAAACGATATCCGTGATCGCGGGAATATCTTGTCCGCCTAAGAAAACGACTTTATTGTTATCCGTCAAAATACCCATGATCGCGCCGATCAAAACTCCCATGTTGACGGGTCCGACGTATGCGAGATTCGGAATATCCTGAACCTGATCAGCTGTGCTCTCATCGACGCGGAATCCGTACGACAGACAGAAGTGCGAATCAGGATACTCGCGAGCCAATTCCTCTGCCGACGCTTTAAATTGTGAGCCATGGACAATAATCATGTCATACTTTTCTTCAGCATAGGTTCTTATGTACTCAGCCATATCCGATACAGCGATGTTTTCATTGTATTCCGCCTCGATTCCGTATTTTTCTGAAAGATTCTTGACGGATTCGTAGCAGATCTGATTCCAGCCGTTGTCGGTGATGACACCGGAAAGCAGAGCGACCACTTTCATTTTTGAGGGATCTTTCTTATCTCCCCCTTCGACATCACCGGCTTTCGTGTCTTCGGGTTTGCTGACGTCGGGTTGGCTGACATCAGGCTTATCTTTCGGTGCGCAGCCGGCAATAGCAACCGCACCGAACACCATGAGTACTGCCATAAGTATGGCTAAACACTTTTTCATTCATTTTCCTCCTTCTCGTTGGCTCCCGCATTTTTAAACGCGGGGTGTTACACCTTTTTAAAATTTTATAAAAAATCAGGAAAACACACAAGAAACATCACTGAGTATTTCTTTTATTCGTCTTTCCTGCTATATCTTAGGCACAAAATTCCGCACTTGAGAAAAGGATGTGCTGCTACGCACACTGCTGATGCGCGATGTGACTCCAAATCATAGTAAAAGAACGGAATTACATGCAGGAGGGCGCATGTTGCCCACACACTTTTGTTAAATCTGATCATAACATTATTCAGATTATTCAACGATGAACACCTGTTGCACAACACGGTTCAGGCTCTGCACTGTCCTAACGATGCAGTCGTCGATGTCCATTGTTGTCGGGCGGATCAAGACCTTGATCCGCCCGTTCATCTTTTCTTGTTTCCTTTTATTCCTCGGAAATAGCGCCGATTGGGCAACTATCAACACATGATCCGCAATCGATGCAAAGATCCGGATCGATCACGTACTTGCCGTCTCCCTCAGAAATGGCCTCTACCGGACAATCACTTTCGCAAGATCCACAGCTGATACATTCATCACTGATAACATGCGGCATATTTTTGCCTCCTTCAAAGCGTTAATGGTTGCGCCGACCGTCAGCCGGCACGTTTATTTATGATTAACCATACTATCACAACTTTATGTTGATTGCCTTTTTTTTGAAGATCCTTTTTCCGATTCCCCGCGTTTTTGTTCAACACGAACATCACAAGCATCGTATACCGTAACCTCTGTTGAATCATTAGTGTCATCGAGCGCAACGGTCAATTTTTCTTGGAGAAGATGAACTTCCTTGACGATACCGGATCCGTCCGGTGTCATAACTTTAGCGTTTTTACGGGGCAAACGTTTTTTCGCGTCCAGATACGCATCATGCTCATACGCAAGACAGCAAAGAAGACGACCGCACATGCCGGATATCTTGCCCGGATTCATCGCAAGATTCTGATCTTTGGCCATACGAATAGAGACCGGCTTAAAATCTTTCAGAAAGCTGCAGCAGCAAAGCTCTCGGCCACAGGTTCCCAGCCCGCCGATCATAGCTGTTTCATCACGCACTCCTATCTGCCTAAGTTCAATACGCGTATGAAAAACAGATGCAAGATCTCGCACTAAATCACGAAAATCTACACGTCCCTCCGCTGTAAAAAAGAATGTGATTTTTCGATTATCGAATCCGTATTGCACACTCACCAATGACATTTCAAGCCCGTGCTGCTCAATTTTCTCCCTCGCGATCCCTTCAGCGCGTTTCTCAAGGATCTTGTTCTCTTCAAAATGACGCAAGTCGTCGTTCGATGCGAGTCGCACTACCCAGCTGTATTCTCGATCCTCAACTGACTGGCGTTTGACTCGCTTCGACCAGTCGGATGCCACGCCAATTTCCTCGCCTTGACCCGTATCGATAATCAAGTGATCGCCTCGAAGGATCGTGATGCCTTCGAAAAGAGCATGTACCGGTCGTCCGGTGCCGTGCAATCTCACCGAAATAAGACGAAGTTCATCTTCGCTGTCTTTCTCCGTCGAAAGCGGCATCAGGTTGATGGAAAGCCGCTCTTCCGCATCATCAGCGGATTTAACTGAATCATTCATGGGGTTATCCCTATTCCTGTTTATTATTTCATCAATTTATTGATTCATCTTATTGCTTCATCCATTGTCTCATGTCTTATCGTTTTGTGCACTCGCTACCTTTCGTTGAACCTTAACATCCGATCCTAAACGGTTCACATCGAAACGAGGGGATCCGTGATAAAGGCGCCCGACGCCACAGAATGCCCTCCAAGTCTCGCGCGAAGCCCAAGCAGCAACCGTGCCGACGCATGATCAAAATTCACGTTAAAAACCAAGGCCTGTGCCGTCTGATTGATAAGACGAAGTGCTTCCTCCGGATCGGAATATCGCTTATCCGGCAATGCCAACATAGCCGTCAGTCGATCACGAAAATCATGATTGATCACCGAAACATCCTGAACCCCGTCGCGAATGATGAGAAGATCACGCACGAAACTCGCCAAAAGACTCAACACAAGTCGTATGCTTGTTTTTTCATTTCGCAGAATCTCTAATCCTTTCGTTAGACACCATGAGACGGAAGCATTAGGCAACGCAAAAAACAGTGCGAAGATCTGCTCCCGCAATGTCTGAAACGATTCATCCTCTGCGATTCGAAGCGCCTGACCGGGAAGCCCTTCTCCAAACCGAACACCCGCGTTTAGGGCGACATCATCGTGGATACCGTGTGTTTGGAGAATAGAGAGAATGTCCTGATCATCACGTCTCCCGATCCGTACAACAGCACAGCGTGAAGTAATGGTGGACAGAAGACGTTCAGCATCCTCTACTATAAGAATAAAACGAGCAAATTCAGGATGCTCTTCAAGTGGCTTCAAAAGCGCATTTTGTCCTTGCTCGCTTAAGGTATCCGCTTTTTCTGCATTCACCGTGTAGACGCGGCGATGACTGATCTGCGGGAAAATGTCAAGTGTTTCTGAAATACGCTCTCTCACGAGCGCAACCGGAATCCTGCCTTTCCGATCCGGCGGCTCCACCACAACATTATCAAAATGAGTGCCGTCTTTCAGAAGATGACAGGATGTGCACGCGCTGCACGCTCCCGTCTCCGGATCCGGATATTCGCACAGCCACGCTGCTGCCAACCGGCGGGCAATATAATGCTTGCCGGCACCTTCCTCACCAACTAGAAGAATCGGAACCGATGCTCCACTGAGCCGTTGCCTTAGCTGGCGAAGCAACTCCGCCGAAGCATGGATCGAATGAAGACTAAGATTCTCATCATCTTCCGTCGACGTAAAAGCATGCGCTTGACGACGCGACACGTTCGACATCCTAGAATTTCTCGAAATGCTCGACCGGTACAACAAAAACCGTCGCCCCCCCGATGGTCACATCGACCGGATAGGGCACGTAAGATGTGCCGATCGTTGTCGGCGGCATATTTGCGTTGATGGCCGTCTTGCGGCTTTTGGAGTTCGCATGGATAATATCAAGCACGTCTTGCGTCGATTTTTCATCGACGACCGTCATTAGCGTTGTATTGCCCGATCTGAGAAAACCGCCCGTCGAATTCAACTTGGTTACACGAAATCCGGCTCGGTTGACTTCTGCCATCAGGCGAGGCGTATCCTCATCGCTGACGATTGCGAAAATCAGTTTCATTGCCATAATCTGCTCACCTCCTCGCGGATCAATGCCGCAGTATCTTCTTTTTCCCCTTGCGACTCCACTACCACAACACGCATCGGTTCATCCAGAGCGATTTCCCGGAAACCCTCACATACTCGCTGTTTAAAACGTTCGGACTCCATGTCCAAGCGGTCATGTTCGCCGTCAACGTGACGTTTACGAAGACGCTGGTCGCGTGTACGTTCGCCGAGCTCAAGTAAAATGGTCATGTCCGGACAAATCCCGCCAGTCGCCCATGTATTCATGGAGCGGATCATCTCTAAAGAAAGACCGCGTCCATAGCCTTGGTACGCAATAGACGAATCGCTGAAACGGTCGGAAATCACCCATGCACCGCTTTCAAGTGCAGGAATGAGCACTTCACGCGTCAGTTGCGCACGAGCAGCCTCAAACAGAAAGAGTTCGGTCTCCGCCGCCATATTATCATGGCGCATATCGAGGAGAATTTGACGAATGCGCTCCCCGATCTCCGTTCCACCCGGCTCACGAAGAATCACTACACGATACCCTTTAGAGCGAAGATAGTCGGAAAGCAGCTTGATTTGCGTCGATTTCCCGGATCCGTCGATCCCTTCAAATGTAATCAGTTTTCCTTTCGACACGCGATATTCCGTCCATCTATCATTTCTGAACAGCAACGCCGACCCTTATGCATTATTTTTTGCATAAAAACCTCGAAATAAAGTCGCCGTCAGGGTTCGTTTTTAGTTTATTTATTATACCAATCACAGCTCATTTAGCAAAAAACAACGTTTGCCGGAAAGCGCTTTTTATTTTGTAGACAAGTTAATACGACTCCTCTGCGAAGGTAAATTAATGTCGGATAAATTGGCGAAAGAAGCATCCGAACTCGCTGTGGCGACGTACGGTCACCCGCTAGTTGAAGCGCATCTCTCTTTTACGAAGATAAAGTAAGGTCGATGCCGCGAACAGCAATACCTATTTCATGAAGCAGTTGAAGGAATGACCGATGCTCCTCACGGACTGGTTCACCGGGCCAAAGCACCGGCAACCCCGGTGGATAAGGGGTAACCGCACTGAATTCATCTTGTCCAAAAAGTGCTTCCCGAGGCATTTTCTGAAATGCTGCCGGTGCCGATAGCAGCTGATCAAGCTTTTGCGAAAGATCGCGCCGCGTTTGTGTAAGCGTCTGACGCTCAACTTTTTCTTTTATCACGGAAAGAGAATAAAGTGCGTCCAGAAGCCTCGTGTAATCCTCTTCCGGTTGATCGAGTGCGGGAATCAGCACAATACGGCTAATGTCGATCATTTCAACATCAATGCCTGCCCGGTCAAGATGATGCACTAAAGTCTTTCGACAAAAACCTGCTTCCGAAAAATCGAGTACAAGTCGCGAGGGATCGGCACCTTTTGGAAACACGCGTGAAAATCCGGACGGCAGTTTCTTTGAAAAAGAAGTGTTGAGTTTTTGCAAGCGCTCAAGACGTTCTTTTCCATAGGATTCCAATTCGGCACGCGCGCGATCGATTGTCGCCGCGATAAGAAAAGAAGGACTCGACGTCTGAAAAACACGAATCATTGAGTCCACTCGCCGAAGGTCAATACGTTGTTGTTGAACGGCCGTTTCAGAAACATGCAGAAGAGATGCCGGCGTCAGTGCGGCAAGTGTTTTGTGCGCGCTTTGGCACACTATATCCGCTCCAAGAGAGAGTGCCGTTGCCGGCTTTTGATCCGGAAGAAAGGCAAAGTGCGCACCGTGCGCCTCATCAACAAGAATGAACATACCGGCTTCGTGAGCGACGTGCGCAATGCTCTCAAGATCGACGGTTCTGCCGTAATAGTCCGGATACGTCACCAAACAGGCCGTTGCCTCCGGATGTCGGCGAATTGAATCGATATAAGCGGATGCGTCAGGTTGACCGTCTTCAAACACGCGACCATCCTCCGCTTCTATAAATATCGGTTTAAGGCCAAGCAGAGCGACGGCGTGCACTACCGCGATATGCACCGCACGAGGTAAAAGCAAAACGTCACCTTCTCGAAGCACAGACGCCAGCATGATCATAATGGACGTCGTTGTGCCCGATGTGATAAACCACGTTCGACCGGCTCCAAAACAGTTCGCAGCAAGTCTAAAGGCTTCGAGCACACTGCCGGACGGCATAGCAAGATCGCCTGTACCGAGAAGCTCTGTCGTATCAAGAGCGGAAAGCTGTCTTGAAACAGAAGAAGGCCAAGCGCGCCCCTGACGGTGCCCGGGCATATGAAAAGAAACGCGCCCGGATTGACCGATCAAGCAATCCCAGAGCGGCGTCCTTTCGCGATCATCGTTTACCATAGTTGAGTCACATATGATGTCTTAGTGTCGCATTATTCACGCGATACGCTCAACAAGACCTTGATCAGATGTCGAGGGAAATCCGGCCGATTTCCTCGATTTGCCGTTCAATGTCTCTCTCGATGCGCTCGTTGTCAAGTGTAATGTCTTCGGCAGTCTCTTCTTTTGAGAAACGTTTCACGCGCGGCCGCGAAGTCGTGATGCCGGATCGAGAGCTTTCTTCTCCGAAGGTACGTGTGCGTACTTTCGATTGTACCGCTTCACTCATCCTGTTCGTGTCGGATACGCGCTTTGTGATCTCACGAAAAGTCTGAGGAGCATCTCGACGCGGCGCCTCTTTTAACTGCTCTTGTGTTGGCTCGTGTTGTGGCGCATCGGATCGCATATCGGATACTGCATGACCCTGCCGGCGTTCATCTGTCCTCTTTCTAGGCGTTTGATCCTGTCTGTCTGCTACCGGACGGGTTTGACGACGCTGAGAGCTGCCTTTTCGTCCTGATGATCGTCTCCGGCGCGACGTCGGGCGCTCCTGACTGTCTTTCTTAATATCTTCTTCCTTACGATCGGTTCGGTCGGAAGAGGAGCGTTGCTGACTGCTCCTTCTTTGTCCACGATTGGACGTTCCGGAACGTCGGCTTCTCCTTCGGCTTGAGGAAGATCGTTGGTCAGAACGTTGCCTTTGTCCTTGATCAGCGGAGTCGGAGCCTCCTTTCGGCGTTACTTCAAGCCGTGTCACTTGCCTTTTATTTGTTGTTTGGTCTGACATAGTTCACCATCCCTGAATTATAAAAAACACTCGCAGCAACTCGTCTCTGCGCCTGTTTACGGCTTTATTGTAGCATGGATGCCTTATTACAAGATAATAACGTCGACGCCGCTTCAATAAAAGGACACGTCGACGCCTCGAAAGGGCAACGCCTAGAAGCGTCTGTTCGAGAATATACATCATCATGAACGATCTTCACACATTCAGATTGATCAGCTGGCTCATGTATAAGTTTGCCGTCTCCAGTCGTCTTTGCCGCACAATCGTTCAAAATATTCCCTTGTGAAAGTGACACCGACGTCAATCCGTCGTCGGATTTAGTTGTAGAAAACGTATCATAGACAAGCAATGTCCACGACGACCCTACTGCTGTTCGGCGCATTTGAGGATCCGCAGAAAGACAGCTACGCAGCTTCGCTTGAAGAGGCGATTCAATCCCTCGAAGTTCCCGTTGAATCCTTTTTTCAGTTAGACGCTTTCCCGGCACGCCGGATATGACGGAAAGAAACGTCATAGCTAAACTGAACAGATCACTTTCCGGACAAGGTGTTGCCGTAAGGTATTCGGGAGCCGCATAAGAGAGGGTGCCGGAAAATGTCGTCGGCGGAGTCGGACACAAGCCGTCCAGAAGACGCGCGGATGAAAAATCCACAAGCACAGGCTGATCGTCTGAAAGAAGCATTATGTTGCTCGGGGCAATGTCTCCGTGCATGACCGGCGCTCCGGCAATATGGGATAACCACGCAAGCGATTGTGCCAGCCGATCAAACCATGTCTCCCAACAAGTTGCCGACAAAACATTGCGAGGCATTTCAGAAAAAGATACACCTTGGAGATATTCAAAAACGACCATTCTCTCAGATGGCGGCGAATCAAGTTCTAGGACAGGCACAAAAAAACTTGAAGGATCTGATGCCTTATAAGCTGTTTCTGTCGCTTTATAAGAAGCGTCCGAGAAATCTTCCTCAGGCATTGCGATGCCATAGCAGCGAAGGAGATGAGGTGTGCGTGTCCGCCAAAGAAGCGGTATGATCCGAACGTCCAAAAATTTGTTCAGCGGTTTCAAGAAATAAGGCGGTCTCTTTTCCATGAGAAAAGTCTACCGCCGGAGTAGAAGGTCAACAAAGACTTTCTGTTCCCGTTGCCTCCTGTTAGTTGTCAATTTGTCGAAAAAAACTCTATCCCAACTATGCCCCGGTGCTCTTCGGTTCAGGAAGTGCGTCCATCGCTTCTTGGCGCTCAATCTTCGGTTTCTCTTTTCCGAGCACACACGATTCCGTGATGCGGATAGTGTGCGCTTTGTCATCGTGCGAGGGAGCCTCGTACATAATGTCCAGCATCAGTCCCTCTATAATGGTACGAAGACCTCGGGCACCTGTTTTCAAATCAAGCGCTTTCTTCGCGATGGCAGCAATGGCGTCATCATCAAAGAAAAGCTCCACATCGTCATAGCGTAAGAGCTTGCGATATTGTTTTAAAAGAGCGTTGCGCGGTTCTTTCAGGATGCGCACCAAGGCATCTTCGTCAAGTTCGGTAAGTGCCACGACCACAGGAACACGGCCAACAAACTCAGGAATCAAGCCATAATGGAGCAGATCCTCCGGAAGCAGATGCGCGAACAACTCTTCGCTCTTCAGTTTTCGTGTTCCCTCGATATCGGCGCCGAATCCCATTGACTGCTCACCGATGCGATTGGCGATTATTTTGTCAAGACCATCAAAGGAGCCTCCTAAGATGAACAGAATATTCGTCGTGTCGATTTGAATAAATTCCTGATGCGGATGTTTGCGGCCACCTTGCGGCGGAACATTCGCCACCGTGCTTTCAAGAATCTTTAGCAGTGCCTGCTGCACGCCCTCGCCGGAAACATCTCGCGTAATGGAGGGATTGTCCGACCTGCGGGCGATCTTGTCGATCTCATCAATATAGATGATGCCGCACTCAGCGGCCGTGATGTTATAATCGGCATTCTGAATCAATCGAAGAAGGATATTTTCTACGTCTTCGCCAACATAGCCCGCCTCCGTCAACGCTGTAGCGTCCGCGATAGCGAAAGGCACTTCCAAAATACGTGCCAGCGTTTGCGCAAGGAGCGTTTTCCCGGAGCCTGTCGGCCCGATGAGCATAATGTTAGTCTTGGCAAGTTCAACGTCTTCGTCTACTTTCACCGCTTGGTCTGAAAAAACACGTTTGTAGTGATTGTATACGGATACGGCAAGTACTTTTTTGGCAAGATCCTGCCCGATGACATATTCGTCAAGTCGCTCTTTAATCTCTCGCGGAAGCAGCAAATTCTTTCTTCCGGAAAGCATATCGGCCATGCTTTCGTCAAATCCGGGCGTGTAGCCGGAGAGCATTTCACCGCAAAGCGCAACACATTCATTGCAGATAAAAACGCCCGGCCCCTTAACCATCTGCTTTACTTGCTTTTCCGTTTTGCCGCAAAAAGAGCAGTGAATAGGGGTATAGCCATCGCGGCGATTATTGTCGGACATGAACAACCTCCGATTTCATAAGCGTTTCCAACGCATCCCTTCACATATGTAAGGCAGATGTCATGCTGCCGTCGCACTTCACTAGTTACAAGCATTCATTCGCGAACGCGAGACGGAAGCAATGGATCAACAATCAGCGCTTTGCCATAATTTTATCGATCATGCCGTACTCAACGGCTTCCTCTGCAGTGAGCCAACGGTCGCGATCGGTATCGCGTTCGATGACCTCCAACGGCTGTCCGGTGTGGAGAGCCATCAGCCTGTTCAGTCGATGCTTGAGTTTAACAATATGCTCTGCAACGATCGTAATATCTGAAGCCTGCCCTTCCGCACCGCCCGAAGGCTGATGAATCATCAAATCCGCGTTGGGCAAAGCAAACCGCTTTCCTTTCGTACCGGCACAGACGAGAAAAGCGCCCATGCTCGCTGCCATACCCATACAAATGGTCTGGACATCCGGCTTGATATACTGCATCGTGTCATAAATCATGAGTCCCGAGGAAACTTCTCCGCCCGGACTGTTGATATAAAACTGAATATCCTTGTCCGGATCTTCCGCTTCAAGAAACAGCATTTGTGCCACGACCAGATTTGCGGTGACGTGGTTTACTGAATCGCTCAGTATGACAATGCGTTCCTTAAGAAGTCTGGAAAAAATATCATAGGAACGTTCGCCGCGATTCGTCTGCTCGATGACCATCGGTACGAGATTCATATGTTCCGGAATCCAACGTTTTCCTGCTGTTATATCGTTCATTATCTATTATTCCCTTTCCTATGCTTTCCTATGCTTTGTCATCGGATTGCGCGATTTCGTTTTATTCTCACTCTTCGCCTTCTACGTTATCCTTTGACTTAGCACCGTCCACCTCAGAGTCTGATGCGGCATCCTGTGCTCTGTCGTCGGAGTCTTTAAGTTCGTCGGCGCCTTGAGCCTCGTCCTCTTCATGATCCTCGATTTCCGGCATAACATCCGTAGCAATGCTTACGCTGCGGAGCCACTCAAGCAGGTTCTGCATCTCGATTCTTAAACGGAAATCTTCACGCTGTGCATCATCTTTCAGATAGTCATTGTTAAAAACATCGATCGACACGCCGGCTTCATCGGCCGCTTTTGCGATTTCTTCTTCAAAGAGCTCATCGCCCAGCTTGAACTGATCTTCATGCGCCCGGCGAATCGCCTCGAGCACACAGGCACGTTCAATTCGTTTGCGTGATGTGACTTCTTGCCGCTTCCTGAAATCATACATCGTCTGTCCAGAGTACTGGAGAAAATCGGAAAATTTCAGGTTGTACATCGCAAACTGACGCTCTTGATTTTCAATCATCTGATCGATATCGTCTTCCACCATTAAATCTGAATATGAGAGCTCAGCGTCTTTGACGATGGCATCAAGGATATTGTCTTCAAAAACGGTATCTGCCTGACTGTTTTTCTGTTTGAGGATCTCCTGGCGGATCTCTTCGCGATACTCATCCACCGTGTCGGCGCTTTCGCTGACGTCATGTACGAATTCGTCGTCAAGTGCGGGAAGTTCTTTAACACGAATCTCATGAATCTTGACATTGAAGACAACATCTTGGCCGGCAAGATCCTCAGCGTGATATTCTTCCGGGAAAGTCAGCGGCAACTCAAACTCATCGCCAACGTTATGGCCGATCAGACCGTCTTCAAAGCCTGGAATGAATGCGCCTGAACCGATTTCCAGCACATGCCCCTCGTTAGATCCGCCTTGGAACGGTTCACCGTCAAGAAGACCCTCGTAATCGAACGTGACAGAATCACCTTCCTTAATCGGGCGATCAGTTACAGGAACAAGTCGAGAGACACGCTCACGCGCCGCCTCAATGCGAGCATCGATCTCCTGATCTTCGACTGTAACATCCGGGCGGTAAGCGACGACTCCCTCGTACTGTCCGAGTTTGACATCCGGCTTGATCGCGACTTGCGCTTCAAAAACAAGACCTTCTTTGCCGCTGATCGTTTTAATATCAAAACGCGGCATTGAGCGCACATCGATATCCTGCTCTTCCAACGCAGCCTCGTAGGCCTTCGGCAACGCGTCATTGAGCGCGTCGTCGTACAACACGTCTTCGCCGTAATAGTTCACGACGATTGGATAAGGTGCTTTGCCTTTTCTAAAACCGGGGACCTGAAAATAGCGCGCATTTTTGCGGTGTGCCGCCTGAAGCGAGCGCTTAAAGATATCCGGCTCAACTGTAATTTCCAGTGTTATCGTCTGTTTTTCTTCAGAAATTTTTTCTGACGCCATACTAATTTGTCCTCCCGATGGGTTTGCCCATTCGCAATATATTTTTAGTGAAGCTTAAGTATTTTAACATAAGGAACGCATTATAGGCACATTTGAAGCTCTTTCTGAATCATGCTATCATTTTATTGCCTGAAATGCGCGGCACTCTTGTTTTTGGACCACCATTTTTTGAAGGGGAGTCCGGGTCGAAGTGGAATAAGAATATGCCCT
>JAAZJH010000036.1 GCA_012800435.1 Clostridiaceae bacterium | reverse complement strand
TTAACATCGCTTCATTCGTTTTTTTACCCGTACTGGGCTCCGCATCGGTTTTAGCATTTGCACTGAACATGTTTACTGACGAGGCCATTGTCGCACAGCTCTATACGCCCATATCCTTATCACAGATCTAACCGCTCATATTCTTATTGTGGGGTGTCACGGAAGCCACAGCGTAACCGACACCAAACGTTCCTTCATAGGAGAAGAGCTCGGACTTAATCGGTCGCTCTTCGAGCGCGCCGACCATCATCTGAAAAGATCGAAGACCACATTCCGCTGCACGGTGGGCAAATCCTGAATCAAACTCGAATAAAGCTTCGAGATCGCCTTCACGGAAGATTCGCGCAATCTCAGCATCAAAAGCCGGCCCCTCCGGGCGCAAACCGTACGGACCGTCCGCTTTTAAGACGTGCGACAGATCGCCGCTTGCAATAAAGACGGTACGCCGACTGAGCGCACGCGACGTCTCTGCCAAAAGGGCGCCGAACATGCGGTGTGTTTCACAAGAAAGGCCTGAGATGCCGACATGCACGACCTTAAAATCACTTATGGCTTCGTGCACAAAACGAAGCGGAATCAAAAAGCCGTGGTCTTCGTCTCTACCCGGCATCAAAGCCGTCGGAATGCCGACACGGTCGAGACGTTCAACCAACGCTTCGGTGAATGCCTGATCAAGTAAAACCGTTTCTTGGATCCGCGGAAACCCAAAAGAGCGCAAACTTACCGAATCACGGCTCCCGGAGGCGACGAAAAAACCGTCGGCGAACATCGGTGCGTGCGGGGAGCTGATAATAACGGTGTCCGGATGGAGTTCCTTCACTTCCCGTGCCATACGGCGATAGGAATCAATCGTGTTCTTGATTTTCTTTTCTTCGCCGCGTCCGATTTCAGGAAGAATGATCGGCGGATGCGGTACAACGTAAGCTTTAATGATCATCACTAACCTCCCGATTTTTCAGCCATGTTTCTTTAGTCAAGACCCTTTGCTCTGCTCCAAGGTTAAAGTAACCTTCATGGTTCTTTATTCAAAAACCTCCAAGTCCCTACGTCAACATAAAAATTCAGGCATCTTAGTCAGCGGGTACGGCGTAAAAAGAATAATACGCTGTGCCTTCGTATTTATCCGAGCTGTCCCACCTCGCGAATACTTCATAAATATAACCGCCATTTTTAAGTTCGATCGTAAAATCGCGAACGGAAACATCCTCGCTTTCTGCGGAAATATTTCCCCAATGAATATCACTCCAACAACATACCGTTATCGCATCGGGAGCAATATCAAAGAACAAAGCAGCATCAAGAGAACTCTTTGAGGAGTACGGCGATGGCGTAATCTGCAAGGCCGGCATAAATTCTTTACTATCCAGCGGATGTAGACAGTCAATATCAACGCCTGACCATGTACCGTCTCCCTTATCGTAGCCCCACGAAGTCGTTCCCATCATTGCCTCAATGCTACTGTTCCACGTGCTGATGGTTAAGTTAGGCGGATCTTCCAATACGTTATCCGAAGTGGTAGACCTGCTCAAGAAGGCATCAATATCATCCGTCCTTATGTCGATGCAATCATCATGATCGGTGACCGAAACGAGCCTAATATATAGAGGATCAGAACCGGGAAGCCCACCGATTAACAGGCAGTAATCCGCGTCTATTGCGTAGCGTAGGATATAGAGTCCGGAACCGATATCTTGACTCTCGTATTGTTCAAAGTCGCTCCAACCCAGCACATCACCTTTTTTCGCCAGCTCTTTGACCTTTGCCATCGTCAAGGTCGAAAAGACGGGCTCTGTGACCGTCGTTATATTGTTGGCAATATGGAGATCTGCTGAGTTTATTGTTTCGCTTGATCTTGGAGTCGGATTGTGATTACAGCCCTTCAGTGATAGAACAACTAAGGCCGCAACGAGCAAAGCCGAGCATAGTTTCATAAGAAAATCTCCTAGCCACATCAAAAGAGACGCATCAACAAGCCTCTTTGTTCCATACACAAAGGTTTTTCATCCTCGACATCATTATACGTGATAAAAACCATACCCCGTAATTATCGAAAAAACCGGCTTGATAATAAATAAGCCCGCTATGATCTCGAAAATGCCATGCCCCGTACCTATCGAACAAAATCGGTACAGGGCATATTCCGAAGAGAGATCCCATAAAAATAATAGAGACTCTATTAAAATTGAACGGCAAAATCAAATACGGGCAACACCTGAACAAACAGCGGCCTCACTGACAGCCGCGGCTACCGCCGCGCAAAGATTTTTATCTGTCGCATCCGGAAGCAGATATTCGGAAGAAAGGTTTGCGTCTTCGACCATGCCGGCAATCGCCATCGCCGCCGCGACTTTCATCTCTTCATTGATTTCTCTGGCGCGCACATCAAAGGCTCCTCTGAAAATGCCGGGAAAAGCGAGGACATTATTGATCTGATTTGGGAAATCGGATCGTCCGGTCGCCACAATCGCAGCGCCGGCTTCGATC
>JAAZJH010000035.1 GCA_012800435.1 Clostridiaceae bacterium | reverse complement strand
TTTTAAAAGAAGTAACCGCTGCGAGAAATCGCGTCAATTAAAAAGTAGAGAGCTACTCCCGCAAGGCTTTGAACCCATTCGCGAAGAAGCCACGGTATGCGTCTGCGACCGGTGTCGTTGTACGATTCCGTCGAGGTCGGTCGGAGGATATCCTTTTGGGGCATGCCGGTGTCTTCATATTGAATCGGCAGGTGAGCCTCGGACTTCGGAGCTCCGATTGAATCTTTTTCGAGCGGTGTGTTTTGATTGGTTGCGCCGGAGCCTGTCGCAGGGACTTCCTTTTCTTGCACGATGTCTGCCCAAGGCATAACAGGCGATGACGGCACGGATAATGCTTTTGCCGAGCGACGAAATCCACGACGAAGTGTTTTGCCACTGATCGATGAGGATGCAAGTTGCCCCAGAAAGGCGCCGATGACAAGACCGATATAGAATAGCGCGGTATGTTTTCTGAACGAATAATTGTAGGTGGCGAACAACATTTCTAAGAAATCGCCGAGCAGAAGGCCAATGAACAGTGAAAACAAAGGTTGTACTGCAGAATGCCATTTAAATCGGCCGATTCTGACTTCAGCCTTTTCTGCCGGACGGCACCTCATGACCATGACGCCTGCTAATGTCCAGAAGATCAGCGCAAGGATCAGGCGCATCCACACGGAGGGTTTGGCGAAGGCTACGTAAAAGGTGTCCGCAATGGGCGCCATCGAAAAGATTAACTGTTTGCGGAAGTACGGTCGTCCTATATTCAAAGGCTGCAGCATGATCACAAGAGAAATCACCCATGCCGCTTGGAAAGTAATGCCGAAAACGTTCGCGTCAAAGAGACGGCCGGAAAGGCCATGAACGACAGTTGAAAAGGCGGCCAGTACGCATGAAGAAAGAAATGTGATCGCATAAAGAGGAAAATATTGGCGTATCATCGCTTGCTCTTTCCACGCGAAAAGAACACTAAATGTCGTGATCGCGTTGCCAAGGTAGATGACCAATAGACTGGTGAGCGTCGCGGCAAAACGTCCGACAAAGTGCTGAGTTCTCGTAAAGGGAGCGCTGAACCATGTGTCGGAGGACGGCATCTTATACAAAAAGCGGAAGTGCAAATTGACTAGGATAATAACAGCTGCAATTGAAAGCAATGCAATGAAAAAATGGAGCACGATAAGGACGGTGCTCATTCCTTCCAAAAAAGGATAATCCGGCCAAGCTGTCTTAAGATTCTCCGATAACAAGAGATAACCTTCTTTTCCTATAACGAGCAATGCGATCGGCATCACAAGAAGAAAGAGGAAAAGGAACAGAAACGTCGTTGAACGTGTGTCGTTTAGAGCACGCTGCCAAATCCAACGAGACGACGACAGAACGGAAGCGTTATTTGATGACGCTGGAAAGATATCAGGCGCTCCCGATGCTTGAGGCTCCGTCATAAGCGTCGCCTTTGGACTATGGATGCTGTTTGAGGTCATCACGTCAAAGCCTTTCTACATGGGGAAAGCGCCGGGTTCGGACGAGCGGATGTCGTGTACTTTATAAGCGCGTTCCCCTAATTCGTAGATGAAGAGTTCTTCGAGGGTCAACGGAAGCACGTCAAGCAACAGCGGCGCGTGAGGCTCAACCGTGTGTCGGAGTTCTTTCTCGGTGTTGCGGGCAAGGATCTCGATGATCGATCCGCGAGCACGAGATTGCAGGATAGCAAGGCCTTCATCGCGAAGTTTTTCCATTGATACGGGCTCCCGGAAAGCGATCTGCGCTTTGACGATGCTGAGACGAAGCCGGTCAATCTCTTCAGAGAAAAGAAGGCCGCCGCGATGCAGCAGCCCGACGTGATCACAGAAATCCTCAAGTTCTTTTAAATTCTGAGAAGCGATGAGGACAGTCATTCCGTACTCCCCGACTTGGCGAGCGAGGATACGTTTCAGGTTTTGACGCATGACAGGATCCAAG
>JAAZJH010000034.1 GCA_012800435.1 Clostridiaceae bacterium | reverse complement strand
TCCAATAATCGAGTGCCCTTTTCCCGCAAAGATATTTTCGGACATAGGTTTTCATACGGCGAGTATACAAGTCGCTTTTTTCATTTGACGGAGAGCTTAACCCCTTTAACCGCTTCTAGCACCCTTTGAAGGCCAAACACCCATAGGTTATGTGAATTGAGTGTATAGGCAAGCACTTGCTAAACAAGAATTCTGCTACTATTCGTGTGGAACATGCGCTGTCAAATGGACAGCATCCGTGACATCTTGGAGGATTTCTAAAGTCAATTATGTGCAAACAGCCAAAGTAGGAATTTCATTATTTTACTCATACTGTCGCAACGTGTGGTAGACTGATGTCACGCATCGGATCAATGATAACCGTCAGTTATCATGGTGGCATCATTGGTCGTACGTGAGTCACAGTCGAATGCGGGGCCCGTGCAATACAGGCCTGTGAACCCCGTCAGGTCCGGAGGGAAGCAGCGGTAAGCGGTTACCTGTAGGTGCCGCGGGGATGCCTGGTTCGGCTGTGACTCAGGTGCGACCGTTTTTCAAGCTCATTTCATCATTCAGAAAGAGGTAACATGTCGTGGCTGAAAAAGAGAAGTTTGCACTTTACCGCTTGTGGCGACCGCAGACTTTCGATGAAGTTGTAGCTCAAAAGCAAGTTGTTTACCCCCTTCAACAGAGTGTTCTTGAAGGCACCTTTTCGCATGCACTGCTTTTTTCCGGCACACGGGGCACTGGCAAAACCTCACTTGCGAAAATTTTTGCAAAAGCAATCAACTGTCTTAACCCTAAAGGTGGCAACCCCTGTAATGCGTGCGATATCTGCCATGAAATCAATCAGAGCGCTCTAATGGACATCAATGAAATCGACGCAGCATCCCACAACAGCGTTGAACACATGCGTCGCCTTACAGATGAAATTATGTTTACGCCTGTTCGGGCGCGTTATAAAGTCTATATCATTGACGAAGCCCATATGCTATCAACTGGCGCATTTAATGCTCTCTTAAAGACCCTTGAGGAGCCTCCTGAGCATGCCGTTTTCGTTCTCGCGACTACTGAACCGCATCGTATTCCGGCAACCATCATCTCCCGCTGTCAACACTATAAATTTCGCCGCATTCCAAATAAAGCAATCGCTGAGCGACTCTCAAATATCGCGCGTGACATCGATCTTGACATAACGAACGATGCGCTTGAAAGTATTGCTCATCTATCAGCCGGCGCCCTGCGTGATGCAATCAGCTTGCTTGACCAATCACGTCAGATTGTGAAGCGCCCTGTTGAACGCGATGATGTCTTGGAAATCGCCGGACGTGTTCCTGATGAATTTCTATCTGAAACTGCTTCCTCTATTCTTTTTAAAAATCATGACCGGCTGCTCGTTAATATCCAAAATTTAGTTCTTTCCGGTCAAGATTTGACTCGTTTCGTCACCGATCTAGGCGCATATTTTCGAAATCTACTCGTTTGCAATGTTTCTAAGACGCCTGAAAAACTTATTCTCCTCAGAAATCAAGATATCGAGACCTTACGTGCTGTCGCTGAAAAAGCCTCTGCTTCTGCTATTACATCTGTTATTGAGGGGCTTGCCGAACTTCTTGTTTCTATGCGCTTCACACCCGATCTGCGAACTACACTCGAAATCGGCCTGCTTCGTCTGGCATCAAAGTTTGGCATCTCGGGCAGCGATGTTAAAGACAGATCTTTTGACCCCCCTTCACACAGCACAAAAATGAGTTCAACCGTGTCCATTGAACCCAAAACAGCAGCACCCGTTTTGTCATTAAGCGAAGATTTGCTGAGCATACCTGAAGGCAGCAAACCATCTGCTAGCGAGCCATCTGCTCATAAAAAAGCAACGACACCCGTTGTCGTAAAAAATGATACTTCTTCTATTGATTTTAATGATGAATATATAGATGCTACAGGCTCATTATCTGAGGGAATGAGCACAGAAAACCCTATGTCTGCGGAACCGGAAACTGATAGTTCTACATCTAACAAGGCGAACCCCGCAAGTTTTTCATCTGAAAAACCGATCGTCTCAAGTTCTTTGCCTGAAGATGAGGTCAATACTAGTAGAGGCATAGAATCGTTAATCGAGGTATGGGGAAGTGTTTTGGAGAGTCTCCAGCAAGAGAACCGTGTCGAAGTTGCGCTCTGTGCTCGTCCGGCACAAGTATCCTTTTCCGGCGATGTTCTCAACCTTCATTTCAGGAAAAACTTGACCGGACAATACACTTGTCTTTCCCAAGATGACAACAGGCTTGAAATTGAAAGTATACTTTCAAAACGGATAGGCCGACCGATTCAATGCACTGTCTCAATAGGTTCTAAAACAAATAAAAATGACCAGGCCTCTGACGAGCAAAATTGGCTTTCCAAACTACGAGACAAAGTTGCGCCCATCTCAGGCGTTCCTTCCCCTGATCCTTCACATGATATACCGAAATCTCGACTAGATTCAGAACACAGCGGTATAGTTGCAGAAGACCTTCACAAGGACCGAGTGAGTCACGAAGCCGATAAAGCGAATGAAACTTTCGATGATATTCGTTTTGAAGAGTCACTTACATCAAATAACGGTGAAAAAGATGTTAAATATGGTGATCAGCTCTCTTTCGGTGACACATCTTCTAACAACGATAAGCAAAGTGGAGTCGATTCAGAGGTCGCGACTCCGGCATCAAAAAAAGTTGAACCATCGCGTGTTTCCAAAAGAGAGATTCTTTCTGATGACATATTACAGACGTCAGAGGCCAATGAACAACCATGGCTAATCCAGCTTCGTCAAAGATTAGCGGAGATGAGCGAGAAGACTCATGACAAAACTCAGCAAACTCAAGATGTCAATACGCCAATCAAACACAACAAATTACGGCAGACCCGTCTGTCACAACCACATGAAAATAATGTGCCAATTGCCGAGAATCCATACACTGGCAATGATCTGTTACCTAACGATAGGCATGCCCTTACCGCTGACAAACCATTTCGCGGCAATGCCTCTCTCCCGTATAACGATGACTATATCCCTTATATTGATGATCAGGACGTACCGCCTTTGACTGATGACGACGCGCCCTTTGTCTAAGTTCAATGTAAAAGTAGAGCGAACATTCTTTATCAGATCGTTATTTAAATCGAAAAAACAGTGTCGCATTTAAGCCTTATCTTCGTTAAACTAAGAGAGGTGCCGGTACAACCGGTACCGACAATTGCAAATGCAGTTTATTCTTAGCAGGTTTTTTATGTTGTCCGAGAAATATGATAATAGACGGTGTTTCACCGCTTGAAAGGGTTTTTTATGGGAAGAGGAAGACGGGGCGGATTTCCAAGAGGCGGTATGCCAGGCGGGAATCAAATGAATCAACTGATGCGTCAGGCGCAAAAAATGCAGCAAGACCTCGCGCAGGCTCAAGAAGAAGTCGCTGAAATGACAGCGGAAGCAACGGTTGGCGGAGGCGTTGTACGTGTAGTGATCGGTGCCGGACACCAGATCCAAGAACTCGAAATCAAGCCGGAAGTTGTAGATCCTGACGATATCGAGATGTTGCAAGATCTGATTGTGGCAGCCGTCAACGACGCATGTCGCCAGCTCGATGAAAAAGCAGAAGAGCGCATGTCACAGGTGACAGGCGGCAATCTGAGCTTTCCGGGTTTTTAAGTATGGCTTACCGCTACTCTCCGGCAATTGAGAAACTGGTACAGGCGCTGGCAAAACTGCCCGGTATAGGCCGCAAGACCGCACAGCGCCTTGCTTTCTACATTTTGGATCACCGTGATGTCGGGATGAACCTCTCCGATGCAATTCGAGAGGCTTGTGATTCCGTACACCTTTGCTCATCGTGTTGCAACCTTACGGAAGAGGACCCATGCTACATCTGTCGTTCCTCAACACGAGATACGACTAAAATCTGCATTGTCGAAAATCCAAGCGACATCGCCGCGATGGAGCGCATCCATGACTACAACGGGCTTTACCACGTGCTTCACGGTGTTATCTCTCCAATGCACGATATAGGACCGGAAAATATTAAACTCAGAGAACTTTTGCAGCGACTTCAAGCACATAGTGAGGTTGATGAAATCATTCTCGCCACGAATCCCACAGTCGAAGGTGAAGCAACAGCCCTTTACATCGCCCGACTTCTCAAACCCTCCGGCATTCGCACAACGCGTATCGCCCATGGTATTCCAATGGGCGCATCTCTCGAGTATGCTGATGAAGTTACCTTAGCTCGCGCATTTGAAAACCGACGAGAACTTTAATTTGTCGCTCAGTATCTTTCCAAGTATCATTCTGAAATGCTGAACGTGATCTAAACTGACCGCCAGAGGGCTTTTGAGTGTTTTCGAATGCGACCTAGGATCCTTAATCTGCCGCGTTGCACCTTAAGGAGCTGTCACGTGCGCCTAAGCTATTTCGAAATCGTTATAATTTTGGATTAAAATCGCTAAATTATTAAATCAAAAATATGGCAGTCCTTCTCAAAAGAAAGAAGCCGAGCTCCTGAAACGATTGCTCAGCGTCTTCAAACGAAATTTTCAGATGCCATCAAAATCTTTTAACTAAAACGGTTGCTCAGCGTC
>JAAZJH010000033.1 GCA_012800435.1 Clostridiaceae bacterium | reverse complement strand
TGTTTTGGCCGATCGTGATTTATCTCTATACGGACGCGACATTGCGTTTTCTTCCGGGCTTTCCCGACAAGCTGGAGCCGCTCGGAATGCCTTTTTCTCCGTGGTATGAGCTGCTCTTTCGCCAATTATTGTCGCCTCTTTCCGCCATTGTCTCAATGCGAGACTTCGATGAGCAATTTTGGGTATACGCCATCCTTCCGGTCGCGGCATGGCTTCTTTGCCGGTATTTTTTCATCAAGCGTCAGGTTGAATATGCGCGTCTTTCAGCCAAAATCAACTGGCCTTTCGCGATTACGCAGTGGATTGGCGTACTCTCCATCACATTGCTCGGAGGGTATGCGTGCCATTTCTTACGCGCATTGATTTATGGTTCGACGAAATCGGGGGCTGCCGTGATAACTCCGGCACCATTTCTTATTGGCTGCGGACTTGGTCTGATTCTCTCGCTTTGGATCTTTAATCTAATCCGCGGAAAAGGGAAACTCGTGTGGAAACCTTTAGTCGTCGCATGTTTCGCAGTCTTGATCCCTTTTAACGCATGGCTCGGCGTCGTGATGTCCGGAGCGGGCGGTTATTCCGAGCGTTGGCCTGAAACGGATCACATTCAGTCGATCGACATCTTCTACCCGGATGGCAACTATTTGTTTCTAAAACCGCAACGCCGTCTCGTCACACTTGAAAACCGGGATGACATCGCCGATATCAGCGCTCTCGTGTGTCAAGTCTTCAACGAGAAAAATCTCGGGCTTGATACACCGCGCACTCTACAAAGCCGCACACTTTCAGATGTTTATGTATTGTCGCTCTTGCAGCCGCAGAATCTTAATACCGGTCCATTCTATTTGAGCGACACGCCTTTTTGGTCGGAACTTAGCGGCTACTATGTCGACCTCGTATGTCAAACGGCGGACGGCGCTACGATCCGCCGGAGCATGGTTCTGCCTCATAACCCCGCCAACCCCCATTACCGCAATCTTCTCTTAAGAAATAACAGATTTTTGTTTGCTGAATACGGAGGCTCTCCAAGTCTCCTTGCACGTTACGAACAAGGTCTGCATATGGACTTATCAGCATTGGACGGCGTGTTGAACACGACCATGAAAGTTGAAACAACGAAAGAGAACTTGACGACGATGGAAAACATGTGGCAGTCGCGTCTTGTTGCCATGGCGTGTGATGACCAGTATGCGGAGGCACGTCTAGCGGAGTTTTTTGCTCAAAATCTTTGTGAAGTTGCAGCGTCTGATCTTCTCTCACAAAGTGACGATGTTTATAGAGAGCTCCTTAACGAGGCGCCTTTCATCGTTCATGTCCATCTGACCTATAGCCCGAATCGTTCTAACGCTCTTACTGCAAAAACGGATGTAAATTACAACGGAAACTCTAACAAGAACGATCCAAATAAAAAGACACCTTCGGTTTCTCATAGTGCTTTTGACAGGAAGACCGACACGAGCGATCCGAATAAAACAGTTCCCGCAGAATCTCTTGACAATATTGAAAATACGACAACGTCGGAATACAACGTGCCTTGGACGGCTGATCTTGCTATACCTGTAAATCCCGAATCGAAAGAAATGGCGCGCTTTCTCGAGGATATGTGGCTGTTTATGCGAGTTTACATCGAATCAGAACAATAAGGAACGACGAGTATATCGCGCACTCAAACCCTTAGAAAAAGTTAGCAGTCCGAAATAGTACAGATTTTCGGTTTTGTCTTTTCAAGTGTTTCCTATCAGCTCATGGCTAAATGACTTTTGAGCGATGATTGGCAGTGGTTTTCAGCCTCTCTAACATTTCCGATTTACATGGATCCGGTATTCCTTCGGCGATTCCTGCAACTTTTCA
>JAAZJH010000032.1 GCA_012800435.1 Clostridiaceae bacterium | reverse complement strand
GGCAAATTCGACGTTCCTGCCGTCTTGCTCAAGCTCGGAAGTCAGCTGTCTAACCGAAGATTGCGCCTGTGACAACGCCATGCCGTAGCCCGGCACGATGATGATCTTTTTGGCTTCCGAAAGCAGGTGACCGCTTTGCTCTACAGGTGTCAGCACTTTTTTAGGGGATGAGTCTGTGAAAACTTCATCGACAGTTGACTCGACTTTTTCATCTGCTTTAGAAGAATCGATTTTCGCTTCTCTTTTTATCGTGGGTGTTGAAGTCTTCCCGAGCAGAATATCGCCTAGGCGACGGTTCATCGCGCGACACATGATTTGCGTCAAGAGGAGTCCGGAGGCGCCGACAATCGCCCCGACCGCGACGAGAAGCGGGTCAGAGATCGCCATACCTGCAATTGATCCGGCGACGCCGGAAAGAGAGTTCAGCAACGAGATGGTGATCGGCATGTCCGCTCCGCCGACTCGGATTGAGAAGATAACGCCGAACAAGCCGGAAAGAACGGCGCAGAGAATAATAAAGAGAGCCTTGAGCGGCGCACTGGAAAGAATATTAGGAAGCGCGAGGAGTATCACTGTCGCTAGGGAAAGCAGAAGCGTCAAAATGGTCCAGCTCTGATGGCCTTTAAGTATGATCGGTTTTTGCGGCAGCCATTTGGCCAGTTTACCTGCGGCAACGACACTGCCTGTAAAGGTGAGCGAACCGACAAAAATGGCAAGTCCGGCAGTGACAAGAGAAAACATATCGGTCTGCGGAGATGACGCGATAAGCGTCAGGATACCGGACAGCATTGACGCCGCTCCGCCGAAACCGTTGAGCAAGCCTACCATCTGCGGCATTTCAATCATTTTTACCTTGATAGAAATAACGATGCCGATCACTGTGCCGACCAACATGGCTATCCAGCACTCAACAGCGCTGAAAATATCGAAATACCAGAGCGTCAATAAAATGGCAAGCAGCATGGAGATGGCGCCGAGACGGCTTCCGGCAACAGATTTTTCAACTTTACTCATCATGGCGATACCGACGAGCACGAGGATAGCGAGGATGCCTGCACAGACGTAATAGATAAGGTTTCGTGTAGAATTTATCGATTCAACACTCAAGAGGAAAGGCAACGATACGCCCGAAAGGGAAAGTACTTGTAACAACATTACGTTTCACTCCCTTCTTCTTGCCGGTCGCTGTGATGAAACATCCTCAGCATGCGATCCGTTACGCCGAATCCGCCGACGACGTTAATCATGGCCAGTACGATTGCGATAAATCCCAAAGTTTTGCTTCCCCAATGGGCTGCCAGTGCAGTTGCCGATAAACAGCCCAGCACAGTTACACCGGAAAAGGCATTCATTCCGGACATGAGCGGCGTGTGAAGAAGACTGGGCACACGGTTAATGATTTTGTAACCGACGAGTGTCGCCACAACAAAAACGGCAAGAAGAATGCCCTGTGTGGTTGTCATGAATTCTCTCTCCTTGAAAAATATATGTTCGCTTCCTCGAGGCTTGGAAGGGCTAAACGTTTAGTGCCCCAATTTTTCGATGGCTTTTAGCGTGCCCTCGTGAACGAGTTCGCCGTTATAGGTAGTGAGAGCGTCTTTTATGATTTCATCATCGCGATCGAGAACAAGTTCTCCATCTTTTATTAGATGTTTCAGAAGCGCATAGATGTTTTGCGCATAGAGCCATGTCGCACTTTCAGGTAGCAGGCCGGGAATGTTCTTGATGCCAAAGCAATGCACGCCGTGCTTCACTTCGACGGTGCCGGGGGGCGTAATTTCGCAGTTGCCGCCTTGGTCAATGGAGATATCGACAATCACCGAGCCGGGTTTCATGGTTTTGACCATATCTTCTGTGATGAGAGTCGGAGCAAGTTCGCCGGGAACAAGCGCTGAAGTAAAGATGATGTCCATATCTTTGACGTGTTGCGCCAAGATGTCACGCTCCTGTCGGAGGCGCTCCTCTGACAATGTGAGCGCGTAACCGCCCTTGCCGATGGCCTCTTCAGGCGGTACTTGAACATCGATGACAGTCGCTCCGAGCGATTGAGCATTTTCCATGGCGGCAGGACGAATATCTACAGCGTAAGTTTTTGCGCCGAGTCGCCTAGCGGTAGCGAGGGCTTGAAGTCCTCCGACACCTGCGCCGATAACGAGCACGTTGATCGGTTTAATCATACCGACAGCCGTGAACATTTGCGGCGCGAATTTGGGAAGCGCGTTGACGGCAAGCAAAATACCCTTATAGCCGGCGCACGTGCTCATAGAGGTCAGGGCGTCCATCTTTTGAGCGCGAGAAATGCGTGGAACACCTTCAATCGCAAGGCTGTTGATGCCCGCTTTTGCCAATTCTTGTACCATTTTGTGGTTTGCGGGCGCCGCAGGATGAATAAAAGTGATCAGAAGCTGACCCTTATGCATCATATCGACCTCGCTCTTGTTTACGTCATGGTTAAACAGGGGTTCCTTAACTTTAAGGATGACATCTGAGCGGTCATATATTTCCTGTGCTGAAGAGACGATCTCAGCTCCTGCTTCCCTGTAAGCGTCATCATGATAGAATGCGCCTTCTCCTGCTCCTTCTTCGACGAGAACTGTAAGTCCGTCTTTGACCATTTGAGTGACTGTTGCCGGCGATGAGGATACACGATCCTCTCCAAGCATAATTTCCTTTGGTACACCGATGATCATACAATTACCTCCATATTGCTGCTATCGGATCAAGCTAACTAATATTATCAGCTTTTTTGTAAAGAGACAACGTTTTTTCGGCAAATGCATCAAAAACGGACATCTTTTTAGAAGCTTTACTAGGCAGAATGCAAAAAACAGTTGACACTCTCCACAATTCATATTACATTAACAATAGCATAGAGTGAGCGCTCGCTCTATGTGCAAGTGTAGTTTATTTTCGCATAGAGCACCGTAAGGAGAGGATGTGATCGATGATGAATGAAAAAGCCAAGGCGGCGTGTAATATACATGCCGTACTGCGGAACATGGAAAATCTCTGTGAACTGGACGTAACGTCAAAGGAACTTATCGCCGCGTCGAATGTGGCGATCCAATTTTCTGTGCCTGAGATCGATAAACTTGTGCTGGCCTTTCGACAAGGTGCGTGCAAAGCCATGCGCGGCGACGGACTATCGTATGATATGAACCTTCGCTTTTCATCGCACGAACACCTGAACCTCATGATCGAGGGCAAGAAAAACCCTATACCGACTAAAGGATTGCGCCATATTCCTTTTTTGAAAAAGACATTTACCGCGCTGGCGGATAGACTGTCGTATTATCTGCAGCCGGATCCTGAACGTCTCAAAAATGACAAGAGTTATCGGGATGCCAGCACTAAAATGCTCGCTTACACGGCATTTTACGCGATTCCCGAGATCGCGCGTTACGACGAAGTCGGCATACATATAGCACGCCAAATCGATGACGGTATTATCAATATTGTAGTTGGTGACGAATTCGCTATTCAGCTTCATAGTAAACAGGGCGTGTTAGAGACGAGCAAGGGCAGAAACCCCAACGCGCGAGCCCTCATGCTGTTCGACTCTATGGAAACGGCCTCCGGTATTTTAAACGGAACTCTTGACAGTTTCGGCTGCATTGGCACGGGAGCGCTTGCGTTCCGCGGTCGGATTACCATGATCGACAATTTGAATAAGCTGCTCGGTTTGGTGCCGAACTACCTTGGGTAATAGAGAGGAACAGATTAAGATGTATATATATGAAAAAAGCAAAGCGCTCTTTGATCGTGCGGTGAAGGTAATTCCCGCCGGCATTTACGGTCATATGGGTCCGGCGAACGGCTGCTTCATTCCGGTCAGCGCCTATCCTTTCTATGTGGAACGCGCGGAAGGTCCTTACTTCTGGGATGTCGACGGCAACCGCTTTATTGACTTTTTAAGTGCTTACGGACCAAACATTCTCGGTTACAACCACCCGGAAGTTGACGCAGCGGCAAAAGAACAAATGGAGCTGTGCAATTGTGTGTCGCTTCCCTCTGCGAGGATGGTGGAGCTGGCGGAGCTGCTGGTTGACACTGTCGACAGCGCCGATTGGGCGATGTTCTGCAAGAACGGTACCGACGTGACAAACCTTGCGATGATTTCGGCACGAGCAGCGACCGGCCGCAAAAAGATCGTTAAATTCGTCGGCGGCTATCACGGCGTAATGCCGTGGATGCTTGACATCGGTTATCCCGGAGTTCTTTTTGAAGATGTGGACAACATCATCACGATTCCGTTCAACGACCTGGATACATTCCGCAGAGTGCTGGACACCTACCCGAACGAAATTGCCGGTGTTATCTCGACACCGTACGACCATCGCGCGATTGACGCGTCTCAATTGCCTCTTCCGGATTTTTGGAAGACGGTGCGTGAACTCTGTACAAAAGAGGGGATCGTCCTCATCTGCGATGATGTGCGTTGCGGCTTCCGTCTGGATCTGCGCGGATCGGACTACTACTACGGCTTCAAAGCGGATCTCATCTGCTTCTGCAAGTCGATTGCCAACGGTTACAGCATCTCCGCACTTTGCGGCAGCGCGGCCTTGAAGAGCGCCGTAAGCTCTGTTTTTACAACGGGAAGCTACTGGCTGTCCGCTGTTCCGATGGCCGCCGCCATCAAATGTATTACGCTTCTACACGAGATTGACGGACCTGCGATCCTAAAGATCAAAGGCGAAAAATTCGCTCGCGCCATGCAGACAGCAGCCTCGGATTGCGGTTTCAAACTCAATGTGAGCGGCGAACTTTCGATGCCGTTCCTCACGCTTGAAGATGACGATTCTTCATTTATCATGCAGGAATTAACCGGCGGTATGGTGCCGCGCGGCGTATTCATAAGCAGCCACCACAACCTCTTCGTGAATTGCGCACTCACCGATGAAGATTTTGAAGAAACGTACAACGTTGCTCGCGCATCTTTCGAAGATATTAGGCGCAACCATCCGGAAATGTACCGGTAAACCTTGATCACGCTCCAAGCACGATCGCCGGACGACGATACCGGACATGCCCGAAAAGCTAGAAGCGATCGGATAGAGTGTGTCATCGCCAACTGCTGGAAGCATTCTGTTAGAACAGTGAGCTCAACACAGAAAGGATTCGAAATATGTCTCTGACAAAAGAAGAACGACTGGCACTTGAAGCAAAAGTCAATGAGCACCGCCATACTATAATCCGCACCACTATGTGGGCGGGAAGCGGACATGTCGGCGGAGCGCTCAGCATGATCGATGCGGCAACGTTGCTCTATTACCATTACATGAATGTCGACCCGAAACGGCCCGACTGGGAAGACCGCGATCGATTCGTCCTCTCTAAGGGACACGCGGGCATCGGCCACGTTGCCATTCTCGCGGATCTAGGATTTATTCCGTATGAATCTCTTAAAACGTTCAATTTGACCGGTTCAAGTCTCGGTATCCATCTAGACAGCAATAAAGTTCCCGGCGTCGATTTCTCGACCGGTTCGCTTGGACACGGTTTGTCGCTTGCGTTGGGGGCAGCGCTGGCTGCACAGCAGTTAAATAAAGCATACAGAACGTTCTGTATGCTTGGCGACGGCGAATGTCAAGAAGGATCAATATGGGAAGCGGCGATGGCCATTAGCAAATTCAACCCGCCGGGACTAGTCACGATGGTCGACTGGAACAAAGCACAGATCGACGGATTGACGGAAGACGTGATGCCTTTGGAGCCTTTCGCTGATAAATGGCGCGCGTTCGGTTTCCATACAGTGGAAGTAGACGGCCACGATTTTTCTGCGATGGCCGAAGCCATCGACGCGGCGCTCGAACGAACCGACATTCCGACCTGCATCATTTTAGACACGGTCAAGGGACAAGGGGTCAACGTGTGCGCCGGTGATTATCGCTGGCACTACGGCGCCTTTGACGAAGAGATGGCCAAACAGGCATACATTGATCTGGATGCGTATTACGAACAGCGTGTCGCATTGGTCAAATAAGAAAGGATACTCAAGATGGCTATTTCCTATACAAGTATTAGTCAGACAAAGCTGTCCACCGGCGAAGTATACGGCGAAACACTTTGTGAGCTCGCAAAAGATAACCCGCGCATTGTCGCGTTGACGGCGGACCTTGGAAAGTCGACGAAAATGGGCAATTTTGCCGAGCAGTATCCCGATCGTTTCTATCAGTTCGGCATCGCAGAACAAAATATGTACGGCACAGCTGCCGGCATGGCAAAATCCGGGCTTATTCCTTTTACGTCCTCGTTCTCGATTTTTGCGTCGTGTCGCGCGCTTGATCAAGTGCATACCGACATCTGCTACCAGAAGGCGAACGTCAAACTGATCGCCTCACATGCGGGGACATCATTCGGACAAGCGGGAACGACGCACCATTCGACCGAAGATATCGCCATCATGCGGTCACTTGCCAATCTGGTCGTTATCGTTCCGGCAGACGGTATGGAAACTGCTAACGTTGTTCGCGCTGCTGTCGAGTATGACGGACCCGTCTACATCCGTATTAACCGCGGCTTTGATCAAGTTGTCTACGGAACGTACGACTACGGTTATCAGATCGGTAAAGCCGTCGAAATCTACGAAGGAACGGATGCGACCATTATTGCCTGCGGATCCTGCGTATTCCAAGCGCTTCAAGCTGCGCGCGAACTTGAAGCGGACGGCATGAGGGTTCGCGTGCTCAACATGCACACCATAAAGCCGATTGATCGCGAAGCCATTCTGAAAGCCGTCCATGACACGCGACGTATTATCACGGTAGAGGACCACACCGTCATCGGCGGCCTTGGCGGTGCGGTGGCGGAAGTTATAGCTGAAAGCGGCATGTCCTGCGCCTTCAAACGACTCGGTCTGCAAGACACCTTTTCTCCTATCGGATTTCACGAAGACTTGATGTCGATTCACGGTATCGACACCAATGGCATCGTTACCGCCGTCAGCGATCTTTTGAAGATGGATTTCGATGACGACGAAGACTGGGAAGATGAGGTGTAACATGGACACGCAAGACGATCGTTATTCAGGAGGTATCTTTTTTAACGCCGTGTTGCCGCTAGTCCGCATCATTATTGAGGACACTCCGAAATTGTCGGCCTCATTGATCGGCAAATCCGGCGTGTTCCAGATGTCGAGCGATACCGATGATGGTCTCAAGGCGACTCACTTTATCGTCGACAATGGCGACATCACGACAAAGATCGGTCCCTATGAGGGGAAGCCGGACGTAGAACTTCATTTTAAAACGCTTCAACACTTCAACGCGTTTATGAAAGGCACGACGAAAAAGCTTCCTACGATTCGCGGGATCTTCAAATTCGGTATTTTCATCCCGTTTTTGAAAGCATTGTTATCCATGGCATCGCTACTCACAATGAAGACAATTCCGGAAGATATGAACACTCAAAAAATGCTCGTAAAACTCTATTTTTATCTGCTCTCTTCCGGCATTAGCCAGCTCAACCGCATGGGGCATCCGATTATCACGAACTGGACGAAAACGAGTCCCAATCGTATTTATCAGTGGACGGTAGACGGTCATCCCGAGGTTGCCGCGTGGCTCCGCATTAAAGCGGGCAAATCGAAATCGTCTTACGGCAGATATACAAGGTCACAGCCGTTTTTCACCATGCGGTTTATTGATCTTTCAAGCGCGCTTCATACATTGTTGGGCATTGGAGAGCTAACCGATCACGTTGCTAGGGGGAAACTGATCATGGAAGGCGGACCCGAATTCGGGGCCATGCTCGGCGATTACATGTTGCTTGTCGGCTCCTACGCGCAAGCATAGCGGCCGCAGGGAACGCTATTGACATACGCGGTGCCTGTTCTGTAGCATGCAGGCATCGCGTAACAATTAATGGGGATAAAGAAATAATGTCTTCACGTTTTTACAGTCAAACATTTGCAAACATTTCTCCCGAAAAACGGGACAGTGTGTTTACCGCGGCGATTTCCGCTTTTGCGGAAGAAGGTTATGACGCCGCTAACATCAATGAAATTGCTCGCCTTGCCGGTATAAGCATCGGTTCCATGTACAGTTATTTTGATTCGAAAGAAGATCTCTTTCTTGCTATGGTCGAGAAGGGGTTGAATCTTCTGAATCGTGCAATGTTGGAGTGCCGACCGGACGAAGGAACGATTGCGGAAGTACTGGAACGGATATTTCGTGTGACGGTGCGCTATACCGAAGAACATCCGGACATGTGTCGCTTGTATCTTCTTATCTCAACAGACAATATGAAAAGCCAGACTGAGCGCCTGTCAGAAGAGGCAGAGGTCGATTTTCTTGACATGTATAAGCGTGTTCTGAAATCCGCCTTGCAGCGAGGAGAAATACGAGCTGACATTGACATCGACGCGGCTGCGTTTTTTATCGACAATATCACCGTTATGCTCCAATTTTCGTTAACGTCTCGTTATTATCAGCACCGGATGGAAAACTATCTCGGAGAGAAGGCAGCTGCCGACCGCGAACATATCATCCAAAGAACCCTTGATTTTGTCTGCCGCGGACTGGGTATTCAGCCTGAAAGTTGACATTCTAATTTCAGTATGTAAAAAATAAATAGACTAACGCCACGGAGGCTTTTGTGACGCGCAAAGCGAAACAACGTGCCTATTGTTCTCGCGGCAAGGAAGCCTTAGTGAGGCACAAAACGAAGCAATGTGCCTATTGTTCTCGCGGTAAGGAAGCCTTAGTGAAGCACAAAACGAAGCAACGTGCCTATTGTTCTCGCGGCAAGGAAACCTTAGAGAGGCACAAAACGAAGGAATGTGCATCTTTTTCTTACCGGACGGAAGCAGGAAGGATATCTTGATGAAGCAAACAATGAAGCGTTCAAAAAGGCAGCATCCTCTTCGGGTTATGGTAGTGGGCTGTGGACGCGCGGCGGCGGCGCATTTCAAGGCCATTGACTATTTTGAGAGAAAAAACCAATTGGTTTTGACGGCGATCGTTGATCGTGACCAAAAAGCCATTGAGCGTACACTTCTTGGACGACGTTCCGGCTCGCCGACACCGATGGCAGCAAACGACTTCAAAGAAGTCCTCGCTTGTCAAGACATCGACATTTGCGTTATTGCGACACCGCCTCAGACACATGCCTCTATCGGATTGGCGGCACTGGAAGCAGGCGCTCACCTTATCGTTGAAAAACCGCTTGCGCTCGACCGGGACGATGCGTACGCGCTTTGCGACGCGGCGCGCGAGAGGAATCTGAAAATCGCGGTAGGCCTTAAATATCGTTACATTCCCGGTGTTCAAGAGTTGAAAAAGTGGCTTAACAGCGGCTTCATCGGCGACGTGCTTTACGGGAGCGTCATTGTTCGCTGGGGTCACGACCAGGCATATTACGATCAGGCGCCATGGTTTGGAACATGGGAGGCCGAAGGCGGCGCGTTGATGAACCAGAGCATTCACGCTCTCGATCTGATGGCATGGCTGATGGAAGGAGATCCGGTGCGCGCAACAGCTGTTCTCGCGCGTCAAGCACATCGCATAGAGGCGGCAGATCTTGCGTTCGGCACACTGGAACTGGCATCTCCACAAGAGGAATGTATGAAGGAGAATTCCTCAAAGTTCCACGATCAACCAACGCCGCAAGCTCAGCCAAGACTCCAAACACGGCTTTTGAATATCGAAGGCACAACGAGTACGCGTCCCGACGTTAATGAAGCTTCTTTTTTCATTCGCGGCGCAAGAGGCACGCTTCGCGCGAGTCTTGCGGACGGCAAGCCTTCCGTCGTCGCTGAGGACGATACAGGACATCGCTATGAGAAAAAACTGCTGCTTTCCGCCGTCAAACGACACATCAAGCGTGAAGGAATCGGCGTGTTGAAAGAACTCGGCCACCCGATGACGTTTCTCTACGCAGATTTTATTGATGCGATTGACGATGACCGCCTGCCGCTCGTCACAGGAGAAGATGGCTGCGCCGCTTTAGAAAACGTGCTCTCCCTGTTCTATGCGGCAAAAGAAGGAAAAACCGTCGATCTTCCGATTCCGCCTTCCTTCTCTCTTAGCCACATGAAGGGTTTCTTTGACAAAAGGCGATCAAGTTTGTATGATTGATGAGCGGTAAGGACAGTGTGAGCTTTTCAAAGGGCGTCATCTCTGTTTTTAGCATTGCCTTTTTAGCTCAGTCGGTAGAGCGCATCCTTGGTAAGGATGAGGTCGCCGGTTCAATCCCGGCAAAAGGCTCCAAACAGGAACGCAGCCGTTGATACGACATCGTGTATTGGCGGCTGTTTTCTTTTGTCAAGCATCGGGATTTACAGGTGGTTTAAAACGCTTTTGTTTTTCATTTTTTGGAGCGTTGGAGCGTACAAAATGAAGTATTTCTCCAAAGAATGGTGTGACCTCATGTAAGAAACCAATATGACGGATTGCTAAGAGCCCATTCCTGATTATTATAACTACAACTACGAAGAACTCTATAAGACTTCGGCAGATTTTGAAGCGCATTTTTTGGTGTCATCGGAAGTCAACCTCAAGGATTTGACCCTTGTTTGTGAGGACATTGAGATTAAAGAGGAAGTGGATTGTAGGTGATAAATCCTTATGTTGTTAATTTTGTTCACAAGCTGACATTTAACCGGACAAATCGAATTTCCAGTTTATTTTTATGAGGAAGAGGGCTTTGAAAGAAAAACCTTCCGATTTTTTGATTGACAACATGACTATCAAAAAGATTAAAGATGGGTAGGCGTATTTTTTGCACATCACGGCAGCCAGATACATTAAGAGGGCCTCAATTCTGCAAATTATGTAAAAATAGTGACAAATGGTCACACTACAAAACACTTTTTCAAGAATAAAATTACATCAAAGGCTGTTCGGAGAGATTCATTCGAGCCGAACAGCGCATTATGCCGACCTGATTTCCGAACGGACGCTCGATAAAAACGGGAGGATGGAGTACCTATGAAAACGAAAAAAATAGCACCTCTGGTTCTGGCGTTGTTGATGGTGATGTTGACATGTTGGGCGGCGCTGCCTCCGCAAGGGGCGGATGCGGCGGGTTCACCCGCAATCATGCCGGACACGAGCAAGATCAGCGTGGGCAATACGGTGTGGTTCGGCAATCACAACGATGAAAATCCATATAATACCTCATGGTCCGGACCCATCCAGTGGCGTGTGATGGGCAACGGAAACGACGGCAGCGGAAACTCCAGACTTTTTCTGTCCTCCCACGTGTTCGATGCAGTTCTTTTTAATCAGGTTAATCCGGGAGGTAACAATAATGAATGGCCGGCCAGCTTAGCTCAAATCTGGTGCTTAGCCCTTCACAATTACTCGTTCAGCGATGTAGAAAAAGCCGCTCTTATCAAAACAACGAAAACCGATGCCTCATATGCCGGTAATTATGCAGCGTTTGACGACACATTCTTGGAAAATGACAGGGTTTTCTTTTTGTCGGCTGAGGAAGCGGAGAGTGTTTATTTCCCCAAAGACGATGATTCCAGCCGAATCGCAACCAGATTGGTTAGCGGACCGGTTAGCGAAATCCCGGCGGCTTGGTGGTTGCGGTCGCCCTTCGACGGTAACACCGATTATGTCGGCGCCGTGGATAGTTCAGGACGGGTGCTTGAAATGAAGGTGAATGAGGATAATATTTATGCTCGCCCTGCCTTTAACTTCAACCTGTCCTCTGTTCTCATCACATCGGCCGCCGAAGACGGCAAGCTCAGCGGCCCCACCGGTCAAAATGCACTGACCGCCGTTCTCAGCACGGAGACGACCGACTGGAAGTTGACTCTCTTGGATTCAAGCCGGCTTTTTTCCGCAACGTGGTTTTGGGGGCAGAAAACAAGGACAGTAGGTTATACCGGTTGGACAGTCGATCTTGATTATTCCCAGGCGAGAAAAGGAACCAATGAAAAAATTTCCGCGCTGCTGTGTAGGAAGGACGACGGGACGGTCCTGTACTACGGGCAGCTTCAAGATGATATTAGCGACCTCGGGAGCGGTCGTGTAAGGATTAGCATCCCCACAGGGCTTGCCGTCGGCGAATATCAGCTGAAGGTGTTCAACGAGCAGGCAAACGGCGATAAGCAGACCGACTATGCAAGCTCCTTTTCTACCTTTGATATTAAGGTAGACCCCAATTTTGTTACCGATGTGAAGCTGAACAAGCGATCAACCGTTATACTCGTGGGCAACACCGAGACACTGACCGCTACGGTTTCCCCGGAGAGCGCTACCAACAAGAAAGTGATCTGGAGCAGCAGCGATATCGGCGTCGCCACCGTGGATGAAAACGGAGAAGTGACGGCAAAGGCTCCCGGTACAGCCATCATTACCGCGGACGCGGAAGGCGCGAAGGAGGGGGATAGAGCGGCGGCATGCTTCGTCACCGTGTTGGACGCGCCTGTGCCCGCCATCGTGCCGGGCGCGAGCAAGGTCGGCGAGGGCAATACGCTGTGGTACGGCTACTATGAGGACTATCCCGGATACCGGTACAGTGCTCAGTGGCGCGTGATGGGCGCCGGGAACGACAGCGGCGAAAACTCCAGACTGCTTCTGTCCGAAAACGCGATGGGCGACGAAATACAGTTTAATTCAAGCGGAACAAATGCATGGCAGGGCAGCACGGCACAGAACTGGTGCAAAGACTTTTATAACAACGCGTTGAGTGCAGTAGAAAAGGCCGCACTCGCCAAAACGACGAAAAGCGATGGCGAATATACGAGTAAGCATAATTACGTTTTTGGCGCCTCCGGGCTGAGCGATGAGTATCTTTTCTTACTGTCGGCCGAGGAAGCGGAAACCTATTTCC
>JAAZJH010000081.1 GCA_012800435.1 Clostridiaceae bacterium | reverse complement strand
CAACTTATGTTACAAAGTTGTATGAGGACATTTTTGCATATAAACAAATAAATCAATCAAGTAATGTCCTTGAAATCGGAATCGGAACAGGACAAGCCACATTGCCAATTCTTGAGAAAGGTTGTTCACTAGAACAAGAACCTTTAATTCAAAGGAATATGTTTCACTTTTAGGAACTTATTCGGATCATATTGCTATTGAAGAACAAAAGAGATTAAAATTCTTTGCTGAAATACAAAAGGTAATTGATGATTTTGGCAATAAAATTACCATTTACGATACGATAGATTTACAGCTTTCAAGAAAACTATAACTTCCGATTATTAGCATAATGCAAAGTTTAGTTAATTCGCAATCTTCTTTATTATGCCACAGCCTTACCATCCGGGCGCTCGGCTGTGGAAGGCTGCAAATCAGCTAACAATACACTCAAGTAAAGGTTGCTGGTTTTTATTGTAAATGGTATAATTGGATTAATTAGACAGAGGAAACTAGCACCGCATGCCCTCAGCAAGATAGGAGTTATCTAAGCTTCAGGCACACCTTGAGTGCTGGACGTTACGCCATGCAGTGGGTGCCTGACATCCGTGGCGGGATTGATTTATTGGGTGGCTCTTTGGAGAATTGGTTTGTTAGCTTTGGCAGAATACGAAGAAACAAAAATTACACATGTAATAGGGGAGTTCTATGGTTTCAGAAATAGAATTATATGAAATGGTAATAAGGAAAATGCAAGATTATTCAAGTATAATATTAGGAATTACAGATATTTCTTATTCGGATTATTTTAATAAATATAAATGTGCTTTGATATTAGCAGTTCCTCATAAAGAGATTATATCGATAAATAGTTATTCAGAAGAAAAATTTGAAGAGATAATACTTACTGCTCGTGAACAAACAAATGCAATTATTTCTGATTTATCAAACCTATTTGAGAGATATGACATTAAGTATTATGTACCGCCGGTAGCTCAAACCAATGAGGAACAACTAATAGCACCATTTTCCTTTAAATATGCTGCTGTTAATGCAGGAATTGGTTGGATAGGCAAAAATGATATTTTAATTACAAAAGAGTATGGTCCACGAGTAAGACTTTCAGCAATATTAGTAAATTATAACTTGCCTATAGGAAAACCTGTTACTGAAAGTATGTGTGATGACAAATGTGTCCTTTGCATAGAGGCATGTCCATATAAAGCTTTAAGAGGAATACAATGGGATATAAATAAGCATAGAGAAGAATTAATCGATTATCAACTATGTAATTATAAAAGAAGTCTTTATTTTAAAAAACATAATAGAAAACATTCCTGTGGTTTATGCATGGCAGCATGTCCTTTGGGGGAGAAAAATAATTTATAATTATCTTATATTGTGTATATGTCGATAAGGAGGCATTTAAGGAGCTGCCGTCCGTGGCAGCCCTCGAGATTAGGGTCACTGCAGGGCGCAAAACAAAACACTCAAGTAAAGGTTGTGGGTTTATTTTGAAAGTGGTAGAATTAGGTTAGATAGACAAAGGTAGCCAGCACCACACATCCTCAGCAAGATAAAAGCTATCTAAGCTTCGGGACGCGTCTTGAGTGCGGGACGTTATACGATATTGGAGATTTCGGAGTGAAAAATTAAATTGATTCGAAGTTAAAAGTCGGATAAAATATATACAAGAAACTAAGGTGGTGGAATAAATGATTACTTCCGAGCAAATTGATGAGGTTGTAGAGAAAATCGTTATTAATGTCAACCCCGAGAAAATATATTTGTTTGGTTCTTATGCCAACGGTACACCAACAGTGGACAGCGATTTGGATTTGTTAGTAATAAAAGATACGGATGCACCAATTTATAAACGAAACACTGAAGTAAAGAAATATTTGAGGGGGATGAAAATACCAT
>JAAZJH010000031.1 GCA_012800435.1 Clostridiaceae bacterium | reverse complement strand
TCAGCTCGCCGCTTAGCGGCATGGAACGAATCGCCATTTTTAGTTCAGGGGCTAGCCCCTGAACTAAAAACAATAACTACGACTTAAGTATAGGAGTCCAAAGTTGCGAACATTATTTGACAGTACTGTCGAAAGGTTGGGGGCTTGTGCAATGAGTATTGTGGGGAAGCTGGTGCGGAGATTAGATCTCTATTTCTAAAGGATGAGTGTCTTTCACTTCCCACATGAATCGCTTTGACAACTTGCGCGTAATTGGACAGATAGCGAGATTGTCTTACGATATTGGTTCTACTCTCTAGTCAAATGCATTTAAGGGATACTCAATATCCCTTTCTTACAGTGATATCGGGAAGTGTAGATGGGCAGGCATAGTCCCTAGTGTGAAAAGAAAAGCGCCACCCTTATAGGGATGACACTTTCTTTTTTCGCTTTGCTAAAACTTGTTAGCAGAAAGATTTTTAACTTGTTCTTATGTTGATTCTGGCTCAGTACTCGGAGGCGCAACCTCATCGTTTTCATCGAATACATCACCGCAATTCGGACAGAATTTTGGCACGTCCGCTTGATCTTTGGGCTCCCAGCCGCATTTATCACAGCGGTAATACTTTTTCTCCGGTCTTTCTTTTCCACAGTTCGAACAGAATTTGCTTTCGTTCGTGTGACCACATTCGCAGACCCATGTTTCTTTTACCGGCTTGGGCGCACCGCAATTACCGCAGAATTTGCCGACGTTATCCGTTTTGCCGCATGTCTCACATTTCCAGACCGGGGCTGTCGCCTGAACGATTGTGCTGTGTCCCGGAGCAACGGGCTGTCCGACACCTTGGTGTTGATATGGCTGTCCTTGCTGGAAGAGCTGGGTGGCCTGGCCGCCGCCGGCCATCTGCGCCATATTCATGCCTGCAAACGCCATAAACGGGCCGGCACCTTCATTGCTGGCAGCAGCACGCATAGCATCGGTTTGTGCACCGACCAGACCGGCCGCCGCCATCGTCTGATCGCGGAAGACGGCACTTCTTTGCAGTTCTTTGATCATCTGTTCGTCTTCTTCGGATGCTTTGACCGACTGCACTCCGACGGAAACGACCATAATGCCGCGAAGATCACGCCATTTCTCTGAAAGGACTTCGTTCAGCGCTTGTGCGATTTCCTCCGTGTGGCCGGGAAGCGCGCTATAGCGGATACCCATCGCGGAGATTTTCGCAAAAGCCGGCTGAAGAGCATTCATCAGCTCTGCCTTGAGCTGGCTGTCCATGCGATCACGGGTATAGGACTCCTCTACGTTGCCGGTCACGTTTGTGTAAAACAGGATCGGATCGGTGATGCGATAGGAGTACTCACCGAAACACTTAATCGCGATGTCAACGTCAAGACCGATGTTCTTGTCGACGACGCGGAACGGTACGGCGTTAGCTGTACCAAAACGGTTGCCCATCATTTCTTTGATGTTAAAGAAATAGACGCGCTGATCTTTGCCGGTATCGCCACCGAAAGTGAAACGACGCCCGATGGTGCGGAAGGAGTTTAGGATTCCTTTACCAAGCCCACCATAGAATAGTGAAGGCTCAGAAGATCTGTCATAAATGTACTCTCCGGTTTCAGCGGTAAAGTCAACGACCTCGCCCTGTTCCACAATGATCATGCATTGGCCGTTATTGACCGCGACGACCGAGCCGTTTGTAATGATGTTGTCTTCGCCCTTGATATTTGACGAACGGGCAGACGTACGCTTCTGTCCTTTGACGACCAGCGTCTGGTCATCTAGCGATTCGGCATAGATGTACTCGCGCCACTGATCGGCCATGACGCCTCCAATGGCGCCAACACCAGCTTTAATTAAACCCAATTCCGTTCTCCTTGTCTTTAAATCGCCATCATAATCGTTCGATGATGGCGGGTTTTCAGGCCAAATTTCTGTGGTCATGAAATGAGATGCGGAAAGTAAGAAACGGCATATCATTCATGTGCAAACTTTGCCTTGCGGCTCTATCTGCTATTTTAACACGAAAAGGGGTTTTCTGTGCATACGTGGCCGCTCTTGTCTCTTTTTTCGATTAAAACATCCGGACAAGCAGGCGATACTTGATTTTGCCGTGCTCGCGCACCTTTTCAGCTTATCCCTTGGCAAACAGGAGTTTCGTGATCTTATAGTGACTGCAACGATCATCCGACATACAATCGTCAAATATACAACTAGCAGCTAACAATTATTGTGTTCACAGTGTTCACAACAAAAATCTGTTGAAATCAGAACAACCCATTATCGAGTTAACGGCAGATATCTATTGAGATCACGGCAGACATCTAGTGAAATTACGGCAGATATCTAGTGAAATCACGGCAGACATCTAGTGATATCACGGCAGATATCTAGTGTATTCACGATAAAAAGCCATTTGAATCGCGGAACCCGAGGCTATTTCTCAGAATCTAACCTCTCTAGGATTGCACGCGCGACATGGAGGCCGCTTGCACCCGCTTGAGAAAGGCCGCGCGTGATCCCGGCTCCGTCGCCGATCGCGAAAAAGTTCCGCAAGCCTGTCTCAAAGGTATTCGAAAGCTGTAGACGTGCGCTGTAAAACTTCACTTCTACACCGTACAAAAGTGTGTCTGCATTGGCTGTGCCGGGCGCAAGATTGTCCAGCACGTTGATCATCTCCAGAATGTTGTCAAGGTGACGTTTTGGCAATACGAGAGACAAATCACCCGGCGTCGCGTCAAGCGTCGGTTTCACAAAACTCTTCGACATGCGGTGCTCGTTCGTTCGTCGGCCATCGCGCAGATCGCCTAAGCGCTGCACCATCACACCGCCGCCCAACATATTGGAAAGCGACGCAATGTGTCGCCCGTAGCGGTTCGGCTCCTTGAAGGGCTCAGTAAAACGGTTGCTTACCAACAATGCAAAGTTGGTGTTTTCACTGTGTAGACTCGGATCATCATAGCTGTGTCCGTTCACCGTGATGATGCCGTCCGTGTTTTCTGTCACGACGTAGCCGTAAGGATTCATGCAGAACGTACGCACTACATCTTTGTAGACTCGGGTCATATATTTCAGTTTCGCCTCATACATGGCATCCGTGATATCCTTGAACACCAACGCGGGAAGCTCAACACGCACACCAAGATCAACCCGGTTGTTAAGAACAGGCAGACGGAGCGCACGACAAACATTGCTGAACCACTCCGATCCAGATCTGCCGGGGGCGGCAATTAGCACATCGCAAGCGCACTGCCCCTTGGACGTTTCGAGAACATAGGTGTCAGGAACGTTACCGTTTTCGTGAAGGACGGGTTGACCGTTAATCATGGGAGTGATGGAAGACACAGACGTATTGCAGTGAAGTTCAATCCGCTTGTCGATCCATTCATACATGTTCACCAGTACCTGAAAATTCTTTTCAGTTCCAAGATGCTTGCAGCGCGCATTCAGAAGATGAATGTCATAGGAGAGAGCGCGACGACGAATGGCCTCGCTTTCCGGCGTTTCCGTCGAAAAAATGGTGCCGTCCGCGCCAAACTTTACGTTGACGGCATCCACTTCTTCGATAAGCCTCATAACCTGTGACGCCGGCATATAGTCCGTCAACCATCCTCCAAACTCCGCCGTAAAATTGAACTTGCCGTCCGAATATGCGCCAGCACCGCCAAATCCGTGCATAACCGCACATTTTTTGCAGTGGATACATTTCGACACATCTCCTCGAATAATCGGACAAGAGCGAGAAGCGATCGGTTCTCCTTCTTCAAAAAGAACGATATGAAGATCAGGGCGAGCACTGATCAGTCCATAGGCGGCAAATATGCCTGAAAGTCCGGCTCCAATAATCGCGACATCTGCTTTTTTCATGAATTCTGTTCCTTATATAGATCGTTATAGATCATAATTGACCCTAAAAGTTCTTTCAGACGGCATCGCTTGGAAACTGTTTGAAAGCTTGCGTGTGTCCGTTTGTCTCTATCCGCGACAGTACTATCATACTCAAAAAAAGATTCCACAACAATTTTGCTAAGGAAACGATCGATAGGCGACTCGATGCATGTCTACGGACAGCAATTCCTGCGACATGAGGCAACAGAGCAAATCAGCCGAAAAGGTGATTCGCTTTAATCAAGAGTTGCCTTTTTGTTATGGCGCTACGACTTATGTGAAATGAGGCTGTATGTCAAATCTGCTCTGAAAGACGGTTCGCCGGCCTTTCCCATACGTCCTTCAATGCGCAACAAGTTATCATTCAAAGGATCAGGCGAGACACACACGATCAGCTCGTCTCCATAGAGCACTTCTTTGATAAACGTGATGTGAAATGTGCGAATCACAAGTTCAACAGAGGAGGGATCTACAGATAAGTATCGGACAGCCGCGTCGATAGCAAGGCGGGCATAGTGCGTGTTGTGGAAGTGATTGTTGAGATCAAGATCACCAAAATGCGCTGTGTAACGGAGCATCTTATATACGTCCGCATCATCAGGAAGAGGTTTCAGATTCGGTACTTTTTTCAGATATCCAACCGTCGGATCAGCGATCCTGTTGTATTCCTCGGTGTCGCAAATGTGACTCGGACGGATCGGCATATGTTCGTCGAGCGAAGCAAGAATCCATTCCGATGACATGGCTCCGAAGCAGTGTGCATCGTCCAGAACATTCCTGTAATAGCGATTATCTCGGAAGAAACGTATTCCTCTCGTTCCGCGTGACCAAGTGTCTACAATCAACTTATCGTCTGCAACAGGAAAACGATCGTCAAAACGATATGCCAATGAAAGAAGAATCCAGACCATATTCTCCTTTCGAATATTGACTGATTTCATATTGAGTCGTGCGCTGTCTATACCGTCGCAATCCTGTGCATAATCCATTAAACGATAAAAATGAATGCGATTGAAAGGGTTCGTTTCTTGGACGGAGACTGTGTATTCCCTAATGGTATGGTTGTCTTTTTTCATACGCAATCCCTTTTACAAAAAATCGATAACAGCCGGCAAACATGCTTATTATCGTTGATTTAGTTTATCACAGGGGGATAAACGGTGTGTGGCGCAACGAGAGATCAAATAGAACGCGCACGATGAAACTATTTAGAAGTGAACGATCTCGACACTCTTGCTTGTCAATGCTTTACGCAAATCTTCTACAAGGTGGTGCCGCAATGTCTTTGCGTCGCGAACTCAGGAACGTATCAGCACGCGTGCGATTATTTCTGATACAGTCTTCTTTGCGTCACGAAGACTTGACCGTGACATGCCGTACGCCATCTTAGACATTTTTTTTACAATGCATGCTGTATAATCTTTTCTAGGAGGGACCTCTCGCTTGTTTTTAGCCGGACGTCTGAAGTGCGGCATGGCGATTTTCCCGCCGGACGCGACCTTCTTGTCGGTCGTATCAGGCATAGCTTTATGCCTGGGATGCATAGGAAAAAAGGACTATCTCCGGGCGCACATTAATCGTGACGCACTCTACGTTAATGAGAAACTCGGTGTGGGGTAGGGGGTAGCCGCAAGATCGGTATGGGAATAACCGCGCGAAAGGAGGGAATCGATGAAATTTCGGCAACAGATCAAGCAGATTCGTCCGGAAACCGTGATAGATCGCAGTTTTGTGTACTTGATTTTCTGGTTCTTTGCCATTGCGCCCTTTATTACGGCAATCCCGCTCTTTTTCTTAATGCCGGAGAGTTTGCCCTCGCGCGTGTATCCTTTTGCAGAAGCAAAGATGCCGGGATCGAGGTGGGAACTCTTTCTCATTCCCGCCGCATGGTTTGTGGCGAATGTTGTCCTACATTACGTTTTTTTATTGATTGAGCGCTCACAAGGAAAAATGCCCTTACATGTTGCCATCTTACGTGTCGTGACTGCGGTCGTCTTCGCGGCGCTTGCCATCGTGATGGAACTGTTTGTCTATCGGACCGCCATGATTAATCTTTAACTGCTATGATACTTGCAATAGAGCGCTTTTCCAACACTAAAGCGCACATTAGCATCACTCGAACACTAAAGCGCACATTAGCATCGCTCGAACACAACGTTTTTAATAAAAGCAAAACTATTCGACGGGTGGCGCATTGCCACAGAAGGAATAAGCGTCATCCGCAAGAAGACACTGGGAGGATCACGTATGACGAATAAAGCCGAACGGCTTGACTACAAAAAGACGACTCTGATCGGATTCGGCTTTTTGGCAAGCTCGCTTGCTTGGAGCCTTTATAACGCATTGGTGCCCTTGCTGCTTGAGCAGCGGTTTGCTTTGACGACAACCGTCATCGGCACCATTATGACGATCGACAACTTCTTCGGGATCGTTTTTCAACCTTTGGTCGGCGCGTTCAGCGACCGATCATTTACGCGGTTTGGCCGTCGGATGCCTTGGATTATGGTCGGTCTCCCGCTATCAGCACTTTTCTTCTTCCTGATCCCTTGGGCAAAATCATTGGCCATCATGATGACGTTCATCATCTGTTTCAACCTGCTCATGGCGCTTTGGAGGTCTCCCGTTATCGCGTTGATGCCTGATGTGACCCCTCGCCCGCTTCGCAGTAAAGCGAACGGGGTCATCAACCTGATGGGCGGAATCGGAGCAATTATCGCCTTCCTGATTGGAGGCAAACTGACCAATCTTTTTGATCCATCGGGACGGATGGCATTCGGAATGGGCTCGGTCATCATGATTTTGGCGCTGGTCTTCCTCATGTTTTTTGTACGCGAGCCTGTTGCTGAAGCTTGGCGGCGTGCGCAACGCGAAAATATCGGGCGTCGCCTTACCGCAAGAGAATTCATGGCTACTCTCGAAGACGAAGAGGAGGAAGACGATTCAAAGGCTAAGATTGAAACAAAACGGAAGCTGACAGCTCCGGAACGACGCAGTCTCTTGCTTTTGCTCTCCGCGATTTTCTTCTGGTTCTGTGCCTATAACGCTATCGAAACCTTCTTTACGCTTTTTGCGCAAAAGACGCTTCACGTCGATAACGGAACCGCTACCATGATGCTGACGGCTTTCTCAATCACATTTGTACTCTTTGCTGTTCCGGCGGGTATCATTGCCGGTCGGTTCGGTCGCAAAAGAACAATCATTCTCGGCCTGATTATGCTCTTGCTCTTCCTCGCCCCGATGGTCTTCATCAACCCGTTGCTGACGACTCTTGGCGTAGATATTGTGGCCGCAGAATCGCTTGCCATCAAAAAATACGTTGTCCTTGCTCTGCTTGCCTGCGCCGGATTCGGATGGGCTTGCGTCAATATCAATTCTCTCCCCATGGTTGTAGAGCTTGCATCTATCGATCAGATCGGACGGTTCACGGGCTACTATTACTTCTTTTCATTCTCTGCCTCGATAATCAGCCCGATTCTGTTTGGTTGGATTCGCGACCTCACCGATAACTACAACGTGCTCTTTCCTTATGCCGTCATTTTCTTCGCGCTAGCGCTTATGGCAACGATCTTTGTCCGTCACGGCGAAGCAAAAGTTCCGTCTGAAACAGTCGGCGAGTCTTCTTAAGATATGACGTAAGAAGTGAACAATAATAAAGCGATTAAAATATTCGCGCATCGCGGCGCATCCGACCAGTATCCTGAAAATACGATGTTGGCGTTTTACGAGTCTGAAAAAGCGGGCGCTGACGGGATTGAACTTGACGTTCAGCGCACGCGAGACGGCAGAATTGTGGTCGTGCATGACGAAAACCTTGAGCGCCTCTCAGGCCAATCGCTTTGGGTAAAAGATCTGTCGTGGGAAGAACTTTGCATGTTGGACATCGCGGCACACTTTCCTGAGCATGGACCACAACAAGCGCCTGCACTGGATGATGTGCTTGACTGGCTCAAGACGACCTCTCTTGACGTTAACGTTGAACTGAAAAACAGCGTCATTCCGATACAGGGTCTCGAGGAGGATGTCTTGCGTTTAATAGATGACCGCGATATGCGACATCGTGTAATCGCATCGTCTTTTTCTCTCGAGAGCGTTATTCGCATGAAAGAACTGGCACCGGATTTGCGTTGCGGCTATCTTGCAAAGCGGCCTAAGCGAGCAGATATCCGATGCGCGATAGAACACAACATAGACGCCATTCATCCTCACATTTTCAACGTCTTTCGTCCGGGCTTCACGCGGTCTCTCCTGCGCCGCGATTTTACCGTGCGCTACTGGACGGCAACAACCGAACGACAGCTTCGTGCTGCTTCTCGCCAACGAGCCACGGCGATCATTGTGAACGATCCTGCGCAAGCGCGGGCGTTCCTGAGAAAGCTGGAGCGTCGCAACTGAACGTTTTAACGATCCTGCGCAAGCGCGGGCGTTCCTTAATAAATTGTCTGTCTGAATAAAACGTGAAGGGGTCATTCTCCGTCGGTATCATTTTTCGGATGTATCAGGGAGAATACCCTCTGTCAGCTTCGTTTTTCTTTCAGCCGGGCAGACCTTCTTCCATCGGTTTTGACACGACGCGAACGCTATCGCCTTCCCGGGCAGTGCCGTCCTTCAACACTTTGACAAAAATGCCCTCGCGAGGCATCACGCAATCACCTGCGGCTTTACGTATCGCGCAGTCTTCGTGGCACGCTTTGCCGATCTGAGTCACTTCGCAGAGCGCATTTCCAACCAGCAAGCGTGTTCCGACGGGAAGTTCATAGAGAGTTAGTCCTCGCGTAAGAATATTTTCAGCAAAATCTCCCGGTTTTAATTTAAAATCGATGCGCTCTTGAAGCTTCGCAACACTTTCCTCGCCGAGAAGACTGACCTGCCGATGCCACTTTCCGGCATGAGCGTCACCTTCAATACCATATTCTGCAACCAACGACACTTCATTGACAGCGCGTTTTTGTTGCCCTTTCCTCTCGCTAATGCACACGGCGACAATCCGTGCCGTAGGCGCGCCGCAGTCGGCGGAACCGTCAGAAAGCAACATGTCTACCCCGTGACGGATCGGCCGGATAACGGATAGCAGATTTTCTCGAGCTGCCTTCTCGCTTCCCGGAAGATTGACGATAAGAGATTTCTTGCGAATCCCTGCCACAACGCGAGACAAGCAGCCATGTGGCGTGATCTTCATGCTAGCGGCACGCATGGCTTCAGGAATGCCGGGGACCACGCGCTCAACAACGGCCATCGTCGCCTCCGGCGTAACGTCCCGCGGCGAAAACCCGGTGCCGCCACTGGTTAGAATCAAAGCGGCGCCGAGCTTGTCGGCACAATGTGTCAGTTCCATGCAAATACGGTCTGCATCATCAGACACAATGTTTTTATAAATCACATCCCATCCGTATTCTGAGAGGATGCGTGACAGAGCCGGTCCGCTCGTGTCCTCGCGCTCGCCGCGCGATGCCTTATCGCTAACGGTAATCACAGCAGCCGAGTAGCGATGAGCGCCTTTGTGATCGAAGTGATCCTGATTATGCATTACAGCGGTGCCTTCCTTATTGTGACCGTGCGTACATTTGCAGTCTTTCATGACAGCCCCCTTCACACTTGTGTTTCAAAAGCGGAACAATCGCTTTTGTGTCGAACGGTGTTGATCTTTTGTGCGCACCTTTCAAAAAATAATGTACCATATGTGTGATAAAATCTTCTTTCGAAGAGAGGATTATCGCCTATGAACTGGAATAGACTCATTCCCCTTATAAAACAGGCGCGTTGCAAGTCCAAGCGCTCCTATTTTTCGCTATTCATCGATCTTGCGATCTGTTACGTAGAAAAGTACAACTACGTCGAGTATTTTGCTTATAACTTTGCCGAGAACCGCAGCCGCGATTACCGTGAATCTTTTGTTTGTGTATATCGCCATTATCCGATCATTACAGAAAAACGGGGCGTATCGAAAGAAGAGATGGATTTCTTTGGCGACAAAGGCTCTTTCATCCGACACTTCAGTGATTTTCGTCACATCGACGCTCTCGACCTTCGAGTTGACACGCTGTCGTCGTTTTTGTCTTTCCTCGAGAAGCACGACTGTTTCTTCATAAAAGCGCCTCACGGCACAGGTGGCGATAACGTTTTGAAAAAATGTCGAAGCGATTTCAGCGATTTATCGGATGAGGATTTATATCATCATCTTCGTGAAAAAGGATTCGAGATCGTTGAAGAGCCTATCAGACAACACCCGGACGTCTCGAAGCTGTCGGCAAGTTCTGTCAACACGTTGCGGGTTTTTACCGCCCGTCACGTCGACGGCACTCTCAGCGTACCGTTCAATGTATCTCGCATTTCCGTCACAGGCGGCACTCTAGATAACGCTTCACAAGGCGGTGCTTACACCTTGTTGGGTTCAGATGGCACGGTGATCTACGATTACTTCACGTATTACCCGGAAGCACAAATTTTCCCGGAGAACCCTCTGACAGGATTTGTATTCAAAGGCTTCAAATACCCCTTTTTTCAAGAATCGGTCAATATGTGTCTTGAGGCGGCAGAGCGTTGCGCGAGCCATTGGATTGGCTGGGATGTCGCCGTCACGGAGAAAGGTCCCATGATCATTGAAGCCAACACGGCACCCGGTCCGCAGCTCTTTCAGGCGTGCAACCAGCTCAACAACAACCGTGGACGTCTTCCAGAATTAGAGAAGGCGTTGGGGATCAGTCTTCGTTAGCGTTGTTCTTTTCCAATACCGCCTGAGCG
>JAAZJH010000030.1 GCA_012800435.1 Clostridiaceae bacterium | reverse complement strand
TTTTTGCTTTGCTTACTTTAACTGATTTAGTAACGAGATTACCTGACTACAAAATTAATATATTTATTAAAACGCATTCAAGTTATTTTGATGTTGCTCTCATGCACAATGGCCAATCAGAATTAATGAATAATGTTATTTATGTATGCAAAACTTCTTCACTTCCCGACAATATCAGAAAAATTAGCAATATTGGACTTCTTTTAATCAACGACTCATGCTTTGATTTTTCAACACTTAGTGCAGATGCTGCAGAAGTCCATGCCGAAACAAACGCTCTTGAATTGTTAAATGACGTGAAAGAAGTATTCACAGCAAGTAGGAGGATCTCGGAAAGCACTTCTTACCTGCTTCGTTCATTAACTAAGGAAAAAGGATTAAACAATATTATTCGAATAGGTTCAGAATTATTGGAAAACCCGGTAATTCTTGCAGATGCTTCCCGTAAGCTTATGGGGTATTATTCATCCGTTGAGGTAGATGACCCCTCATGGGAGAATATGATCAAGTATGATTATACGCCTAATGAAATTGTTTTAATGACAATAAAAGATAAATTAGTGGATAAAATAGCAAACAGCTCAATGCCAATTATCACAGATTACGGTTTTGCCCAAGACTTAAGAAGAATACATGGAAAAATATCTATCAATAATAAAATGGTCGCCATTCTTGGAGTTATGGAAAGCAATCGGAAATTTAGGAATGAAGACATTGAGATCGCTGCTATATTATGTGATGTTATTTCGATTGAGCTGCAAAGAAATAAGAAATTTTCTAATGTTATTGGAGGAATGAATAAAAAAATTCTATTAGATCTAATTATAGGTAATGTTACGCAAGTTGAAATAATTGAAGAAAGAATCAAATTATTAAATCTGAGACTATACAACGATCTATACATATTAATTGTTGCACTCAATGATGTTAATTTTCGTATTGTTGAATTTTTAAAACAATATTTTAAAACGCTATTTCCAACGTGCTTAATACTTGAACACGATCAGAATCTTATATTGCTTCTCAATTTTGCAAATTCAAAAGAGCTGGAGACAAAAGAAGGTACACTTATTGATCTTTTGAATGATAATAATCTTAAAGCTAGTTTAAGTTCTAAATTCGAAGATATTATTGGTATAAGAAAACACTACTTTCAGGCTAAAAAAGCTTTGGCAATTGGAAATGCAATGAATGCAGATTCCCGTTTATTTAGGTATCATGACTATTACTTTTATTGTCTTTTATCTTGTATTGATAGAAATATTAATTTAAAGGATTTGTGTTATCCAGAACTGTTAAAAATTACAGAATATGATAATGCGTTAGGAACACAATATTATGAAACATTGTATGAATATCTTAATACCGGTCAAAATATGGCAGCGACCGCAAAGAAACTCGGTATCCATAGAAATACAATTGCATACCGTATAGAAAAAATACAAGGGATTACAGGAATGGATCTACGTAATGGCGAGTCCTGTTTTAAATTATTTATGTCTTATAAAATAATGGATATGTATGAAAACAACATTGAATATGGATAATTCGCAAAGAAAGTGGCGTCTGTTTATGCGGTTTAATTTTTGCTAAGAGAAGGTGATAGTGTGAGGGTTTTGTATTGTGGGGATTGCCAGATTGCTTTTGAGGGTGATCAATGTCCCGTTTGCGGCAGGAAAAAGGTGAGGGAGCCTCTATCCAATGATGCTTGTTTCCTCTGCGAGAAGCAGATGATGTGGGCAGAAATGTTGGCAGAGGCCTTAAAAAACAATGGCATCCCTGTCGTTCTTAAGAAAAGAATGGGCATGGGTATGGCATTAAAGGTTGGCCTTATGATGGAACATTGCAAAGTATATGTGCCCTTTTCCTGCTTGCAAAAATCCGAAGAAATTGTCGATGAACTGTTTTCTGAAACAATCGAAAGTGATGTCATGTAAAGAGATGTACATATGCAAAAAGAGATGTACGGGATATCGAGAATCGTCTTTTAATTGCATATCAAAAAATATCTGTCCCTCCGATGATATCGTGAAAAACAGCGATAGTTCTCCATGACATGTTAAAACACTATTCAGCCTATCCAAACTAGAGCATTTTAGGAGAAGGGGAAAGGAAAAATGAGCGCTTATATTGGAAGAGGGAGCTGATCGCTTTTGCTATGCTCCCCCAAGTAGGTTTTATTTTTTACTGTCCTACTTGAGGGGGGATCATAGAACTTTTCAACTCCCTCTTGAAAATTGTTTTGGTAATGTAGTTTTAGCGGTCGGACATGTTGTTCTATTTGCTAGGCCAACCCGTTTGAGCGATCTAGCAGGTGTTCCGGTTATTAGGCACGTGGCCGCTTTAGTGGTCAAGCAAGTTGTCAGATCCTGATGTCATAACTTTAGCCGTAAAACTCATTTCTCCTTCTTCAAGCAATCAGCATGATCGCGTTTTCTTCTTCGAGCAATCAGCATGATCGCGTTTTCTCCTTCGAGCGATCAGCAAGATTGCACCCAGTGATAGAAGCATCAGGTAGATACCGTGCTGCGCACTGTGGTTGTGGTATTGATATTCGCCTGTTATCGGCAAGATACTACTCGGTGTGTGACGTTTGATTATAACAAATCCTTTCACCAGACCTCCTGAAACTGAGGATTGATATTTGTTTATCGGTACGTCTTCAACCGTATAGGTCACTTCTTTGCCATTCTTGTACTTCGGCAAATCAGTGAACGCGCCAGTCCATTGATCAGCTTTTGTTAGAATCAGTGTCTTGCCCGTATCTTTTCCATCGGCATAGAGTTTGACGGTGACTGATGGCGGCCTCAATCCGGCTTGATCATCGGCATCATCCCAAGAGATCGTGACATCGCCTTCCAGCCTGATCGGCGTGTACATATTCGTCACTTCAAAACCACTTACTGAGTCGCCATCAATCGTCGTTGTGTACTCAAAAACAGCATCTTCTTCGATGGTGTAGGTGATGAGTTCGCCTGCTTCACGTTTTGGCATATCCATAAAGGTCCAAGTCCAGCCGTCCGCCGCTGTAATGCTCTTTGAGGCATACTCCTCATTATTCTTAAACAGGCGGATCATAACGCTTGCGGGTCTTATGCCGTCGAGATCGTTTTCGTCCATCCAGATGATGTCGTTAACGGTGACATCGACCGTTTCCGGCTCGTGATAGCTCTTGACCGTAAATACCGGCGGAGCATCGTTCTCTTGCGTGACGGTTGTCGCATATTCCGCGATCGTGACGTCTTCAATGGTGTAAACGATTTCCTCGCCGGAGGTTTTAAACTGATCCAGCCCGGTGAACGCACTTGTCCAATGATTCACTTTGGTCAAGTCGATCGTTCGCATCGTGTCAACGCCGTCTGCAAGCAGTCTAATCGTCACACTGTCCGGACGGAAGCCATCTTGGTCATTTCCATCATCCCAGTCCATTGCCACCTGAACGGCTACTTTGCCGGGTGTGTACAGGTTCGTCAAGGTGAAACCTTCTGTCATATCGCCGGTTGTTTCTTTCAATGTGTAGCCCAACGGCATGGTTTCGATCGGGATGTAGGTGATCTCTTTACCTGTACTGTCGAATTTGTACAGGTCGGTAAAGGTGTGCTCCCAATTGCCGACAAGATTCGAGACGAGATTGTGGACATTACTGCTGTCGTCACTGCCTGTGAGCTTAATCACAAGGCTTTCAGGCAACTTGCTGTTGTCCGTGATGGGATTTTCGTTTTCATCCAGCCAGACCTTGGTGACAAGCACTTCGCGAGTGGGGCTCTTGAAGGTGTCGGTTACCTTCAGCGGATCATTTTCATCGTAAGTGGTGTTGTAGATGTACAGTTGCGGGTCATCCGCATCCTGCCAAACGGTTTTCGCATTGCCGTCGACGTCAGTTTCCACGACGGAATAGATGTACTGAATGCCCTCTTTGGTGCCCCAAGGCATATTTTCCCAGACAACGGTAACCGTTTCGGGGCTGTTCTTTACACCGATCATGGCAACAGGCTTGGTAGCCGACTGACCTCCAAGATCGGCATCAGGAACGACAGTAGCCTCTTCCTCTTCTTGGAACACGGTTCTGCGGTAAAGGGTCAGGTACGTCTCAGGTCCGATGTTATTAGTCCGTTGAACGTCGCCGCCCACCCAGATTTTGGAGGCTTTTACGTCCGAAAGTTGAATGTTAATGATGCGGTTAGAGTTATTATCGTAGCGGGCATAGCCATCCGGAGTGAAGTCAAATCCGTCGGAGTTCACCTCTTTTGCAGTGTAGGTGTAAGGATTATTAATATCCGGTTTTTCTATGCCTTCTTCTACAATCACAGGGAAGCGGGGCAGATTGGTCCATGTGTAGTACCATGCTCTCAGTTCACCAGATTGACCTGCCGCTACATCATCCGCTACGCCATCAAGCTTTACTGGTTCGCCGATGGTATCAGCAGGACCCGAACCACTTGAGCGCATCAGCTGTAAATATACTTCCGGTTTGGGCTCGCCGCCCCACACCTTTCGTGCGGTGAAATCTGTCTTCAGCGCGACGTTCTTGATCATTACACTGGAGGATGAAACTGTATCAATGATATAGTCGTTGCCCAACGGCACTTCCTTGACAAAATAGGTGTATTCTACCGGTTTTGTCGGATCGTCTTCATGATCGCCGTTAAGTGGCAGGTTGAACCAAGTGTATTCCCATTCCCTGTTCTCTATACCGCGGACATTTTGATCTTGGTCATGGACAGTCTCTTCGGTGTCAACGTTGCCGTCCATAGTGCCGTTATAACCGACCATTTTTTCATCGTAATGTTGGCCGCTACCCGATACCCAGCGCCACAGCTCGAAGGTGACGCCACTCTCCGGCAGGGGCGTTTGACCGATGTTCCATCGCTTGAAGGCAGTGAAACGACCGTTGTTGTAGGTGTTGGTGATCAGGAAGCCATCTGTGGCATTGCCGGTAATGACACGCTGATAGGGAAACGGAATGTCATCCGGAATGAGCTCTGTCACGGTATATACGGCATCTGCCCCGGCCAGAGTTCTTGTAGGCAGATTGGGCAAGATCAGGCGGCCGGCTTCCTTCTCGTAGGGTTCGCCACTATCGGGCGAGCCGTCGGGATGGCCGTCCAATTTAAATTTGTAAAACTCCACGCCATTTTGGAACAATACGATGGTAACTGGAGGTCGCACCGTTGTTTGCTCGTACTTTTTGAACACTTCGACGGTTGTCTTATCAAACGTGTTGGTGAACGTCCAATCTCTGCCTTCGTGCACCGAGGATGTTGCCGTATAAATGGCAGAATAGCCAGTTTGCTCCACCGAATAGACGTAGGGTTTGCCGCTAACAGGGTTGTTCTTAGGCAGGTCGGCCACTGTAACATTCCAGCCATTTGTTATGACACGTCCGCCGAATTCCGGTACCGGAACATTCACGTCGTTGCCTTTCAGGGTAACAGAACCCAACGGCTCATCGGGTTGAGATTCGCCTTCATGCCACCGATAAAGGGACAACGTCGACGTATTGGCGGGCAGGCCGTAAGCCTCCGCCGGCGCGCCATCCCAGATGACCTCAACTGACAAATCAAACATCTGCCAAGTGTTGGTTACATTCAGACCTTGCCCCAGATCAATCGGCCCGGAGTCGCTCACATAGTTAGCGGGAGTACCGGGTGTAAAGGTGCTACCTTCCATCGTGCCTTCTATTACACGGAAGTAGTATGGCGTACCGTTGTCATCTTTTAGTGCAACATTATGCCATGTAACAGGATCGCTCTCTGTGCTGCCGTCGGGCATAATTACCTTAATTGGCTCGCCCGCCACCTCAAACGGTGAAGTAGGGCTGATCGTGCGTTCCAGACGCAGCCAGACCTCCGGATAGGGCTGCGGCCCGCCGCCTGCCCAGATCTTCTTTGTGGTTTTGCTGCCGGTGGGACTGGTGTAGATGTTTACGACACCAAGCGAACCGGTCATCGGGGTTGGAGCATATTCGTAGCTTGCCGGGAGACCGGCGGAAAATTCCTGCGTAGCTTCGTTCACTATACCTTCCACAATGCTGAATGTATAGGCTTTGCCGTCAATATCCGTCTGTTTGACATTTTCCCATTGGACGCTCAATACGCCGGGCAGCAGTCTCAAGATAGCGCTTCCTGCTTCTCCGGAAGGAATATCTTCCGGTTCACCGCCGGGAATAGCGCGTTGCAGTTTGAACCACACCGTTGGCTTAGTGGGAGGGCCATTTTTCCATTCCTTTTTGGCGACGACAGTATCGGTCGGGATGGTGTAGGTGTTTGTTAGGTTAAGAGTACCCTGTCCTGAAAGTGTGAAATGATCAGGTGTCCATTTGTTGAATGCATTTTCTACCAGCTTCCCCTCAATGACGGAGTATTCCCACTCGATCCCGTTAAAGTTAGTGCGTTCTTGACCTGTCCAAGTGACGGAAAGTCCTGCGGGAACATGTTCGGCATTGGTTCCGGGAACATCCTGCCAAGTGCCTCCGGGTGTGCGGCGCTGCAGCTTGAACCAGATGCCCGGTCTGACGTTCGAACCGTTCTCCCATTTCTTGGTGGCGGTGACATTCTTATCCTTAGGTATCTGGTACGTGTTGGTGACGTTCTTTTTATCGGTGTCGTAGGTCACTTTGTAGACACTGCCATTGATGGTTACATTGTTGTCTGCATCTTCATCCCGTTCCTTCACGGTAAAGGTGTATAGCACACCTTTGTTGTCCCGTGAGACCAGATTTTCCCATGTGTATGTGTATGTGGGCGATTCACCGGTGATTTGAGGGGTGACCCCTGTAACCAGTTCCTCCGTCACATTGATGCTATGGCGGTACAAATCAAGTGCTACGGCTGTTTTGTTTATGACTGGTCCGCCTTCCCACGTTTTGGTAGCGGTGAATGTCGCGTCCGCAGGCGGGTTATACGTGTTGGTAATCGTATCGGTGTATTCGCCGGTCACCGTGTCAAACGGACTCGGACTGCCGGGTGTAAAGGTCGTACCGTCGTAAATGCCTTCCACCACACCAAATTCGTAGTCCTGTGCGGCGGAGTCTGTTTCTTCTAAATCGATCCAAGTGACGGTGTAGGGGGAAGGAGACGTAGGCACCGGCTGCAACGGCGTAACACCCGGCACAGGTTCCCAAGTCTCGGTGTCGACAACTCTGCGGTGTAGCTGGAACCATACGGCAGGCTTCGGTACCTCGGTGCCGTTCACCCAAACTTTAGTGGCTTCGAAACTACCATTCGCGGGGATCTTGTAAGTGTTCGTCAGAGTCAGGCTGTCGCCTATCGTTGTCAGTTCGTAGTTCGGGGGATTACCTTCGATGAATTGATTCTCCGTATCCAAACTGCCTTCCACCACGAAGAACGTATAAGGGTTAGCATAAAAATCCGTTTGATCAAGTCCGGTGAAAGT